>NZ_CAACVB010000014.1 GCF_900659635.1 Actinomadura roseirufa | reverse complement strand
CCCGCGCCGCCTCGCCCGCCATGGCGGGGTCGGCGACGGCCAGCTCCGCGAGGCCGGGCGGCAGCGCGGCGCGCAACGCGCCCGCCGCCGTCGCGCCGGACGTGGCGACCAGGACGCGCAGCCCGCGCACCAGCACGCCGGTGAGCAGCTCCCGCACCGTGTCCGGATCGTCCGTATCGAGATGCTTGACGTGCGGGGCGCCCGCCACGAACCGGGCGAGCCCGTCGGGGACGGGCGTCCCGCCGGCCAGCATCGCGACCATCGCGGTGTGGTGGCCGGCGACCGCGGCCCGTCCCGGCGGGCGGACGACGAGCGCGGGCGCCAGCCGCACCCGCGGCGACGCCGGCGACGCGCCCGCCGGGTCCGGGGCCCAGTCCTCCCGGTACGGGACGGCCTCGCCGGAACCCGGCCCGAAGCCGAAGCCGGACCCGTCGGCGGGACCCGCGAGCGCGACCGAGCACCACTTGCGGAGCACGTCCCCGACGGAGGCGTTCAGCCCGAAGCCCTGCCCGCCCTGCACCGCCTCCGAGACCCAGTCGACGGGCCGGTACTCGGGGCGGCCGTCCAGCAGCTCGCGGTCGCGCAGGCTCGTGTGCCCGGAGAGGACGACGTCGACGCGCTCGGTCCGCCCGTCGATGACGACGCGGACCGGCGTGCTCAGCAGGTGGTCGTGCACGGGCGGCCCGCCGGGGGGCCGCCAGCCGAGCAGCCCGGTCGCCAGCACCACCTCGTGACCGTGCCCGGCGGCCTCGCCGGCGAGGTCGCGCAGGACGCGGTACCAGTGCCGCAGCGCCAGCCAGCCGTCGAACTCCTCCAGCACCGCGGGCGGCGTCAGCGGGATGACCGGGACGCTGAACAGGACGTCGCCGGGCCCGGCGTCGGTCTCCACGTACACCTCGCCCGGCAGTTCCGCCAGCCAGTGCACCTGGTCGTGCTCGGCGAGGTCGCGGGCGGGCCGCAGCCGCGCCCCCGCGAGGTCGCGCAGGTACCCGAGCAGGCGCGCCGCCCGCTCGGTGTCCCGCGCGGTCTCCCGCGCGGTGTCCCGCGCCGTGTCCCGCGCCGCGTCACGCGCCGCGTCACGCTCGGTGTCCCGCGCCGTCTCGTGCGCGGGGCCGGCGCCGCCGTCCGCGCCCCGGCCGGGACCCGGGCCCTCCTGAGGCACCCGCGGCTCCTTCCCTGCGCTGGGGAGTGGTGTGTCCCGATCTAACACCCACCGGCGGGCCCGGCCAAGAGCAAGGAATGATCTTGCGCTAGTGGCTGCGCGCCACGTACCGGTCCTCGTCCGGAAGCATGACCCAGAGCACAAGGTAGACGACGAACTGTGGCCCCGGCAGCAGACAGGACAACAGGGCCAGGAGCCGGACCGTCCAGGGCGTCATGCCGAACCGCTGCGCGAGCCCCGCGCAGACGCCCCCGATGATGCGGCCGTGGCGTGGACGGTAAAGGCCGTTCATTTCTCTCCCGATCGTCGTGGGTGGACGTGACCGCGAACTCACGGCCACATCCACCACGGTACGAACCGGACACCCGTCCACGCATCGGCCGTTCGGCCCGTCCGGACGCCCTACTCGCGGCTTAGGGGATGTCCCTTAGGGGCTCGGGCGGCGTGCTCAGCGGGCGTTGTGCTCGGCGACGAGGGCGGGCAGGCCGGCCAGGTCGTCCAGGACGAACAGGCAGCCGCCCAGCGCGCCCTCGTCGTCCTGGATGTGGCCCCACGGACCGCGCCGCAGGAACGCCACCTCCATCCCGTACTCCAGTGCCGGGCGCACGTCGTTGTCGATGCGGTCTCCCACGTACAGGACGTGCTCGGGCAGGACGTCGGCGAGCTGCGCGCACCGCTCGAAGAACTCCCGGGCCGGTTTCCGCACGCCCCACACGTCGGAGATCCCGACCACGTCGGCGACGAGGGCGAGCGCCTCCATCTGCTCGGCCGCCTCGACGGGCTGGTTGCCCGCGATGCCCACGTACAGGCCCTGGGCGTGCAGCGCCGACAGGCAGGCCCGCGCGTCGGGGTAGAGGTCGTCCGGGCCGAACCCGTTCGGGACACCCGCCTCGGCGCGGGCCTTCTCCTCTGACGCGAGGTCGAATCCCGGCCGGAAGTGCTCGAAGAGGTCCATGTAGTCGCCGCCGGTCGCGAGCAGCGCGCCGAGCTTGGTCAGGAAGGTGTGCCGCGGCACGCCGAGCCAGTCGGCCCAGCGCCCATAGATCTCGCCCTCGTTGACGAGGGTCTCGCCGATGTCGAAGAACACGGCCTGCACGGGCCGGGGGGCGGGCGGCCTCACGCGTCCGCCAGCTCCACGTGCTCGCCGGGGACCAGCCGGCGGAAGTCCTTGCCGAGTTCGGTGCCCGCGGCCGTCACGTGCTTGTCCATGACCGCGAGGCCGATGTCGTTCAGCAGGCCGTCATGGATCACGAACGCCCGCTCTGGCGCCACCTCGCGGGTGTAGGCGTACAGCTCCGGGACCTTCATCCACGGCGCGTTGCCCGGCAGGCACAGCGTCGGCACCGGCTCGGCCGGCACGGTCAGCGCGTCGCCCGGGTGGAAGACCTCGCCCTCGACGAGGAACCCCACGTTCGGGATCGGCGGGACGTCGGGATGCAGGATCTCGTGGTCCTCGCCGTAGACGTGGACGTCGAAGCCCGCGATCGTCACCGCGTCCCCGTGCCCGACCTGGTGGACGCGTCCGCCCAGGTCGGCGAGGTTCTCGGCGACGGTGCGGGACGTCCACACCTCCAGGCCGGGACGCGCCGCGAGCGCCGCGCGCAGCCCATCGGGGTCGAAGTGGTCGATGTGCTCGTGGGTGATCAGTACCGCGTCCGACGCGGCCAGCGCGGCGGCCGCCCCGCTGAACGAACCGGGGTCGATGATCAGGGTCCGGTCGTCCCGGGTGATCTGGACACAGGAGTGCCCGAGCTTGGTGAGACGCATCGTTCGATCCTCGCACGCCCGCGCGCGGGCTCCGCCGGCCGGGTGGGACACTGTGGCGCGTGCCCTCCGACCCGAACTGGAACGGCGAGTGAGCGACCGCCACCGAACCTGGCGCGACCAGCCTCGCGGCCTCGCCTGCGCCGTGATCGCCGCCTTCTTCGTCCTCACGACGGCGGCGTTCGCGTTCGCCGTGATCGCCGTCGTCGCGGCCATGCGCTGACCGGCGGGCCGGGGCGCCGCGGCGCCCCGGCGGGGCCGGTCAGGTCGTGGTCTCGTCGGTGATCGTGAAGGCCACGTCCCCCGTCGAGTCCACCTGGGCGTCCAGGATCTTGTGTTCCAGCAGATCGTCCACGGGCGGCTCCAGGTAGACCTTGGCGCCCTCCTCCTCGACGACCTGGTCACCGGCCTCGGGCTGAGGTGCGACCGAGAGCCGTAGCGCGTTCGAGCCGTCCACCCCGGCCTGGATGCGCAGCCCGGTGTCCTTCGGAAGCTCGGGATTGCCGGTCACGGTGCGGATCACCTGGACGGCGTCCCTGGTCAGCGTGAGCACGATCAGCTCCTCACGTCGTTCGTTCCGGAATCGAAATTTGCCCCACCCTCCCCGCTGCTCCAGGCCATAAACCTGACGCGGGTGAACATCGGCCGGGCGGCCGGCTACACGATCGCGGGCCGGACCGTGGCGCCGCCGTCGACGACCATGGTCTGTCCCGTCATCCAGGACGCGGTGTCACCCGCCAGGAACACGGCCGCGGCGGCGATGTCCTCGGGCACGCCGATGCGGCCGAGGGGCATGACCTTGCTGATCTGCTCCTCGTTGCCCTCCCACAGAGCGCGCGCGAGGGCGGTCTTGACCAGTCCTGGGGCGATGCAGTTGACGCGGACCCCGGGCGCCAGCTCCATGGCGAACTGCCGGGTGAGGTGGATGACGGCGGACTTGGTCGCGTTGTAGTAGCCGATGCCGTGCTCGGTGATCATGCCGCCGACGGACGCGATGTTGACGACCGCGCCGCCGTGCTCCCGCATCGAGCGCTTCCAGGCGAGCCCGGTCCACTGGACGACGGCGAACTGGTTGACCTGGACGGTCTTCTCGGCGGCGGCGGGCTCGATGTCGGCCAGCGGGCCGAAGTAGGGATTGGTACCGGCGTTGTTGACCAGGACGTCCAGCCGGCCGAACTCGGCGACGGCGGCGTCCACGCAGGCCGCGGCCTGGTCGGCGTCGCCGACGTGCGCGGCCCTGGCCAGGACCCCGACCCCGGGGTGGGCGGCGCGGATCTCGGCGGCGACCTCGTCCAGGGCGGCCTGCCTGCGGGACGAGAGCACGACGTTGGCGCCCTCGGCTGCCAGCGCGAGCGCGGTCGCCTTCCCGATGCCCCGCGACGCCCCGGTGACGAGGGCCGTCCTCCCCTGAAGTCCAGTGCGCATCCGCGTCCTCCGCTCGATCCGGAATCCGATTCGGTTCACTGTAGCGAGGCGGCCGCGATGGGGTCAGTGCCCGCTTCCGTGCGCCAGGACGAACCGGCGGAACCCCTCCGCGACGGGCGGCCGGGTCCGCCCGGACGGCCAGGCCAGGCCGATCGTCCGGACGGCGGCGGGCTCGGCCAGCGCGAGGTGCCGGACGCCGGAGAACTCCTCCCCCGGCGCCGCCGGGGCCACCACCGCGACCCCGAGACCAGCGGCGACCAGGCCGCGGACGGTCGAGCTCTCCTCCCCTTCGAACGCGATCCGCGGGCGGGCGCCCGCCAGGGCGAAGAGGTCCTCGGCGACGACCCGCAGCCCGGCGCCCCGGTAGAACGCCACGAACGGCTCGTCCAGGACGTCGCTCACGCGCACGCGCCGCCGCGCGGCCAGCCGGTGGTCGGCGGGGACGGCGAGCTGGAGCCGTTCGGTGACGAGCGGCTGCCACGCCAGGGACGGGTCGTCCGGGCGCGGGCTGGTGATGACGAGGTCGGCGCCGCCGTCCAGGAGCATCGCGAGGAGGCGCTCCGAGCGGTCCTGGCTGAGCCGGAAGGTGACGCCGGGGTGATCCCGCCGGTAGCGGCGGATCAGGTCGGGCACGAACGAGGGGCCCTGGGTGTGCAGGAAGCCCAGCGAGACCTCGCCGCGCTCGGGGTCGGCGGCCTGCGCGAGGGCGCGGCGGGACGCCTCCTCCTCCGCGACGAGGCGCCGGGCGTGCTCGGCGAAGATCCGCCCGTAGACGCTGAGGACCACGCCGCGGCCCGCGCGGTCGAACAGCGGGGCGCCCAGCTCGCGTTCCAGGCGGGCGATCGCGCGCGACAGTCCCGGCTGGGAGATGCGCAGTTCGGACGCGGCGTTCGTCACATGCCCGTGCTCGGCCACCACCAGGAACCACCGCACGGTCACGAGATCCATGCGTTCATGATGAATCCGCATGGATTTCCAAGCAAACTCTCATTGGACGCATGGCCGGGGCCGGGCGGATCCTGGCGTTCATGACCCTCGCCCGCGCGCCGGAGGCCCCGGCGCGGCACCGCCCCGGCTCGCCCGGCCTGCGCCGCGTCAACCTCGCCCTGTTCGCGGCCGGGCTCACCACGTTCATGTCGCTGTACTGCACGCAGGCGCTGCTGCCCGAGCTGTCGGACGGCTTCGGCGTCTCGCCGTCGCGGGCGAGCCTGCTGGTCTCGCTGGCCACCGGCGCGGTCGCGGTCGCGGTGATCCCGGTCAGCTCGCTGTCGGAACGCCACGGCCGGACCCGCGTCATGATCGTGTCCTCGGTCGCGGCCGCGCTGGTCGGGCTGCTGATCCCGCTGTGCGGCTCGTTCGGCCAGCTGGCCGCCGTGCGCACCGTCCAGGGGTTCGCGCTCGCCGGGGTGCCCGCGGTCGCGATGGCCTACCTCGCCGACGAGGTGGACGGCGCGCACCTCGGCGCCGCGATGGGCCGCTACGTCGCCGGGACGGGCCTCGGCGGCGTCCTCGGACGGCTCGTCCCGGGCCTGGTCACCGATGTCGCGGGCTGGCGCTGGGCGCTGGCGGCGACGGGGCTGCTGGCGCTGGCGTTCACGGTCGCGTTCTGGGCGCTGCTGCCGCCGTCGCGGCACTTCCGGCCGTCCCGCGTGGGCTACCGCCCGCTGCTGACGCACCTGTCCGACCCGGGGCTGCGCCGCCTCTACCTGGTGGCGCTCACCGCGATGGCGGGGTTCGTCACGGTCTACAACTTCCTCACCTACCGGCTGCTGGACGCGCCGTTCCACCTGCCGCAGGCGGTGGCGGGGCTGATCGCCGTCACGAACGTCGCGGGATCAGCGGCGTCGGCGCGGGCCGGGCTCCTCGCCGACCGGTCGGGGCGCCGCAGGGTGCTGATCGGCGCGCTGCTGCTGGCCGCCGCCGGGCTCGCGCTGACGCTGCCCGCCTCGCTGCCGCTCGTGGCGGCCGGGCTGCTGGTGTTCACCGCCGGGTTCTTCGCCGCGCACGCCGTCGCCAGCGGCTGGGTCGGGCGGCGCGCCGAGACCGCGCGGGCCCAGGCGTCCGCGCTCTACCTGTTCGCCTACTACCTGGGCAGCAGCGTCGGCGGCACGGCGGGCGGCGTCGCCTACGAGCGCGGCCACTGGACGGGGACGGGCCTGTACGTGCTGGCGCTGCTCGCGGTCGCCCTCGTCGCCGCGGCGGGCATCACGGGCGCCGTGGGGCGCGGCCGCCGGACCGCCGGGCCACGGCGCCCTCGCGATCCAATGTGACCGAAATCACTGCCTTTGACCGGTGTGACCTGCGCCAGAGCGGTCAGAGATCCTGTGGCACCGGCGAATCGGAGGCCGGTGCCCTCGGCGTGCGCCGTTTCCCGCGCCTCGCCCGCCCGGCAGGGGCGGCGGTCGCGAACGGGTTCGGCGCGGCGTCCGGGCACGAGACTCCGGGGGCGGCCGCCGCGGCCGGGGGGACCGCCGCGGCCGTCTCCGGACGTGCCGGGAGGGTCAGGGGAGGTTCCGCACCTCGTCGATGACCGACGGCATCGCCTCGTTGTTGAACCGGATCCACTCCAGCAGGAAGGCGACCTGCTCGTCGCTGTACCCGGCGAGCCGCTCGTGGAAGGTGCGGCCGATCGACTCGAAGTAGCGCCCGAAGCGGGCGGCGTTCTCCTCGACCAGCTCGACGATCACGCGGCGGCGGTCGTCGGGGTCGCGGGTGCGCTTGACGTAGCCGGCCTTCTCCAGCCGGTCGATGACGGCGGTGATCGCGCCGCCGGTGGTGATGCCCATGAGCTGGGCGAGCTGGCCGGGGGTCTGGGGACCGTCCAGCCACAGCGCGTTCACGCACTGCGCGTCGGTGACGTTCATGCCCGCCTTGCTCGCGGTGGCATGGTGAAGCAGCACCGTGAACATGGTGCTGCGCTGCATCGCCGTCTGCAGCTCTCCCACCATCCGATCGCGCTCCAAGCTCGACACGCCCTGACTTCCCTTCTTTTCTCTCACGGCGAGAAGCTCATTTCAAGAGCGACTCTCCAAATGAGATTCTAGTGGTCGTCCCCGCCGGGGTGAAGACGACGGGCAGCCTTGATCCAACTCGCCACCGGACAGCCCTATCATGGATTTTGTTAGGACCGCTAAACAGGCGGTCCGCGCCTGGGCCCCGGATCCCACGAAGGTCTGGGGCCGCTCTGTCGCACGGCGGCCCCGGGGCGGCCGTCGCCGGCCCGGCCCGGCTCAGATGGCCGTGTCGCGGTCCTTCCAGTACGGGTCCCGCAGCCGGCGCTTCAGCAGCTTGCCGTTGGGCTCGCGCGGAATCGCCGCGACGAAGTCGATCGAGCGCGGCCACTTCATCTTCGCCAGCCGCCCCTCCAGCGACGCGAGGATCTCCGCCGCCAGCGCCGGCCCCGGCGCCACGCCCGGCGTGGGCTCCACGACGGCCTTGATCTGCTCGCCCCACTCCTCGTCGGGGATGCCGAACACCGCCACGTCGGCGACCTTCGGATGGAGCGTGATCTCGTTCTCGATCTCGGCCGGGTAGATGTTCGCGCCACCCGAGATGATCATGTCGGCCCGGCGGTCGGACAGGAACAGGAACCCGTCCTCGGTGAGGTGACCGACGTCCCCGACGGTGAAGAAGGCGCCCGGCCCCGGGGTGCGGCCGGCCACGCCCGCCCCCAGGCGGGCCCGCTCGGTCTTCGTCCGGTCGCCCTTGTACTCGAACTCGCCCCGGGCCATCCGCATGTAGATCGTGCCGTCCGTCCCCGCCGGGACGGGCTCGCCGTCGTCGTCCACGATCAGCAGCTCGCTGACCGGCCAGGCGCGGCCGACCGTCCCCGGGTGGGCCCGCCAGTCCCGCGGGCTCGCGATCGTCCCGCCGCCCTCGGTGGCCGCGTAGTACTCCCAGACGCAGTCGCCCCACCAGTCGAGCATCATCTGCTTGATCGGAACGGGGCAGGGCGCCGCCGCGTGGAGCGCCCACCGCATCGAGGAGACGTCGTACCGCTCCCGGACCTCCTCCGGCAGGCGGAGCAGCCGCTTGAACTGCGTCGGCACCATGTGCGTGCTCGTGACGCGGTGCTCCTCGATCAGCCGGAGGCACGTCTCGGCGTCCCACCCGTCCATGTGGACGAGGGTGTGGCCCATGTGCAGCGCCGACCCGCCGAACTGGGTGACGGCCGTGTGGTAGTTCGGCGAGGTGACCAGGTGCGCGTGCGGCGCGCCGCCGGCCGGCCGTCCCGGCGTGATCCCGAACATCTCCGGCAGGAACGTCAGCAGCTCGGCGTGGTCGTCGGGGTCGATCCCCGCGAGCGGGCGCCGGACGCCCTTCGGCCGGCCCGTCGTCCCGGACGTGTAGTGCATGGTCGCGCCGTTGGTCCGGCCGTCCGGCGGCCCGTCCGGGTGCCCCTCCACGAGCTCGGCGTAGGGCCGGAACCCCTCGACCTCACCGAACGCGAACCGCCGGTCCGGCGCGATCTCCCCCGCCGCCCGCGCCCCTTCCGCCGCGTACCGCTCGTGGACGAAGAACGCCCCGGCCCCGCTGTCGGCGACGATGTACCCGATCTCCGGGCCGGTCAGGTGCCAGTTGACCGGCGTGTAGTACCAGCCCGCCTGGAGCGCGGCCAGGTACAGAACGAGCCCGTCCACGCCGTTCGGGACGAGCCCGCAGAGGCCGTCGCCCTCCCGCAGCCCGAGCGCCCGCAGCCCGTGGACGAGCCGGTTCGACCGGCCGAGCAGCTCGCCCGCCGTGTACCGCGTCCCGTCCGGATCGACCGCCGCGACCCACTCCGGATCGCGCCGCGCCAGCCGCCAGAAGCCCAGGGACCCCATCGGGCCTCCCTACGTGATCATGGTGAGCCGCGTCACATCCCGTCGCCCGCGGTCAAAGTAGAACACGGAAACGCCGCGTCGTCCCGGACCCCGCGAAGCCGGGCCGGATCCACAGCGAAGTGCACTAAAACGCCCTATCGGACCACCCGAAATAGGGACCGCGTTTGCGGATCCCGTCCCGTGGCACTGCTGGACCGACAGCGAGCTATGGGAGGAATGTCGTGGCCTTTCCCCTTGGACGCACTGGACGCAAGGAGCGCGGGACCCGGGCCGGACGGCGTCCCTGGCAAGGACGGCAGCTCTGGACGCGCAGGAAGACGCCCGGCGACGCCGGGACCGGGGCCGCCGCCGAGCGGAGACCGCGGCGGTGGCGGCGCTCACACCACAACCCCGTCAGCGCGATCGTCCTGGCCGCCGGCTTGGCCGCGGTGGCGATTCTCGCCCTCGGCATGCTGCTGACCTGGGCGGACGCCAACCCCGGCAACGGCGCGGTGGACGCGACGCTCGACGCCGGCCGCTGGCTGGCGACCCCGTTCCACGACGTCTTCACCCGCTCCGATCCCAAGGAGCAGCTCTACATCAACTGGACCATCACGGCCGTCGTCTACTACGCCCTCGCGAAGGTCGCCTCCTGGATGCTGCGTTTCTAGAAGCCCGGCCCCAGAGCTCGCCTGGCGGCTCACCCTTGACCGTTCTCGTGCGAGCGCGAATCGCTTCGCGATCTTCCCGGCGGGGCTCGCCTCCGGCGTCGCCCCGCCGGTCAGGGCGCGCGCTCGCGTGACGGCCGAGGACCGGGTTCGGCCTTCGTCCTTATTCCACGACCTTCAGGCCGGAGAGGAATTGGCCTAGGTCCGGCCACAGCTTCTTGTTCGAGTTGGGCAGCGACGCGAACACCACGGCGGGCACGGGGCGGCCCGTGTCGATCACCGCGGTCGCGACGATCTCGCCGGTGGCCTTCACGCCGTCGCGGTCGTAGGTGAGGTAGGAGGCGACCAGCCAGCCCCGGTGCCCGTCCACGGTGAGCGCCTGGGAGGCCAGCGGCGCCGTGCGGTGCGGGAACGTGTAGTACTGCGTCTCGAAGCCCTTCGCGGCCAGCCCGCTGACCGCCTTGACGTTCTCGGGCCCCTGGTAGGCGCCGCGCAGGTTCGGTGCCAGCGCGCCGGTGAGGAGCTGGCCGTACCAGAGCCGCCCGCCGTGTCGCTCGGTCACCGTGATCTGCCGCCCGGACCAGCCCGCGGTGCCCGGCCCGCTCTTCTTGCCGGGCACCTGCCACGGCGCGGCGAGCCGCGGCCAGACCAGCCCGGAGCGCGCGTCGGCCACCCGGCCCACCGTCTTGCTCGGGGTACCGGGGAACTTCCGCAGCAGCTTGTCCGGCGGCATGGTGATCTTCGGCTTCCTCGGCTTCGCCGGGGGCGCGGCGCGGCCGCCCTTCCCGCCCGACGACGCCGGGGTCTTGCCGTTCTTCGCGCCCTTGTCCTCGCCCCGGCCCTTCATGAGGTAGACGCCCCCGGCCGCGACCAGCGCGGCCACGAGCAGCCCCACCCCGCCGATCAGCACCAGCCGGCCCCGGCCACCGCCGAAGTCCTCGTCGTACTCGTCGCCACCGGTGCGCGGAGGCGCCGGCGAGCCGCCGAGCTTGGCGTCGGCCGCCGCCTCGTCGGCCATCCAGTCGGGCATCTGCCAGTTGCCGCTGCTGGGCTTGCCCGGCCTGGCCGGGAGGTCCGAGCCGGTCGGGACGGCGGGCTCGTAGCGCGCGTCGCCGTCGCCCTCGTCGAACAGCGACCCCTCCCAGTGGGGCGACTCCTCCACCGGCGCGACCTTGACGTCCTCGGCGTCGGCGCCCGCCGGGGGCGCGGGCGGCGGGACGGCGGGCCCGGCCGGCGCGACGGGCTCGGACAGCGGCCCGCCGGACAGCGGCTCCCCGTAGGGCGGCTCCCGGTACGCCTGCTCACCGTAGGACGGCTCACCGTAGGAGGGCCCGAAACCCTGAGCGTCGAACCCCTGGGGTTCGAAGAGCGGCGATCCGGACGCGGGAGCTTCGAACGCGGGGGCCTCCGGCGCCGGAGGCGCGGGGGGTGTTTCGGCCACGGGACGGGGCGCGGGGTTCTCGACCTTGCCCCACACGTCGTGCGGAACCGGCGGCGCGGGGGGACTCGGCTCCGGCGCGGCCATCGGCACGCGGGACGCCGGTACCTCCGGCACCTTCGCCTCGGAGAAGGCCACGGGCGGGACGTCCATCTCCGGCCCGCCCTGCGGCTCGTCCCGGTCGCGCCCGGTATCGCCCTCGCTCATTTCGGTCCAGCGCGCAACGCGCTCCCCCTGATCGGACATGCGGCACACGTTACGCGAAGATCATCATTTCCGTCCGGGTCGGTAATCACACTCCGGACACAGGTTCTTATCGCCTTTCTCTCAGATCGGTGATGACCGGAAACACCGCCTCAGTGCCCGGCGACGGGCACGGCGTCCGGGCGCTCGCCGTCCGCGAGCCGCTCGCGCGCCAGCAGCGTGCCGCCCGCCACGGCCCCCGGCATGGCGAGGACGGCGCCGAGCGGGATGAGGAAGACGACGAAGACGGCGGCGCCGAACCCGACGGCGAGCGGCCGGTTCCGGCGCAGCAGCGCGAACCGCTCCCTCCTGCGCAGCCCGCGCCGCTCCAGCGCGACGGAGGTCAGCTCCCCGGTGAGGAAATAGCCCGACACGCACGCCGCGACGACCGGCACGACCGTCTGCCCGACCACCGGCAGGAAGCCGCAGGCGAAGAACACCACCGCGAACAGCAGCGCGACCACGCCGAGGATCAGCGCGTCCTTGACCGCCCGCCCGAGCTGGACGAGCAGCGGCACGTCCGGGTCGGGCGGCGCGCCGCCCTGCGAGTCCTCCACCCGGACCGCGATCGCCTCATAGAAGGGGTCGCCGACCAGCAGCGTCACCGCGGTGAACGTGATGACCGCGAGGAACAGCGCCGCGCCGAAGACCGCGATCCCGGCGACCGTCCGCGCGGTGGTGCGCGCCGCGTCCGGCCAGCCGTCGGCGAAGGGCGTCACCCAGGAGGACACGCCGTCCAGGTCGTAGGCGAGCGCGACGAGCGCCGCCGCGTACACCGCCAGGACGATGAGGGCGGGGATGAGGCCGAACAGCCACTGCGCGGGGTGCTGGGCCGCCCACCCGAGACCGCGCAGCAGGTAGCCGACGCCGTTGAAAAGGTCCTTGACGGCCGGGGGCCGGGGGGCACGCGCATCGCTCACGTGCCAAAACTATCGGGCCGCGAGCCCCACGAGACGGGCCGAACGCTCCCAGACCGCCCGGCCGAGCTCCGGGTCCTTCAGGGCACCGACCGTCGGCAGCAGCCCCGCCCCGGGCGTCGAGCTATAGAAGCCGCCGGTGCGCCCTTCGAACTCCGCCGCCGTGGCGAGCCGTATCGCCATCCGCGCCCCCTGCGCGGGGGTGCGCAGGACGGGCGTCCGCGACAGGATCGCCCCGGCCCGCTCGCCGCCCGGCACGTCCCGGGCGAGGCCCGTCGCGACGACACCGGGACACAGCGCGTTCGCGGTGACCCCGCTGCCCTCCATGCGCCTGGCCAGCTCCAGCGTGAACAGGATGTTCAGCAGCTTGGACCGCGCGTACACGCGCACCGACCCGGCCGCCCGGTAGGTGCCGGGCTCGGCCATCCGCTCCACGTCGAGCCGGTCCGCGCCGCGGTGCGCCTCGGACGCCACGACCACCACCCGCGACGGCGCGGCCTTCTCCAGCCGGCCGAGCAGCAGGTTCGTGAGCAGGAACGGCCCCAGATGATTGGTGGCGATCATGCGGTCGTGGCCGTCGGCGCTGACCTTGGCGCGCAGCATGTGCACGCCCGCGTTGTTGACGAGGACGTCCAGCCGGTCGAACCGCTCGGTCAGGGACGCCGCGACGCGCCGCACGTCCAGCTGTACCGACAGGTCGGCGATGAACGTCTCGATCCGCGCGCCCGGCACGTCGCGCTCCAGCTCCGCCACGGCCGTGCGGGCGCGCATCTCGCTCCGGCAGACGATCCCCACCAGGAAACCGGCGTCCGCCAGCCCGCGGGCGACCTCTTTCCCGATGCCCGACGTCGCCCCGGTCACGATAGCGATCTTGGTCTGCATGCCCCCACCCCACCACCGCGCGGAAGGCGTGAGCAAGCGGTCCCGCGTCCGCGCGGGCGACGACCCGAGGACGGTCGCCCGCCCCCGGCGCTCACCGCGCTCCGCCCGCCAGGGAGCGGATCCGGACCCATGCCACCATGAGCAGCCGCTTCCACTCCGGATACAGCAGCCGGACCAGGACGTCCTCCCTGACGCCCCGCCGGTCGGCCGCCCGCGTCGCCCACAGCCGGACGCTCTCCAGCACGACCATCCGGCGGCCGAGGTCCTCGCCCGCCGCGTCGGCGAGCATCGACACGATCCGCTCCCGCAGCGCGGGCAGCCGCACGGCGGCGTCCAGCCACCGCCACAGCACCTCCTCGAACAGGGAGAAGCCGCCGGGTCCGTGCGCCTGCGCGCCGAGTGCCACGCGCCACGGCGGGACGCACGCCCTCGGGTCCACCGCGCCCGCGCCGGTGAGGACCACCGGCGCCCCGTCCGGGCCCGTCTCGGCGGCGAGGGCGAGGAAGATCGCCGTCGCCGTCCGCTCCCGGGGCGGCGGCTCGGCTGTCTCGCGCGGGGCACCGGTGGCCGTCCAGCCCAGCACCGCGCGCAGGACGTGCGGGCCGTATCCGGCGGCGGTCAGCGTCCGCGCGGCCGCCAGCACCAGCGCTTCCACCTGCTCGTCTCCCCGGTTCGCGAGCTGCGCCATCACGTCCAGCAGGCTCCGGAGCCGCTGCGGATCCGGCACCCGGTTCGGGGGCGCCGCGGAGCCGGCCGCTTCCCCGACGAGGTGAAACCTGTCCTCGTCGGGGTGCTCGAACGGGAGGGCGCGGTCGTGCTCGGCGAGCAGCACCCGCAGCCCGATGCGGGCCCGGTGGAACACGTCCCGCCGGGACGACAGGTTCGCCGCCGTCCGGCACCACGTGAGCGCGGTCCGGTAGACGGTCCCGGGGTGGACCTCGGCGAGCGCGAGCACCACCTCGAACACCTCGTCCTGAACCTGCTCGTCACCGTAGGTCCCGAGGTGCTTCAGCCGGGTCAGCGCGACCGACGCGTGCGTCTGCCCGAGCACCTGGCAGACCCGGGCGATGGTGAGCTTGAGCGTCTGCGCGGTCCGCCGCTCGGTGGACCACTCGTACAGCCGCCTGCGCACGCGCCCGCCGACCTGCGGATGCAGGCACGTGCGGGCCAGCGCCACATAGGACAGATCGGCCGCCTGGTACCGGACCGCCCATTCCGCGGCCATCCGCAAAATCTTGTCGACGGCGTCGTGCTCGGCGGCCAGGTCGGCGAACACCTCGACCAGCTTGTGCCGCAGCGCCGGCCTCAGCTCCACCACGTCGTCGGTGGGCAGGGCCGACAGCCACGACAGCAGGTCCAGGCGGGCCAGCGGGTACTCGTCCCACACGTGCCGCAGGACGGACGAGGCGTACCCGTGCCGCCGGAACACGATCAGCTCGTCGTCGCGGTCCGCGCCGAGGCGTTCGCTCAGCCCGGTGGACGGGCACCAGGCGAGCCCGCCGCCCTCGATCTTGATCTTGAGCTGGCGGGCCAGCGACAGCGCCGCCCCGTACACGCTCGTCTCGTCCGCGGGCGCGATCGTCGCCGCGGCGATCATCAGGGTCTGGTCGCGCAGCGCGCCGTTCGAGCCGAACCACGCGCGCAGGTGCTCGTCCCAGCCCCGGTAGGCCAGCTCCACCTCCCGCTCGTCGCCGCCCGCCAGGACGAGGTCGGCGAGGCGACGCGCGTCGCCGGGCGTCGCGCCCTTGAGCAGCTCCGCCGCGCGCGGCCAGCCCGCCCACCGGCTCCGGGCGAGGCCGCGGCGGGCGAGCCGGGCGCGGTAGACGAGGTCGGGCGGCGGCGGGTGCACCGCCAGTAACGGGAGGAACTCGGCGAACGGGCGCAGCTGCGCCACCGTCCCGACGACCAGCAGGAACCCGCCGGCCGCGCGGACCGCCTCCAGACACGCCCGCAGCCGCGAGGGCTCCTCGTCGCCCGCGCGGACGAGGTAGCCGCGGGCGCCGCCGACGGCGATCTCCTCGACGTCGTCCTCGTCGGTGGAGAACTGCCGGATCCCGAGGCCGGGGCGCAGCCGCCGGAGCGCCGCGACGGCCGTGGTGGTGGTGCCGGCGCCCGGCGGCCCGGCGAGACCGACCGCGTGGTGGCGGTCGAGGACGCCGAGGATCTCCTCGTGGTTGAGGGCGGGCACATAGCCCGCGACCCGGTCGTCGATCTCGTCCTGCGACATGATCATCGAGGGCCGGCCGCGGACGAACTGGAGCTGGGTCTGCACCAGGTCGCCGGAGACGACGTTGCCGAACGCGTTCTGGGTGCCGTCGCCCTCGACGTGGACGTCGTCGATCACCGTCATCGGCGCTCCTGGGTGAGGCCGCCGCCGATCTGGTTCCCGAACGCGACCTGTGCGTCCCGTCCGTTGATCGTGACCCCGCCGATCGACGGCCCTCCCGGCGCGGGCGGCGCGGGCGGCCGGGACGGCGTCCCACCGGACGGGCCGTCCCGCCCGTCCTCCGGGCCGGGTTCCCGCGACGGCGTCGGCACGTACAGGTGGGCGAGCCGCTCGAACCGCTTGACCTTGACCGCGACCTCGGTGAACTGGCTCTCGCGCAGCCCGGTGCGGCCGCCCGCGACATAGTTCCCGAACAGCTCCGCCGACAGCAGCGCCGCCACGAAGGTGACCTCCGGGTCGCTGCCGCGCAGCGCCGCCCGCAGCGGCTCGGCGTCCAGGAGCCGGTTGACGTCGACGGTGGCGGTGGAGATGCCCGGCGCGCCGGGGCGCTCGTCGTCCACCAGCCCGACGTGCAGCGCCACGCGCAGCCGCAGCCGCATCCCGCGCGCCCGCAGCCCGGGGGCGGCCGCGGCCAGCTCCTCCTGAAGCCGCCGCGGGAACGGCTCGACCAGGCGCGGCACCGCTTCGAGCGGCAGGACGGCGAGGATCCCGTCGCCCGTGCTCTCCAGGAAACGGACGGCCCTCCAGGTGTCGCCGAGCCCGCTCGCCTCGAACGCGGCGCCGAGCGCCCGCCGGATCTCCCGGTGCAGATGGGGCAGCTTCACGTCGCTGTGGGCACTGAAATCCTCGGCGTCGACGACGAGCAGCGCCCGGAAGGTCTCCATGGTGGTCTCTCCTGCGGATGGTGGTTTCCGTCAACCCTGCAGAAGGCCGCCGGAGGCGTGTGTCTGAAATCCGACATGGCCGTGTCCCGAATCGGCCAGCGCCCAGGCCCGGGAAACCGGCACCGGCCCGGCGGCGCCGCGGTACACCGACGAGGTGCCGTGCCGCGGCTAAGCCCCGGCCATTCGCGCGCGGACCTTGGCCGCCTGCGGGTTGCCGAGTTCCTCGAAGAGGGCGAGGGCCTGCTCCCACAGCCGCCGCGCGGACTCGCGGTCGCCGGTGTCGTCCTTCAGCTCGCCCAGGATGAACAGGGCGAACGCCTCGCCGTTGCGGTTGCCCATCTCCCGGGCGGTGACCAGCGCGCGGTGGGAGTAGTCGGCGGACTCGTCGAGGCGGCCGAGGCCGTGGTAGGTCTGGCCGAGCATCCACAGCGTCCGGCCGCGGCCCCAGTGGTCGCCGACGCTCTCGAACAGGGCCAGGGCCCGCGTGCAGTGCTCGACGGCCTCGTCGTAGCGGCGGATCTTCTCGAAGATCTCCCCGAGCTGGTAGAGCACCCACGCCTCGCCCCACCGGTCGTCGATGGAGTCGTAGATCTCCTGCGCGGCGCGGCAGTCGTCGATGGCCATGCCGAACTGCCCGAGGTTGCGGTGGGCGACGCTGCGCAGCGTGCGCGCCCCCGCCTCGATCCAGCGCTCCCCGATGCGACGGGCGATCGTGATGGCCTTCTCGAACCGGTCGAAGGCCTCGTCGACGCGGTGGACGTCGCGGTAGGCGTTGCCGAGGCTGGCCAGCAGGTGACATTCGGCGAAGGCGTCGTCGGCCTGCCGGGCGGCGGCGAGCCCGAGGTCGTGCGTGGTGATCCAGTCGGTCCACCGGCTGCGCACGTTGAAGTAGCTCCACAGCGTGTAGGGGAGCTTCCAGGCGATGTCGTGCCAGCCGATCTGCGCGGCGTGCCGGATCGCCGCCACCATGTTGATCCGCTCGGCCTCGCACCATTCCAGCGAGTCGGCCAGCGAACCCGGCTCGGACAGCCGCAGCTCGGGCCGCGGCGGGTCGAGCGGGACGCGCTGGCGCCCCGGCATGATGACCCGGTCGACGAGGTCGGTGGTGTACAGGTACCACTCCAGGACGCGGCGGACGGCGGCGTCCCGTTCCGCGGCCGGCTCGTCGGCGTGCGCGACGTCGCGGGCGTACACCCGCAGGAGGTCGTGCAGCTGGTAGCGCTCCCGCGCGGTCTCCTGCACCAGGTGGACGTCGGTCAGGGTGTCCAGCAGCCCGCGGACCTGCTGGCGCTCCAGCCCGGTGAGCGCGGCGACGGCCGACAGGCAGATGTCGGGGCCGGGATGCAGGCCCAGCAGGCGGAAGACGCGCGCCGCGTCCGCGGGCAGCGCCCGGTACGACCAGGAGAACGCGGCCCGCACGGCCGTGCTCTCGTCATCGGGGGCGGCGAGCAGGTCCAGCCGGTCGCGCTCGTCGGCGAGCTCGCGGGTCAGGTCGGCGAGCGTGAGGTGGGCGTGCACCGCGGCGCGCTCGGCGGCAAGCCGCAGCGCCAGCGGCAGGTTCGTGCACAGCCGCCGCAGTTCCTCGGCGGCCTCGGGCTCGGCGTCGATCCGGGCGGAGCCGAGGACCTCGCGCAGCAGGTCCATCGCCTCGGCCGAGGACAGCAGGTCGATGGGCAGCCGGTAGGCGCCGGTGCTGGCCACCAGCCCGGACAGGCTGCTGCGGCTCGTCACCACGACCAGGCAGTCGCCGGAGCCCGGCAGCAGCCACCGGACCTGCGCGGACGAGGCGGCGTTGTCCAGGACGATCAGCATCCGCCGCCGGTCGAGCTGGGAGCGGAACATCGCGGCGCGGTCCTCCAGCCGCGACGGGATCGACTCGGGCGGGACCTGCAGCGTGCGCAGGAACCCGTCGAGGACCTCGTCGGGCGGGGCCGGGACGCCGGACGGGTCGTAGCCGCGCAGGTCCACGAACAGGGCGCCGTCCGGGAATTGCTCGCGGATCCGGTAGGCCCAGTGCACGGCCAGTGCCGTCTTGCCCACCCCGGCCATCCCCGACATCGACGCGATCACGACGGTGCCGGGGTGGGTGCCGACCTCCGGGAGGAGGCCGCCGAGCCGGGCGAGCTCGTCGGCGCGGCCGCTGAAGCCGGACACGTCCAGCGGCAGGTGCTGCGGCGCCGACCAGGCCCGCACTCCGCCGGCGGCGGACGACCCGGGCACCGGGAGACCGCCGGTCGCCGCGGCGCGCACCGGCGCGTACAGCGACGGGTCGTTGGCGAGGATCGCCTGTTCCAGGTGGCGCAGCCGCGGACCGGGCTCGATGCCCAGCTCCTCGTCGAGCACCTGCCGGGTGTCCCGGTAGACCTGGAGCGCGTCGGCCTGGCGGCCCGAGCGGCACAGGGCCAGCATCAGCCCGGCGCGGAACTGCTCGCGGAAGGGGTGCTCGGCGGTCAGCACGCGCAGTTCGGGCACTAGCTCGTCGTGACGGCCGAGGTCGAGGTCGGTGGAGATGCGCTCCTCGATGGCGGCGAGGCGGAGCTCGTCCAGCCGGACCGCCTCCTCGCGCAGCGGGGCGCACTCGCCCAGCCCCTCGTAGGCGGAGCCGCGCCAGAGCCCGAGCGCCTCGCGCAGGGTCGTGTTGGCGGTGAGGACGTCGGCGCTCTCGGTGGACTTGCGGGCCTGCTCGACGAGGTCCACGAACCGGTGGGCGTCCAGCTCGCCGGGGTTCACGGTCAGCGCGTAGCCGGGGGCGATGCGCGCGATCCGGTCGTCGGTGCCGAGGGCCTGGCGCAGGAGGTGGACGTACATCCGCAGGTTCGCCAGCGCGGACCGGGGCGGCCGCTCGCCCCACAGCGCGTCCACGAGGGAGCTGTTGGAGACCGGTTTGTTCGCCTGCCGGAGCAGGATCGCGAGAAGTACCCGCCACTTCAACGGCGTCAGTTCGATGGCCTGCTCGCCATCACTGGCCACGAGTGGTCCGAGAACGCCGAACCGCATGACGATGCCCTCGCCTGCTATTCCGGGGCCCGGGTCATGCACGCGTTCAGGTTCTCAAAGCCCGGGTGAACCCCGATGTCAACAGTGACTCCGGTGGAAGGACAGAGATCCATGGGGCCATCAAGTTGAGGATCAGACAACCAATGCCACTCGCAGTGTACCAAGCTCGAAGGGACCGCTGAAGACGCTCGCGCGCCCCGTCTTGGCGGCCGTCCTGAGATCATGGCGATAAGCCCCTTCCGGCATCCGGAAAGCGGCCGCTCGATGCGGACATCGGCGCAGGTAGCGGCAATGTACGGCGAATGTACGGCCAATGTGCGGGCGCTCCCTAGCGTGTTCACCGTACCAATGCCGCCGAGTGACGAGGACTCGCCGGCTCGGGAGCCAGGCACGCGATGGCTCATCGTGGACGGCGCGGACGGTGCCCCCAGGCACCACGGGGGCCCGCGCCGCACACGCCCGGGCCGGGCGCACGCGGAGATCCGCGTGCTCGACCGTGGTGGCGGCGTTGCGGGGCGACGCCACGACGCGTGTCGCCTGCCATCCGTTCGCGGATGGCAGGCGATCGCCCCGCACTCGGCATCACCTGCCCGCACCCGCCCTTGTCACCGGCACCGCTTTCACCCTCGCCACCGCTTTACCTCGGCACCGCCTTTGCCACGGATGGCCGCCCGCCCAGCGCCATCCACCATTAGAACGGTCCCATTCTCAGAACCGCTCGAAACGGAAGGGAGCGAGCGCGTCGTCCCGGTCCTCGCCGAGCACTTCGGCGGCGACTAGATCACCGGCGTGCAGACACAACGTCGCACCGCTGTGCGAGACCGCGAAATGGAAGCCGGATAGACCGGCGACCCGCCCGAGCACTGGCAGCCCATCACCCGGAATGGGCCGCTCGCCCACTCGGACGCTCTCCACTTCCACATCCCGGATGCCCGGGTAGAGGGCACGGCCCGCCTCGACCACCTTCTCGACCGCCGGCTCGTCGACGGTGACCTCTCCGGCGTCGGAGACCCGCACGGCCGCGTCGACCTCGGGGGTGTGCAGCAGCAACCGTCCCGCGCCGTCCGGGCGCAGGTGGACGCGCGGCGCGTGGACGACGTGCGACACCGACACCGCCGCCGGCGAGGTGTAGACGAGCACGCCGCGGGTGTTGCGCATCGGCAGGTCGAGCCCGGCGAGCCGGGCGATCTCGGCGGCCCTCGGCCCCGCGCAGTTCACGACCGCGTCCGCGGCGATGCCGCGCCCCGAGGCGAGCCGGACGCCGCGCACCCCGTCCGCGCCCGTCTCGACCGCGGTCACGGCGTCGTTCCGCACCACCTCGGCGCCGCCGGACGTCGCGCGGGCCAGCAGATGCCCGACCAGCGGGACCGGCTCGACCCAGCCCTCGCGCGGAAAGTAGGCGATCTCGTCGGGGAGCCCGGTGGGATCGAGGTCCGGTTCGAGGGCCGGGACGTCCGCGCGGCCGAGCAGGCGCGCCTCGTAGCCGTACTCCAGCACCCTGGCGACCTTCGCGCGCAGCTCCGCGCGGCCGGCCTCGCCGTCGGCCCATTCGAGGTTGCCGCCCTCGTGGTACCAGCCGCCCCCGGGCGCATCGTCCGCCAGCCTGCGGTGGGCCTCCATGCCGGCGACGTTCAGGTCGTGGTAGGCGCGCGGCTGCTTGCCGCAGGAGTTCGTCCAGGAGAAGGTCGCGCCGGACGTGCCTCCGGCGGGCGCCCCGGCGTCCACGACCACGACCCGGGCGCCCCGCCGCGTCAGCGACTCGCTCACCGCCGCGCCGTAGACGCCCGCTCCGACGACCACCACGTTCCCGACCATGCGGATCACCCGGTCCCCCGGCCACCGGCCGCCGCGTATGAGCGGCCGTCTCCAGCCCATCGTGAATCGAGGAACCCGTCCTGCAAAGCACCGGGCGCCGGCCGGACCGTTCACCCGGCCCGCCGCTTGACAGGCGAGCGTCCGCCCGAATACAAAACCATCTGGTTATAGAACCGGAAGGTTGATCTCGTGGACACCAGCACCCTGGACGCGACGTTCGCCGCGCTGGCCGACCCCACCCGGCGGGCGATCCTCGCCCGGCTGACCGAGGGCGAGGCGACGGTCGGCGAGCTGGCCGCGCCGTTCGCCATGAGCCAGCCGGGCGTGTCCAAGCACCTGCGCGTGCTGGAGCGCGCCGGCCTGGTCTCGCGCGGCCGTGACGCGCAGCGCCGGCCGTGCCGGCTGGAGGCCCGCCCGCTCCGGGACGCCCTCGACTGGCTCGCCGACTTCCGCGAGTACTGGGAGGAGAGCTACCGGCGGCTCGACGACCTGCTCGCGCGGCTCGACGAGCGGGACGGCTCATGACGGCGCGGCCGCCGCCCGGCGCGGGCCTGGTGGTCGCGGCGCCGTCCGACACCGAGATCGTCCTCGCCCGGACCTTCGCCGCGTCCCGCCGCACGGTGTTCGACGCGTTCACCCGGCCGGACCTGCTGCGGCAGTGGCACGGCGCCCGCGGCTGGCACCTCGTCGTCTGCGAGATCGACCTGCGTCCGGGCGGCGCCTGGCGTTTCGTCTCCCGCGGCCCGGGCGGCGCGGAGCTGGGCCACGGGGGCGCCTACATCGAGGTCGATGCCCCCGCCAGGCTGGTGCAGAGCGAGATCTACGACGGCTGGGACGAGGGCGAGGCGCGGGTCACCACGGTCTTCGACGAGCGGGACGGCCGCACGGCGGTGACCACCACGGTGCGCTACCCCACCCGCGAGATCCGCGACGGCATGCTCCGCAGCCCCATGCGACGCGGCCTGGGCGAGGCTTTCGACCGGCTCGACTCCCTGCTCCACCACCACGTCCGATCGACCGCGCCCTGGAAAGGACACCGCCCATGACCGAGCCCGACCACGCCTCCGCCACCGAGAAGGGCCCAGTGCTGCCCGTGCGCCCCGGAGCGTTCCTGCTCGAACTCGTGCCGCTGCCCGTCGCCGACATCGACCGGGCCAAGGCGTTCTACACCGGCCTCGGGTTCCACGCCGACGTGGACGTGCGTCCCGCGGACGGCGTCCGGGTCGTCCAGCTCACCCCGCCCGGCTCGGCCTGCTCGATCACGCTGACCGAGGGCCTCGCGGGCCTGGACATGCCGGCGGGCGCGCTGCGCGGCCTGCACCTTGTCGTCGCCGACATCGAGCGGGCCCGGAGGGACCTCATCGAGCGCGGCGCGGACGTGGCCCCCGTGGAGGACCACGGGGGCGTCCTCTACGCCTGGTTCACCGACCCCGACGGCAACACCTGGACTCTCCAGCACATGCCCTGGCGCGCCTGACTCCCCCACCCGTCAGAGCGGCGCATCCAGTTCCGCCACCGCGCCGGAACGCCGTGCGTCCGGCTCACGACACGCGTGATCTGGGCGTACGGACCCGGCGCACTCCGACAACCAGCCTTTACCTGCATGACTCACATACTTGTCCCTCTCGTCGCGAGAATTGAATAATTCTCATGTGATCTCCAAACGACGGTCACCCCGAAGGCGGGCGCCGCTTCCGGGTGAGCGGACGGTCACAAGTTCGTTCCGCCACCTCCCGCCGATTCCATGTAGTCTGGTGAATCGAGCGTCACGAGCAGCCAGGGGAACCGCGCGAGACGGGACGGAGGCCACCGAGAGTGGTTCGGCACAGGTCATTCCAGAGTGCTGTCGCTCTTTGTGTCGCCACAATATGTGGTTGTCTGTACCTGTTGTCCGGCACCTGTCTGCAGCCGATGAAATCCGGTCAATCCGCGGCGCCGGCCATGGCACTGGCGCTCGCGGAGAATCCCCGGAAGGTCGACGCCGCCCCCTCCGACGACGACTGCGGTCAGGAGCACGCCGGGCGGAGGGCCCCTGAGCACCTCGCCATCAGGCTGACCAGCAGGGTTTCTGGCTCTCATCTGGTCAGGACGCCCGACGCCTCCTCGTCCTCCGCCCTGCGGCGCGCCGTGGGGGCCAGTACCCTGCCACGCCGATTCCGCGGTTTCCTGGACGCCTTCGGTGGACCGGCCGCGGGGCAGGTCCGCGCGCTTTTGCAGGTCTTCCGCTGCTGAGATTCAACCTCTGATATCCGACATTCTTCTCGGATGACACCCTGCCCCGAGAAAGGGCAGCGGCATTATCGGACGTTCGACGAATCCGTCGACGCGCATGCGCTCTGACCGAGCGCGTCCGATCCCTTCACAGCCGACTCCGTCCCTGATTCCCGCCGATGAATCGGCGGTTCTTCGAGGTGTGTGTTCCGCATGCGTACTTTCATTGACCACGCGCGCTCGTTCCGCGAGCACGCCACCCGGCGCGGCGAGGATTTCCGCGAACTGGCCGCGGGACAGTCGCCGCTGGCGCTGTTCATCAGCTGCTCGGACTCGCGGGTGATCCCGTCGCTGTTCACCGGGGCCCGTCCGGGCGAGCTGTTCGAGCTGCGCACGGCGGGGAACATCGTGCCCCCGTACCGCCTGGACCGTCCCGCCGGTGAGGTCGCCACCATCGAGTTCGCCGTCGAGGTGCTCGGCGTCGCCGACATCGTCGTCTGCGGTCACTCTCACTGCGGCGCCGTCGGCGCGCTGCTCGGCGCCGGTGACCTGCGCGCCGCGCCCGCCGTCCGCGGATGGCTGGCCGAGGTCGGCGGCGAGCCGCCGGCGACCGTCCGCGCGCAGGCGGCCGGCGCGGACCACGCCGAGGCGGCGCAGAGCCATGCGCTCGCGCAGCTGGAGCGGCTGCGCGGCTACCCCGGCGTGCGGCGGCGCGTCGACGACGGCCAGATCACCCTGCACGCCTGGTACTACGAGGTCCACACTGGATCAGTCCTCGTGCACCGGCCGGGCACCGACGCCTTCCTTCCCCTTTAGTGAGGATCTGATGCTCCCCACAAACTTGCGGTCGCCCCGAGTCTGGCGGGGCGAGATATCCGCCTCACTGGTGGTCTTCCTCGTCGCGTTGCCCCTGTGCGCGGGAGTGGCCGTCGCCTCCGGGGTCCCCGCCGGGCTCGGACTGGTCACCGGCATCGTCGGCGGGCTCGTCGTCGGGCTGCTCCCCGGCAGCAGCCTGCAGGTCAGCGGCCCGGCCGCCGGACTGACCGTCCTGGTCTACGAGGCCGTCCAGGAGTACGGCCTCAGCGTCCTCGGCGCGCTGGTCCTGGCGGCGGGCCTCGTTCAGATCCTGCTCGGCGCGCTGCGGATGGGCCGCTGGTTCCGGGCGATCTCGGTCGCGGTCGTCGAGGGCATGCTCGCGGGCATCGGCCTCACCATCATCGCCGGGCAGCTCTACGCGATGGCCGGCGCGAAGGCCCCCGGATCGGGCGTCGCCAAGCTCACCGGCCTTCCGGACCTGCTCCTGGACAGCGCCGGATCGTCCACCGCGCTGTCCGCCCTCGGCATCGGCGTCGCGACGATCGCGGTCCTGGTCGGCTGGCCGCGCATGCCCCGCCGGGTCCGCACGCTCCCGGCGCCGCTCGCGGCCGTCGCGGTCGCGACGATCGCGTCGGCCCTGCTGGACCTGCCGGTCGCCAAGCTCCGCGTCGAGGGGCTCCTCGGCTCGATCCAGCCGCCGCACGGCGCGGATCTGGCCCGCCTCACCGAGGTCGGCGTGGTGGGCACCGTCGTGGCGTTCGCGCTCATCTCGTCCGCCGAGAGCCTGTTCAGCGCCGCCGCCGTGGACCGCATGCACGACGGCCCGCGCACCGACTACGACAAGGAGCTCATGGCCCAGGGCATCGGCAACACTGTGTGCGGCGCCTTGGGCGCGCTGCCGATGACCGCGGTGATCGTGCGGAGCTCCGCCAACGTCCAGGCGGGTGCGCGGACGAAGGCGTCCCGCGTCCTGCACGGCGTCTGGCTGCTGCTGTTCGCCGCGCTGTTCCCGGCCGTCCTGAAGGTCATCCCGCTCGCGGCCCTCGCGGGCGTGCTCGTCTTCGCCGGCTGGAAGCTCGTCCCCCTCGCCCAGCTCCGCCCGCTGTGGCGCGAGCACCGGGGCGAGGCGGTCATCCTGGCCGCCACCGCGGTGGCGGTGGTGGCGCTCAACCTGTTCGAGGGGGTCCTGCTCGGCCTGCTGCTGGCCGTGGTCAAGTCCGCCTGGGACACCTCGCACCTCCACATCGAGGTCCACGGCGCGGACGAGGACGCCGTCCCCGATGACCCGATCCGCGTCACGCTCGCGGGCAACGCCACCTTCCTGCGCCTCCCGCAGATCATCGACACCCTGGACGCCCTGCCCCGGCACCGGCCCCTCGAACTGGACCTCGCCGGGGTCCGGCACCTGGACCACGCCTGCCGCACGGCCCTGACCAGCTGGGTCGACCGTCACAACCAGGCGATCCCCACCCTGCTCCCAGTAGGAGCCACCGCCCCCTGACCACCCTGCAAGGCACGAACACCGGTCCGCTCGGCAGGCTTGCGCCGTCGGGCGGACCGGTGCCGGGGAACTCCTAGGCGAACAGGTTCTGTCGCACGCCCGCCGCGTGGAACAGGTGGTCGCGCGAGTCCTCCAGTTCGTGACGCAGGCGGCCGAGGTCCGCGTCGAGCAGGTGCCCCTTCCATTTGCGGATCCTGCCCGCGACGATCACCGTCTCGACGTTCGTCCGGTCCATGAGCGTCACGACGGCCCCCGGGACGTTGTTCAGGGGGGTCACGTTGGGCGCCGTGGCATCGAGCAGGACGATGTCGGCCTCCTTGCCCGGGGTGAGGGAGCCGGTCCTCCCGTCCAGCCGGAGGTGCTCGGCACCGTTGACGGTGGCATAGCGGAGCACGTCGCGGGCGGTGAGCAGCGGCGGAGTGCCAACAGCGGGCGTCGGCCAGTCCTCGGGGAACGTGGTGCCGCCCTGCGCGAGGACCCTCTGGTTGACGAGCATGCGCTGCATTGTCATCGCTGAGCGCATGAGGGTGAAGGCGTCGGGGGCCATGGTGGTCTCGACATCGGAGCTGAGGGACGGCTCCATGCCGAGTTCCTGCAGCTTGAGAAGGGGCGGCGTGCCGTGGCGCATGGCCATCTCGATCGGGACGGCGACCGAGACCCGCACCCCGGCGTCGCGAGCCCGCCGCCAGGTGAGGTCGGACATCTCGGTCATGTGGATGAACAGCACGTCAGGACCGAAACCGATGTCGTTGGTCGTCCCGCCGGTGCCGCGGGCGATGTCGTCGATGATCGGCTGTAGCCCCGCCCCCGGCACGGCGTGCGCGGCGATCTGCAGGTCCAGTTCGCGGGCGATGTTCCAGGAGCGGGTGTAGACGTCCTCACCGTGGTACAGCTCGCCGCCCATGACCATGGTCACCAGCTGGTCGTCCGACGAGAACCACTGTTTCCGGACGCGGTAGGCGTCCTGTGGGTAGCGGGCCTCGTCACGGCCGTCGCCTTCGAAGTAGCCGAACGCGGAGCGGCGCCCGGTGTCGAGGAGCGCCTGGACGGCCGCGTCGGTGTGCTCAGGAGAGTGGTGGATCTGGGAGACGTCGAGCACGGAGGTGACACCGGCGTCGAGCTGGGCGAGCCCCCCGAACAGGGAGCCGAGGTACACGTCCCGCGGACGATAGGCGGGAGCGAACCGCTGCAAGATGTACTCATAGTACGAAGGGTCCGCGCTCGGTGAGCCGGAGCCGTCGTTGAACAGCAGGCCGTTGGGAAGGAAAGAGCGCAGCGCGGTCTCGAACAGGTGGTGGTGCGTGTCCACGAAGCCGGGCATGACGATGCGTCCGCGCGCGTCGATCACGTCCGCGCCGGACGCCTCGACGCGGAGCCCGACCGCGACGATCTTCTTGCCCTCCACCAGGACATCGGCGGCCTCGAAGTCGCCCACACCGGGGTCCATCGACATGACGGCCCCGCCCCGGATGACGTAGCGGCGTCCAGGACGACCGCTGTCGCTCGGGGCCTCGGCATCAGTGAAAACGACCGGAGCGGCGTTCTCCCGCGGCTCGCCTTCGTTGTGCTGTGCGGACATGTGAAACCTCCGTCATAAAGTGGGGAGTTCTGCGGAAACACGGCCGTGGTGCGCGGCCTTCTCAAGGGTCGGGTTCATGGGGTAGCCGTACGGGCGGCGGACTCGGCACCGCTGTTGGGGAGGCCGAACTCGGTGAGGATCCGCCGGGTCCGGGTCACGTGCTCCTCGAACCGCCGGGCCGCCAGGTCGGCGTCACGCGCCAGAGCGGCGTCGAGCAGCCCCTTGTGCTCCGCGGCGACGTCGCGTCGCACCTCGCGGGTCCCGGCGGCGGACCAGGCCCGGTACAACTCGGCGGTATCGGACAGCCGCGAGCAGATGTCCAGCAGGACGGAGTTGCCGCACGCCTTGATCAGGACGTGGTGGAACTCGATGTGCGCGCGAGCCCATTCCCCATTGCGCGGCGGCGGGTCGCCGTCCAGGAAAAGCGGCTGACCGGCCAGCCGGTGGTGTGCCGCCAGGACCTCCGACTCCCAGGCGACGTCCCCGCGCTCCACCGACAGTCTCAGCGCCGCGCCCTCATTGATGACCCGGGCCTCGGTGAGGTCGGCGAGGACCTCCGGCGACAGCGGGGTGACCCGGAAGCCGCGGTTGCGCTCGATGCGCACGAGGCCCTTGGCGGCCAGGAGTCCGAGCGCCTCCCGGACGACGCTCAGGCTGACCCCGTACCGGCCGCTGAGCTCCGCGGGCCGGAGCCGCTCCCCCGGGACGAGTTCACCGGTGTCGAGAATCGCCGACCGCAGCCGCGCGTACACGGCCACGGCCAGGCTCTCACCGCCCTCACGCTTCACCATGGGACGAAAGTAACATACTCTTGAGGTAAGAATCGATTCTCTTAGGGAGAGTCGTCACTCTCAGGAGGAGGCCAGCGATGGGCCTGCACCGCCTCACCGGAGTCACCATCGGGGTGCCCAACGTCGAGGAGACCGCCGCCTACTACACGGACTTCGGGCTCACGCCCACCGCTGGGAGCGGCTTCTCCACGGTGGACGGAGGCGAGCAACTGCGGATCCGACACAGTCGCCGACGTCGGCTGCTGAGCCTGGGCGTCGGCGTGGACGACCCCGACGACCTCGCCCGGATCACGTCGTCGCTGAGCCGCCTCGGCGTCGGCAACCGCCGCGACGGCGACACCCTCCACACCGCGGATCCGGTCACCGGAGTGGACGTCGTCGTGTCGGTGACGGCCCGGATACACCAGGAGCCCACACCCACTCCCCCTTACAACGGCCCCGGCGTACTGTCCCGGCCCAACGTGAGGGCGCCGGGCATCGAAAGGACGGATCGCGTCCGTCCTCGAAAGCTCGGTCATGTGGTCTTCGGTTCCGCCGACCAGGCCGCGACACAGCGGTTCTTCACCGAGGGGCTCGGGTTCAAGGTCAGCGACGAGGCGCCCGGCCTCGCGTCCTTCATGCGCTGCTCCACCGATCACCACAACGTGCTCGTCCAGCAGGCCCCGGTCACCTTCCTGCACCACACGTCCTGGGAGGTCGACGACGTGGACGAGGTCGGCCGCGGAGCGACCGCGATGCTGGAAGACCACCCGGAGCGGCACACCTGGGGTCTGGGCCGGCACCACATCGGGTCGAACTTCTTCTGGTACCTGCGCGACCCGGCCGGCAACTACTCCGAGTACTACTCCGACCTGGACTGCATCCTGGACGACCAGATCTGGGAGCCGAGAGTCGTGGCCGGGGAGAAGAGCCTCTACGCCTGGGGACCCCCGCCCCCGCCCTCCTTCCTCGCACCCGAGGACCTCGCCGAACTGATGACCGGCTCCCACGACGAAGCCTGACAAGGAAAATCGAACCATTCGCCATAACCGGACATCCTTCCGGCCGACCGGATCATCCCATGCTTTGCCTTCGTCAAAAGCCTGCATGACCCGCGAAAGAACGTCCACAATGGCCAAAGGGCGGCGACGTGCCACACCACAGTCGAGGACGGCACGGGACAACTTCGAACAAATCGGGATGATCTAATGATGACCTTCGGCGAGAAGCTCCGCGAACTCCTGACCGAACAGAAGATCAGCCAGCGCCAGATGGCCGACCTCGTCCCCTGCGACGACGGATACGTATCGCGCGTCGCACGAGGGCTGCTGAGACCGTCGGAGAAGATGGCGGCCCGGTTCGACGAGATCCTCAACGCGAATGGATCACTGGCGGCCCTCAGACCTCCCTCCCCATCCGGCAAACCGGGCGGTACCGTGGATCAGAGTCCAACTCCCGACCAGAGGGACGACGACGTGAAACGACGCGCCGCGCTACAGATCGTCACCGCCTTAGCCGCCGGAACCGCCATCCCGCCACGCGCTCTGGAAACCGTTCTTTCCGGAATCGACGACGCTCTGGGAAATCCCCTCGACCTCGACGAATGGGAAGCCGTCGTCCACGAGCACGGACAACTCCTCACCGCCCGTCACGCCGGAGCGTTGATCAATCCGCTCACCGCCGATCTCGTCGCGGTCGGCGACCTTCTCAAGCGCCACCGCAACGACTCCGCCCATCTCGGGCTCCTTCGCGTCAGCGCCGGTCTCTCCAGCCTGCTGGCCATCGACCTCGGCGACGTCGGTGAGCAGCGGGGCGCGCGCCTCTCATGGGCGACCGCGCGCCGCGCTGCCGACGCCTCCGGAGACCGGGACCTGCGGGTCTGGGTACGCGGAAGGGAAGCCGCCGAAGGCCAGTGGTCGGGACGGCCCGACACTCTCGTCAATCGTCTGGCCGCCGAGGCCGTGGCGATCGCCGAGAACAGGCCCAGCCCCGGACTCGCCTCAGCACTCGGCGCCCAGGCGTACGCGTCCGCGAAGCGATCCGACCACGCCGGTGCCCGCACGGCATTGTCCAGCAGGGCCAAGGCCATCGAGAGTCAGCGTCTCAGGACATCGGGCTTGTCGTCACCCCAATTGCTAGGGCCGACCTCTCTTCATTGGCGCGAGGCGCACGTGCTCATCGCGCTCGGCGACACACGGGCCGCCACGGGTGCGCTGGATCAGGCTCGGGCCCTTCACTCGACCACGATGTCGGGCCCGGTCAGCACACTGGAAATGCTCCGGGCGTTCAGCCTCGTGAAGTCGCGTGAATTCGCCGCCGGACTTGAACACGCCGTCACCACGATCGAAGCCTGGCCTCTCAGCGCCTCGCGACGTCACCTGGTCGGCGAGATCCTCGGTTCTCTCCCCGACAAAGCCCGCACGCTTCCAGCCGCCCAGGAGTTGCGCACCCTGACCGCCGCCCGACCCCGCCCCGCACTCATCTAGCTTCGGCGAGCCCACCTGCCGCCACACCCGGTACGGGTTAGGTCTTATTACCCGCAATAGTGGTGATTTGACCGATCCATGAGGGGATCGCCGCTCAGTCCATCCTTCCGGTCGCATTGCGCCATGATCAGGAAAATTCGGGCAACCGTCCACGATAGTCCTGATATATGAGCCGTGGGGGTTTCTTCTCCCGCAATTCGAATTGGGGGGTCAATGCTATGAGACGAAGAATATCCCGTGTCCTCGCGGGAGCGGCGGCGGTCGGCGCGGCCGCGACGCTGGCGGCGTCGGCCGGGGTGGCGCCCGCCGGGCCGTCGTCCGCGGCCGAGAGGCGGCAGGGCTCGGATCTGGTCAACGAGACGTTCACGAGAGCGACCGCGGACCCGCGCTTCATCGGGTACGGGTCGGCCTGCCTGACGGGCGCGCCGCGCGGACCGGTACCGGGCGACGGCGAGCACCCGCTGGGAGGCTGCCGCGAGGACCCGGTCGGCCCGGTGCCGCCCGGCAACGGCGCACCGCACGGATATCTCCAGCTCACGGACGCGCACAACGACCAGTCCGGTGCCGTCCTGTTCGACTCGCCGATCCCGGCGACCGACGGACTGGACGTCACCTTCGAGCAATGGCAGTACGGCAACACCTCACAGGTCCCGGCGGACGGAATCTCGTTCTTCCTCACCGAAGGCACGGCGCGGCTCACCCGGCCCGGCGCTTTCGGCGGGAGCCTCGGCTACGCCCAGAAACTGCCGGACGACGACCCGAACGCCCAGATCATCCCGGGCGTCAACGGCGGGTATCTCGGCATCGGTCTCGACGTCCTCGGGAACTACTTCGGAGACTGGGAGCATCGCGGAAACGGCTGCGCCCAGCGTTCGCCCGCCGGGACGACCTTCCATGTTCCCGCGCCCGGTCCGAACATGGTCACCGTCCGAGGGCCCGGCAACGGCACCGAAGGGTACTGCTGGCTCGACGCCACGACCAGCAACAAGACCACCAGCGGTCCTTGGCCCTCCACTTTGCCCGGACGGCTTCAGGGCGACCTGAGCGCACTGCCGCCGAACGTCACGCCGGAGCAGGCGGAAGCCCTGCTGGAGCCGGTGAAACGAACCGTCCACGTCGTGGTGTCGCCCGCGCCGAACCCGGTGGTCACCGTCGACATCGACTTCCAGGACGGGAAGGGCTTCCAGCGGGTACTGAGCTTCCCCGCCCCCGAGCCCGTTCCGAGCACCTACAAATTCGGGTTCGCCGCGTCCACCGGCCTGTTCACCGATGTGCACCTCATCCGCCGCGTCGTCCTGAAGTCCGAACGTCCGCTGGGTTCGCTGCACCTCACCAAGGAGTTCGCCGGCTGGGGTGAGCCCGGTAAGCGCTGGAACGTCATCAGGTACAGGTTCATCGTCACCAACACGGGCGAGGAGCCGCTGAACACCATCACCATCAAGGACGACCTCGCCGAGGGGCTGACCTGCCCGGTCACCACCCTGGCGCCGGGCGAATCGGTGACCTGCACGGGCTCGCACACCGTCACCGAAGCCGACAGAGAACGCGGTTTCGTCAAGAACACCGCGACGGCGACCGGCGCCAGAGAGGACGACCACACGACCGTCACCTCCAACGAATCCAACCTGACCGTAGAGGTGAACGAGAAGACCAAGCCGAAGCACCACCCGACGAAGCCGTAGGCCGATCGATCCGCGATCACGTTCGGACCGGATGGCGCGACCCACCGCGCCGATGGGCCCTGCGCGTCCGACATCCAACGCCACGTGACACCTGGGATCAGCCGGTTCCGCACCCCGCGCGGAACCGGCTGACCGCGCTCGAACCGGACAGGCGATATCACCGAGGGAAACCCGCACCCAGTGGGCGCCCAGTCCACCAAGTAGCCGCTCCGTCGCCTTGAGCAGGGTGCCGTCCGTGGCCGTGACCGCGGACGTGCGTCCTTGGCGGCACGGACATCACCCGCCGGACGATCCGAGGCGCGCCGGCGGCCCTGCCCGCACACGCACTCCCTCGAAGAGGAGGCACCCGCGAGTTGGCGGTGACCGTCCTCCCGACATGGCTCCGCATGGTCGAATCAGCCTTCGGTCCTACCGTCGCCTTGGAAGTGCCGCTCCGTCCGCAGAAGCGCCCGGAGAGCCACAAGGCCCCGGCTGGTCTGGCTCCGGACGGTAGATGTCGAGCACCCGAGAACATCGGCGGCTTCGCCGACTGTGAGATCTTCCAAGTAACGCAGGACGATGACCGCTCTTTGCCGGGCGCCGAGCAACGAGAGCGCATCGAGAAGAAGCAGCCGGTCTTCGAGTTGCCGGTGGTCATCGGCGACGGAAGGCGCTTCCGGGGTGGTGTCCAAGGGAACCTCCCGACGCCACCTGACCCGCCTGCGCTCGCTGATGAAGGTGTGCACCATCACCGTACGCGTATAGCCTCCCAGCCCCTTCTCATGGTTCAGATGAGGCCACTGGAGTAAGAGCTTCATCAGGGTCTTCTGGGTCAGGTCATCTGCCTCGAACCAGTCTCCGCAGAGCAGGAAGGCTCTGCGGTGCATCTCTGTCCGGGCCTTCTCCACATACTCGATGAAGCCACTGCCGTGCTTTGAGACCACGGGGCACCTCCACTGGCGTCATAAAGGATCTTGGTTCGAGGTGCAGCGCAACGACCGCGGCGCCGCGTGTATATGGAAGAGACAAGTGATGGCCGAAAGGGGGTGATGGCAACCTACTGACGCGACACGGTGGGCGACCATCGTGGAGAACACTTACTTGATCGATCTCACCGAGACGGATGGCCGGAGAACCTCACGCCCTGATACGGGGAGTGTCCAATCGGGCGCAGGTGGCCCTTCCGTCCGGCCGCACCGAAATCTGGCACGAAGTGAGCGGGGAACAGATCATGCGATCAAACAAGATGCTGACGTCGGCGATCGCCGCGGCAATCCTCGGCGCCGCACTGTGCGGGGTCTCCGGAACCGGAACGGCGATGGCGGACGCCCGTCCGGTCTCATCGGCCAAGCCGCCTTCCGGCACGACCGGACCGGCGAAGATGATCCCCTACTACTGGCTGGTGAACGGCTATTCCGGGATCTGCGCCGAGGTTCCCGGATGGAGCACCAAGAACGGCGTCGCCCTGGACCAGTGGGCCTGCAGCTACCAGAAGAACGAGTACTGGTACCTCAGCAGAACCCATCGGAGCGGCTTCATTCATCTCGTCAACCTGAACAGCGGTCGCTGCATGAACGTGGAGCACAACTCGCTCAAGAAGGGCGCACGGATCGTTCAGTGGTCGTGCAACGAAAAGGCGAACAGCCTCTGGCGACTCAGGAATCTCGGCCACGGCCACTACCAGATCTACAGCGTCCACAGCCTCCAGAATGGAAGGCCGATGTGCCTGGACATCGCCCAGCAGAGCAGGCGAAACGGCGTGAAGCTCGTTCAATGGACCTGCAACAATCATGGCAGCCAACGCTGGTGGGCAAGAGTGGTGAAATAGGCGGAGGCCAGGTTCAGGACTCCCTGAGATCCAGCGTTTCGCCACTCGTCAAGATACGATAACGAGACGTGACCGGACGAGGGGAGGCAGCATGCCCGACGTTCCGCGTTTGCCTCCTGGACTGCGGACCCTGGGACCATATGCACTGACCAAGGTGCTCAGGATCGAGGACGGGATCTTCCACTTCCTGTCCCAGGGGCCGCACGGGAACCATGTAGTGGTGAAGTTCCTCCCCGCTGACCGTTCGAAGCGAGGGCACTGGGAGACCCATCCTCTTGAGGCGGAGACAAGAGTCGCCCGGCACGCCTCACCGATCATCGCGGGGAGTGTACTCGACTATGCCGAAACAAGCACGGGACCTTATTCAGTAGTCGAGTTCATCGAAGGCGACACACTTCAACGTTTCATTTCCAACCACGGCCCACTAGACCGCTTCGCCGTCCGCCGCCTCGCGATGGGATTGGCCACTCTCCTCGTCGCGGCACATCACGCGAACATCGCGCTGCGCGCCCTCGACCCCAACAGGATTCTCCTGAGTCCGGACGGACCACGACTGACCGGGTTCACCGGCTCCGCAATCCTCGACGGGTCGCTGGACGACCGGGCCAGAGACATGGAGTTCACGAACGACCTGATTTCGTGGGCAAACCTAGTACTGTACGCCGGCACGGGGCTAAGGTCACATGACCACACAAACGCTTCGGATATCCCCATACCCGGAGACTTCGATCCCGACCTTCTCACGATCATAGAGTCAGTACTGCAGAACAATCCAGGCGAAGGCACGACCGCAGAACAACTGCTGGACTGCCTCATTGATCTACCACCATCTCTTGAAGAAGAGTGAAGCACCCCCGTTGAGGCAGGGCATCTCGACAACACACAGAACGCCCCTCTGACCTCATGCTCGAAGAACGGGGGCCGACCGGCGAAAGACAAAGGGCAGAAGCCGGCGGTGGCCCCCTGCTCGCCCAAGACCGCAATGGCCACGGCGGCGATCCAATCCACATCACCGCATGCGGCAAGCGCAAGCGGACCGTGATCCACCCGAAGGCACCGAGCCACCGCGACGCCATACCGCGCCTCGCGGACACGATCACGCGCAGGCGGTGCCACGACAACGGAGGCCACCTGTGGTTCTGACCGAGCTGGAACGAGCCGATCATCGAGGCGAACCACATCGGCGACGCGGCCCTGACGGTCGCGACGACGCTTCGCGCGCCGACCTCCGAGGGCTGTGGCGGTGAGTGAGCTCGAGCTTGCACGCGGGGGGACGGGTAAGGCGGCAGAGCCCCCTCGTCCGTCTCACCCGGGCGCCTCGACGTCGAAGGCCGCCGGCGGCGTCTACTTCCTCGTCGCCCCACAGACTCGCGACATGCTCGGCATGCTCGTCGATCTCGGCGGCGGATGGTGGCGCTGCCGGACGCCGCGTGGTGACGCCCGCGAGGTGTTCGTCCCGCCATGGGTGGACGAGCCGTGGCGGAACACGGCCGAACGGGTGGCGGCATGAGCGACGTCTTCGAGCGCCTCGACGAGCTGTCCGCGCTGATCGAACAGCGCTTCCCGCACATCGCGCCGATCCATCCATCCGGTGGGTCGGGGATCCTCTGCCTGCTGCGGCGTGGCGAGGGGTCGCTGTACGTCCTCTGGGACGCCGAGAAGGGCGAATACGCCTGGTACGGCGCGGTCTCGGGTCTTACCTAGGCCCGGACGCGCCGTCCGCCGCCGAGGCCATCGGCTAGGAGACCGCCCCTTGAACGCCGCGGCCCCGGGAGTCCGGCGCGGGGCGCCGGGGATGCGGTTCCCCACCACCAGGATTTCGGTCGAAGACGCGCGCCCGAGGTCCCGGGCCCAGTATCCAGTCCGCCGGAAGGCGTGAAAGGCTACTGTTAAACCACCCCCTGCAAGGGTTCGTAACCCGGCGGCGTACTGGTCGCTCCAGAAGTGGTCCGCATCCCCTGCGAGGGCTCGCAACTCCAGCGATGTGGCCAGGGGCTTTTCAACCAGGAGTCCTCATCGTCCCTAAGAGGGTTCGCGACAACACTTCGATGCCAGCGTTGTAGATGCTGCGCTTGGCGTGTCCTCATCGCCCTAATGAGGGTTCGCAACAGGTCGTAACCCTGGGTTTCCGTCTTTATGTCCTGCCCCTACAAGGGTTCAGAGCAGCACGAACGGGCCCGTCCCCCGCGAAGATCGGCTGTTGCTCACACGTCAGAACGTGTAGTAGCTCTTCCCGACGGCCTGCGTGGCCCAGTCGCTCATGCTTCGATGTCGGCGCAGGACGTGTGCATGGGGCGGAGCGTGGCGTCCGCCGAGGCCGGCGAAGCCCTCGGCCAGAGCCGTCATGAAGCAGGCACACAACGAGGAAGCCGCCGGCCAGATCGCTCTGGTCGGCGGCTTCCTGTGTCGTGGAGGTGGCGGGAATCGAACCCGCGTCCTTCGGTAATGAGTCAGGGCTTCTCCGGGTGCAGCCTGCTAGTCGCTTTCTCAGCCCCGGCGCTCACGCAGGCAAGTCGCCGACAGGCTCAGCCGCTGTTTGTTTTCCCTACACGCCCCGCGACCGGGCTTGCAGGTGGAGTCTCCTTACGATGCCAGACCCCGGGTCGGAGACGCTCCCGGGCTGACAGAGTTCGCTACTCGCCTCAGGCGGCGAGAGCGAACTCGGACTGCTTCTTGTTGGCAGTTGTGGTTTGCCGTCACAGGATTTACGAGGTCACGACGACCACCCTCGACCCGCTTCCCCTGGCTCGATCGACCGAAGTCGAAGCCGGTCACCCCCATGTTGACTTGTCAAAGCCGCCGTCCGAAGACGTCCGCACGACGACCGTACAAGGATAACGCCTCGGCGGGCAACGTGATTCCCCCTGGACAGCGTGAACCCCGGTGGGCGCGTGTTGAGCGCGCCCACCGGGGTCGACCGGCAGGGTCGGGCCGGTCCGGACGGCAGAGCCTCCCCCGAGACGAGGCTCTGGTCTCATCACGGCGACTGAGTCCCGCAACCCCCCAAGCGAAGGCTCAGTCACCTGGGAAGACGCCCGGAGAAGCGTGCGGGGTTGAGTCCGGGGCGTAAAGACCTGTCAAAGCCCGCTTAGCGAGGGTTCTGCTTCGTGGTAGTGGCGACGGGCGGGGTGCGGCTGAGGAACGTCCTGGCGACGCGGGAGGCGTAGACCTTGCCCTCGATGGCCACCGCGAAGGCGAGGTCGCCCCGGGAGCCGACGAACCACGACACGACCCGTTCCCGGTCCTTGTCCTTGTACGTCGGGACGGCGGCGATGCCGGTGACGTCGTTGGAGACGCGCGCGTCCTTGGCGAGGAGGGACCTCATCGACTGCGTCGTGAGGGCCCGCAGGCTCGAGATGGTCTCGCGCGGGAGGTTCTGCGCGGGCGGGGTGAGGGAGGGGTCGGTGAGGCCCTTGAGGACGTAGGGGGCCCTCCACGTGCCGTACCGGGCGGCGCCGGCCACCATCGCCATGGCGAGGGGACTCACCCGGACCCCGCCCTCGCCGACCATGATCGCGGCCTTCTCCGCGTCGTTGGCGGGCTTGGGGATCGAGCCGGTGAAGGCGGGAACCGACAGCCCCCAGTCCTTGCCCAGACCCAGCCCCGCCGCCTCCGTCATCAGGGTCGGCACGTCCAGCTTGCCGCTGAGCTGCGCGAAGGTCGTCTGACAGGCGAAGCCGAAGTGCGTGGCGAAGTTCCCTTCGGCGCGGGCCTTGCTGGTGAAGGTCCGGCCGCCGACGGTGATCGTGCCGGGGCACGTGGTCGGGCTGGCCTGGTTGAGCCCGGCCTTGGAGATCAGTGCCTCGGCGGACACGATCCCGAACGTCATCCCGGGGGGGTACTCGGCCTCGAAGGCCAGGTTCTTGCCGCCCGTCCCGTGGTTGGCCACCGCGATCACCTCGCCGGTGCTGGGCCGCACCGCCACGAGGGACGCCGGCACGGTCAGCCCGGCGAGCGCCTTGTCCGCCCGGACCTGGAAGGAGGCGTCGAGGGTGGTGTCGACCTCCTGCGGCTGCTGCCCCTCCCAGCCGGCCAGCTCCTGGGAGACGCGCCCGGCGGGGTCCTGCGCCACGACCTTCACGGTCGGCGTCCCGGCCAGGCGGCGCTGCTGCAGGAGCTGGATGCCGTTGACGCCGATGGTGTCGCCCGGCTGGTAGGGGGCGCCGACCTGCTGAAGCCGGTCGGCGGTGGCGGGGCCGAGACCGCCGACCAGCTCCGGCGCGGCCTTCGGCTGGATGGGAACCCTGGGCAGCTTCATGAACTTCAGGCCCGGGACCTGGTTCAGCCGGGTGAGCAACGCCTGGTGCTCGCCGGCCTCCAGGGTCATCAGTGGCAGGAACTCCTGGGGCGGCGCCGAGCGGACGCGTCCGAGCAGCCGCTCGGTGTCGAGCCGCTGGCCGATGCCGAGCTTGACCTGCTTGGCCAGCCCGTCCAGCGTGCGCTGGGTGTCGGCGAGGTGCCCGGGGTACACGCCCACCGCGTAGACGCTCACCTCGCGCAGCAGCGAGCGGCCGGCGCCGTCCTTGATCAGGGCGCGCGGCGGCACCGTGGTCTTCACCGCGAGCCGCTGTCCCGGCTTCAACGCCGGGTTGATGATCGAGGGGTCCCAGACGACCTTCCACTTGCCGCCCTCGCGGCGCAGGCGCATGGAGCCCTTGTAGGTCCAGGGCTGGCCGTTCTCACCGAGGTCGACCTTCACCGAGAAGCTCGCCGTCGCGTCGTCGCCGGTCTTGCGGATCGCCTTGACCTTGGTGTCCCCCTCGGTGGGGACGCCGAGCGCGAGCCGCAGCGACGCCGCGTCCAGCTGGGCGCGGACCTGGCCGAGCGCGGACTCGACCTGCTTGCGGTCGGCGCCGACGGTCTTCTTCGCCGCCGCCGGATAGTTGCCGACCTGCCAGGCGATCAGGAAGTCACGGACGGCGGGCATCGCCGACGGCTCGGCCCAGCATCCCGTCGTCAGGGACGCGACGAGCGCACCGCAGGTCGCCACCGAGACCACCCGTCGCGACGCTGTACGGGACCCGCGCGGGGCCCGCCTCCGACCTCGGTTGGTCATCGACACCCTTCACCGTCTCCTGAACCGGGCCGCCGCCGCCTTCTGCATTTCACGGTCGGCTTCCCGCTTGGCGATGGCCTGGCGCTTGTCGTAGGACTTCTTACCACGGGCCAAGCCGATCTCTATTTTGGCCTTGCCGTCCTTGAAGTACAGCGACAGGGGTACCAGCGTCCAACCCGGTTCAGATGACTTCGCGATGATTTTCTGTATCTCGCGTCTGTGCAGCAGCAGCTTGCGCCGCCGCCTGGGGGCGTGGTTCGTCCAGGTGCCCTGCGTGTACTCGGGGATGTGGACGTGTTCCAGCCACACCTCACCGTCCATCACGTGGGCGTACCCGTCGACGAGCGAGGCGCGCCCGGCACGCAGCGCCTTCACCTCGGTGCCCATGAGCACCATGCCCGCTTCCCAGGTGTCGTCGATGTGGTAGTCGTAGCGGGCACGCTTGTTCTGGGCGATGAGCTTGCGCCCTGTGTCGCGTGGCACGTTGATCAGCCTCGGTCCTTGTCCGGCGTCGTCGCGAGCGGGCCGCGCGGCCCCGGCTCCCTTCCCGTCCGTCTGTGATCCTACGATCAGACGCGCCGGTGGTCGCGCGGGTTTCCTCCCGTCAGATCTTGAGATATCTGCGCAGGGTGAGGAACGAGGCGATCGCGCACAGCAGCACGCCGAAGCAGATGGACACGACGATGACCGCGATCACCGTGCTCCAGCCCAGCCGGCTGACGAGCTGCACGTCGCCCGCCAGGCGGTCGACGAGGAACATCTTGCTGAACACCAGCAGCACCGAGGCGAACAGGCCGCCGATCAGGCCCGCGATGGCGCCCTCCAAGATGAAGGGCATCTGGATATAGGTGTTGGACGCGCCGACCAGCCGCATGATGCCCGTCTCCCGGCGCCTGTTGAACGCCGACAGCCGGACGGTGTTGCCGACCAGCAGCACCGCGGCCACCACCTGGATCAGGGCGATGAGCAGCGCGGCGACCTGCAGTCCGTTGAGGATCCGGAAGAACTTCTTCAGGATCTCCTGCTCGTTGATGACCGTGTCGACGCCCTTGTGGCCGAGCACCGCCTGGGAGACCGTCTTGTACTCCTCCGGGTTCTTCAGCTTCACCCGGAAGGAGGGGGGGATGTCGTCCTGGCGGGTGCTCTCCACGAACCCGGGCGAACCGGAGAAGCGCTCCTTGAAGCGGGCGTACGCCTGCTGCTGGGTCTCGTACTGGACGTTCGCGACCTGCGGCATCTTCTTCAGCATCTCGCCGAGCGCGTCCCGGTCCTGCGGGGTCACGTCCTGCTTCTGGCAGCTGTTGTTGGAGCTCGTCTTGGCGCACAGGAAGATCGAGACCTCGATCTTGTCGTACCAGTAGCTCTTGGAGGAGTCCACCTGGCTGCGCAGGAGCAGGCCGGTGCCGAAGAGCGCCATGGCGATGGCGACGGTGATGACGAGAGAGATCGTCATCGTCAGGTTCCGGCGGAGACCGATCCAGATCTCCTGGAGAACGAACTGTGCGCGCATGCCTCGCTGTCCTTGATCGCCTGTGTCCCGCCGGAAGCGTGGGCGCCGCGCCGGACGCGCGGGCCCTGTGCGGGCGTACGCCTGTGGTGTCACGTCTGGGGTGTCGTACGCCCCGGCAAGAATCGATGGTTCAGATGGAAGTGCTGCGGAGGGGCCCGGGAGCGACGCCCGGGATCATGGTCAGTAGGCCTGGCCGTACACGCCGCGCGACTGGTCGCGGACGACCCGGCCGTCCTCCAGCTCGACGACGCGCTTACGGAACGCGTCGACGATCGCGGCGTCGTGGGTGGCCATGACGACGGTGGTGCCGGTCCGGTTGATGCGGTCCAGCACCTTCATGATGCCGATGGAGGTGGCGGGGTCGATGTTGCCCGTCGGCTCGTCGGCGAGCAGGATCATCGGCCGGTTGACGAACGCCCGCGCGATGGCGACGCGCTGCTGCTCGCCGCCGGACAGCTCGTCCGGCATCCGGTGGGCCTTGCCCTCCAGGCCGACGAGGTCGATGACCTCGGGCACGACCTTGCCGATGAACCGCCGCGGCTTGCCGATCACCTCGAGGGCGAAGGCGACGTTCTCGAAGACGTTCTTGTTGGGGAGCAGCCGGAAGTCCTGGAAGACGCAGCCGATCCTGCGGCGCAGGTGCGGCACCTTCCAGTTGCTCAGCCTGCTCAGGTCCTTGCCCGCCACGTGCACGTGACCCTGGGAAGGACGCTCCTCCTTGAGGACGAGGCGCAGGAAGGTCGACTTACCGGAGCCGGAGGGACCCACCAGGAACAGGAACTCGCCCTTCTCGATGGCGACGTTCACATGCTGCAGGGCGGGCCGGTTCTGGCTCGGGTAGACCTTGGTGACGTTGTCGAAATGGATCACGGCTGCATCACGGCGGTTCAGTCTAGGGGTTGGGGAGCGGCCCGGCTCGCGACCACGGAAGGATCCGTCGTCTTCGGCCTGCGCCGCCCGGCTTCGCGGCCTGGTGGACCGTGGAGCCTCCGAGCAGTGTAGAGGGGACAGTCAACTACCTCGTCCCGCTCCGTGTAGGGGGAACGGCCGGGACGCACCGCTCCGTACGGCGTGTCGTCCATGGACGACGCGCCGACCGAGAGACCGCCGGTAGTCGCGGCCCGTGAAGACGGGCCGGCCGAGGGGGAGGAGATGGCGTGGGCAGCACGATCAGGGGTGTTGTGCTGTCCGTTCAGTGCCATGCAACCGTCTCCCGACGTCCGGCCGTTTCATGCCGTCGAGCTCCCGGACTTGCCGGAACGACCATACAGTCCGGCTACGCTGGATGATGGTGAAAGATACCTAATAGGTCGGCGATCGACGTTCTCACCAGGACGACTCACCGCACGGACCCACGTGCCGTTCACGGAGATTGGGGCCACACGACATGAGCTGCGAACACTTGATCTGCGCTCGATGCTCGAACCCGGTGATCGAGGGACGCTGCCCGACCTGCCGGATCGCCCGCTCGGAGCTGCACCGCCACGGCCCGTCCATACCGCCGGCGCTCGTCCTGGCCGCCCTGGTGGCCCTGCTGTTCGTCGCCCTCGTCCTGCAGAGGGTCTACTAGGAGGGCGGATCGCTTCGCGATCTTCCCGGGCTCGGTGGTCAGGGCCTCTTGAGGGGTGGGGTCGCGGCCTTGGCCACCGCCCCGTCGTCCGCGATTATCACGGCCTTGGGCTGCTTGCCCTGCTTGGCCCGCGGCGGATCGTAGGCGGCGAAGTGCAGCATCGACATCGTGTCGACCTCGTTGCCCTCGACGGTGCCGTCCAGCAGGTGCTCCGCCTCCGATGGGATCTCCGGCTTGGGAGTCTGCGGATCCTTGGCGACCAGTGACGTGTTGCGGAACAGGGAGTAGATCACCAGGCCGCCGCCATGGTCGGTGCGCATCGCGAAGTAGGGGTAGGGCGTCGCCGTGTACACGACCTGGAGGATCAGGTGTTTGTCCCTGGCCTTCCTCTTGGCGCGTCTTGCCTCCTGGTAGTAGCCAGTGGTCACGGGGCCGGACCCCATGACCTTGGCGGCGACGCTGCCCTCGCCTTCGGCGGCGATGGTCGCCTGGATGCCTCCCACGTCCCTGGGCCGGATCAGAATCGACCTCTCGCCCGCACCGAGCCCGGTCACATAACCCTCAGGGTCGATCAGGACCTTCGGCTCCTTGGCCTTGGGCGCCAGCAGGGTGGTGAGGGTGACGTGCCAGCGGTCCGACGGACTGCGCAACATGAACGCCATCAGCGCCGTACGCTGGCTCTTCTCCTTCCCCTGGACGCTCCGTGACACCGAGGCCACGAACCATTGGGGAAATCTGTCCGGTTCGATTTTCGGCACGTACAGCTTGGGCTTGCCATAGGAGAAGCGGCGCACAGGGTCACCGTCGAAGGCCGCCTTGCGGAACTCGGCCGCGGTCAGGAGCGCCTGCCCATCGGACGTCCAGGCCAGGGCGAGCCTCTCGTCACCCGCGGCCCTGGCCACGTCCTCGTCCGTCACGTAGGTGGCGAACGCCTTCTCCGCGACCTGCGGGGTGAGCGGGATCGGTTCCGGCGGGGACGTCGTCGGCATGCCCGAAGGCCTCGCCTCCGGCTTGCTCTCGGCGCAGCCCGCGACCGTGAGCGGCGGCACGAGCAGCACCAGGGCCGCGACCGCGCCAGAGATCCTCCGCACTGGCCCTCCCCCGGGCACATGACGATCAGGCCGACCGCCGACGATCGACCTCCCAGATCCGTGATTCTGCCATCCGCGGCCTGTCGGCCGGACGCTCGGGCACTCCGGGACGGCGATAAGCTCGAACCGTGGCAGGTATCGAACCCGAAGAGCAGCTCAAGGAGCTCGGCTCGGCGCTCACCGGCATCGAGCAGGTGCTGGACCTCGACGGCATGCGGCGCGACATCGCCGAGTTGCGGGAGCAGTCGGCCGACCCTGACCTGTGGAACGACCAGGAGCGCGCCCAGACGGTGACGCGCCGCCTGTCGTACCTGGAGAGCGAGCTGGGGCGGGTCGAGGGCCTGCGCCAGCGGCACGACGACGTCGCCACCCTGTACGAGCTGGCCCGGGAGATGGACGACGCCGACACGCTCGCGGAGGCCGACGAGGAGCTGGCCTCGCTGCACAAGGCCGTCCAGCGGCTCGAGGTCCGCACGCTCATGGCGGGCGAGTACGACGCCCGCGAGGCGCTGGTGACCATCAACGCGCAGGCCGGAGGCGTCGACGCCGCCGACTGGGCCGAGCAGCTCCAGCGGATGTACCTGCGCTGGGCCGAGCGCCACGGCTACCCCACGGAGGTCTACGAGACCTCCTACGCCGAAGAGGCGGGGATCAAGTCCACCACCTTCACCGTGAAGGCCCCCTACGCCTATGGGACTCTGCGCGGCGAGCACGGCACCCACCGGCTCGTCCGGATCTCCCCGTTCGACAACCAGGGCCGCCGGCAGACGTCGTTCGCCGGGCTGGACGTGGTGCCGGTCGTGGAGCAGAGCGACCACGTCGACATCGACGAGACCGAGCTCCGCATTGACGTGTACCGGTCGTCCGGGCCGGGCGGCCAGGGCGTCAACACGACCGACTCCGCCGTGCGCATCACCCACATCCCCACCGGCATCGTCGTGTCCTGCCAGAACGAGCGCAGCCAGCTCCAGAACAAGGCCACGGCCATGAACGTGCTGCAGGCCAAGCTGCTGGAGCGCAAGCGGCAGGAGGAGGCGGACAAGATGTCCGCCCTGCGCGGCGAGGGCACCAGCAGCTGGGGCACGCAGATCCGCAACTACGTGCTGCACCCGTACCAGATCGTCAAGGACCTGCGCACCGGCATCGAGGCCGGCAACCCCGCCTCGGTGCTGGACGGCGAGATCGACGAGTTCATCGAGGCCGAGATCCGCTGGATGCGCCAGCAGGAGACCGCCTGACCCACTCTCGGCGGTCACCCGAGCGCCTTAGAAGGGTGGGCGGGCGGGTGACGGTGACCGAGGCGAACGACACGAGCTCGCCGGAAACGCTTCCCCTACGGGGCGTCAGGTCGTGGCGTGCCCTCGTCTTTGACCTCGCCTCATCTTTGAGGTGAAGACCCGTCGGATGCCGGTGCGGTCCCACTGCAGCGGTCAGAAGAGCGGAAACGCCCCGGCACCCGACGGAGCATCAGGAGCCGTACACGGAGACGGCCTTCCGGTACATGCCGGTGACCGTCGCCCGGCCCTTGGGCGGAACGGCGGCCAGGTACTGCACCAGGACGGTGGTGTCCAGGCGGTTCCTGGGGACCCTCGCACGGGCGAGCCCCACGAGGTCGCCGCTCACAGCGAGCGTGCCCCGCCTCACGCTGGAGTACGCCTCGTTCTGCTTAACGACATACCAGACAAGAGCCCCGCCCCCTTGGGTACGCAGCGCGTACACCGTGTACGGCGTCGCCGAGAACCGCGAGGACAGGGTGATTCCTCGCTTGGCCAAGGCCTGTTCCCCTTGGCGCAGGGCCTCATAGGTCTGGCTCGTCTTCGATCCTTCCGCGAACACTGAAGCGCCCTGCGCGTGCGGGCCGTCCGTCAGGAGCGCGGCGTGTGCGGCGGGGAGCCCACCCGGCGAGACAGCGAGATCCTTGGCGTCCGGCCTCACCGGCTCGGCGAACCCCGCCGAGTCCAGTTTCACCTTGCGCAGCGCCCCCTCCCCCGGATACGGGTCGGCCGCCAGCAGCCACGGGCCACCGGCCCTGGCCTGCGTGAACAGCAGAGCATGCCGTACCGGCTGCTCGCCCGACCCGGTGGTGGTGTCCACGGCGAACCAGTGCGGATAGCCGTGCATCCTCGGGATGTAGAAGACGGGCTCGGCGAACTCCAGCAGCGGCGGCCGTTGCCGGATGGCGCGGCGGAGGCGGAACGCCGCGGTGTCCATCGCCAGCTGTGGTTCTGCCTCGATACCCGCCAGAGCCCTGCGGTCGAGGCTGTGGCCCGCCTGGTTGGCACCCGCGGTGAACCCCGCCAGCACCTGCCGGGCCTGCTCCTTGCTCAGCGCGGGCGGGTCGGCGCCCGCACGGGAGCTTTCGTTGCACGCCGCCATGGCCGGAGCCATGGCGGCGGCGAGCAGGCAGATGGTCGTGCGCGAGGCGACGCGGATGTGCGCGGGCATGGAGGCCCCCCGAGTGGAGACGGTCGTCCGATCCACCGGGAATCATCGCAGAGTGACCGTACAGTCACTCGGTGAAGTCAGAATGTCGCGATGGCTCCCCTGCGGCGCCGACCCTCGTCGAGTTATCCACAGAACGTCGTTCTACTCCCGGCGCGCGGCGGCGGGGTCGAGCATGGGGGCATCGAACGGGAGGTGCCGTGATGCGGGTTTCGGGAAGGCCGGCCGGACGCCGGGGGGACGACGTCCGGCCGTGGAGAACGGTCGGTTCAGGCTTCGGTGGAGGGCAGCGAACTGGCGGTGACCAGGGTGCGGATCGAGCCGAGGGCCACCGACAGCGTCGCGAGGTCGAAGCTGTCGCTCTCCCAGATCTCGCTGAGCGTCTGCTGGGCCCGCAGCACCGCGCTCCGGTTCTTCTCCACCCAGTGCCGCAGGCGGGTCACGGGGTCGGCTCCCGGCTCGCTCGTGACCAGGACGTCCCGGGTGAGGGCCGCGTGCGCGGCGTAGAGGTCGTCGCGCAGCGCCGAGCGCGCCATCGACCTCCACCGGTCGTCGCGCGGCAGCGTGATGATCCGCTCGCGCAGCCGCGCCAGCTGGAGGCGGTCGGCCAGGTCGAAGTACACCTCGGCGACCTCCTCCACCGGCCGGCCCGTGTCCTGGGCGATGCTCACCAGGTCGAACGTGGAGTAGGCGGTGACGAGCATCGCGCACTGCTCGGCCAGTTCGTCGGGGACGCCCCGCTCGGCGAACCCGTCGCGGCGCTGCTCGAACGCGGTGAGGTCCAGCCCCACCAGCACCTTCGGCAGCAGCGCGCTGAGCGTCGCGGCGCCGCCCGCGAAGAAGTCGATCGTCTCGCTGATGTCGAAGGGCGGGCGCCGGTTGTGCAGCAGCCAGCGGGCGCCGCGCTCGGTGAGCTTGCGCGCCTCCAGCAGCATCGCGACCTGCGTGGACTCATCGACCTGGTGCGAGAGCGCCTCGACCGACGCCCAGAAGCGCGGCATCTCGAAGACCTTGCGCGCGACCAGGTAGGCGCGGGCGATGTCCGGCGACGACGCGCCCGTCTCCTCGTTCATCCGGAACACGAACGTGGAGCCCGAGTTGTTGACCAGGTCGTTCACCACCGCCGTCGTGATGATCTCCCGGCGCAGCGGGTGCCGGTCCATATAGTCCCGGAACCGCTCGCGCAGCGCGGTCGGGAAGTACTCGACCAGCCACGACTCCAGGTACCGGTCGTCGGCGAGGTCGGAGGCGACGATCTCGTGGTCCAGCGCGAGCTTGGCGTAGGCGAGCAGCACGGAGAACTCGGGGCTGGTGAGCCCCAGGCCCGACTGCCGGCGTTCGGCGAGGGCCTTGTCGTCGGGCAGGAACTCCAGCTCGCGCTTCAGCCGCCCGTCCCGCTCCAGCTTGCGCAGGTAGCGGCCGTGGACGTGCAGCATCGCGGGCGCCTGCGCCCGCGACGCGGCCAGCACGGCGTTCTGCGCGTAGTTGTCGCGCAGGACGAGCCCGCCGACCTCGTCGGTCATCTCGTATAGCAGGCCGTCGCGCTGCTTGCGGGTCAGCTCCCCGTCGCGGACCACCTGGTCGAGCAGGATCTTGATGTTCACCTCGTGGTCGGAGGTGTCGACGCCCGCGGAGTTGTCGATGAAGTCGGTGTTGACCAGCGCGCTCCCGCCGCGCAGGCCGCCCTCACGGGCGAACTCGATGCGGCCGAGCTGGGTGAGGCCGAGGTTGCCGCCCTCGCCGACCACCTTGCAGCGCAGTTCGTCGCCGTTCACCCGGACGGGGTCGTTCGCCTTGTCGCCGACGTCGGCGTTGTTCTCGATCGACGACTTGACGTAGGTGCCGATGCCGCCGTTCCACAGCAGGTCCACCGGCGCCTTCAGAGCCGCGTGGATGAGCTCGAACGGTGTCATCGCCTTGACCCGGTCGTCGATGCCGAGGGCCGCCCTGATCTGCGGGCTCAGCTTGATCGACTTGGCGGTGCGGGGGAAGATCCCGCCGCCCTTGGAGATCAGCGCGGTGTCGTAGTCGGCCCACGAACTGCGCGGCAGCTCGAACATGCGGCGACGTTCGGCGAACGAGCGCGCCGGGTCGGGATCGGGGTCGAGGAAGATGTGCCGGTGGTCGAACGCGGCGACCAGCCTGATGTGCTCCGACAGAAGCATCCCGTTGCCGAACACGTCACCGGACATGTCGCCGATCCCGACGACGGTGAAGTCCTCGCTCTGGATGTCCTTGCCGAGGGAGCGGAAGTGGTACTTGACCGACTCCCAGGCGCCACGGGCCGTGATCCCCATGGCCTTGTGGTCGTAGCCGACGGACCCACCGGACGCGAACGCGTCGCCCAGCCAGAACCCGTACTCGGCGGCGACACCGTTGGCGATGTCGGAGAACGTCGCGGTGCCCTTGTCTGCGGCGACCACCAGGTAGGTGTCGTCGCCGTCGTGCCGCACGACGTTCGGCGGCGGGACGACCTTGCCGTCCACGAGGTTGTCGGTGACGTCGAGCAGGCCGGAGATGAAGTCCTTGTAGCAGGCGATCCCCGCCTGCATGAAAGCCTCGCGGTCGGCCGCGGGGTCGGGCAGCTGCTTGCCGACGAAGCCGCCCTTCGCCCCGGCCGGGACGATGACGGTGTTCTTCACCGCCTGCGCCTTGACCAGGCCGAGGATCTCGGTGCGGAAGTCCTCGCGGCGGTCCGACCAGCGGAGCCCCCCGCGCGCCACCGACCCGAACCTCAGGTGCACGCCCTCGACCTTCGGCGAGTACACGAAGATCTCGTACTTGGGGCGCGGCTGCGGCAGGTCCGGGATGCGCTCGGGATCGAACTTCATCGAGAGGTACGGCTTGCGCTGGTAGTGGTTCGTGCGCAGCGTCGCCTGCACCATCGACAGGTAGGCCCGCAGGATGCGGTCCTCGTCGAGGCTGGCGACCTCGTCCAGCTTGCCCTGCAGTTCCTCGGTGATGCCGAGGCTGCGCTCCTCCTCGCCTCCGGCCAGCGCCGGGTCGAGGCGGCTCTCCCAGAGCCTGATGAGCAGCCGGGTGATCTGCGCGTTGCGCAGCAGCACCTGCTCGATGTAGCGCTTGGAGAACGTCGTGCCGGCCTGCCGCAGGTACAGGGCGTAGGCGCGCAGGATCATCGCCTGCCACCAGTTCAGCCCGACGTGCAGCACCAGCGCGTTGAAGCCGTCGTTCTCGATCCGGCCTCGCCACAGGGCGATGAACGCCTCTTGGAACAGGCCCTTGACGGCCTCCTCCGGCACGTCCGCGGGCGGGACGTACCGCAGTCCCAGGTCGTAGATCCAGAACCGCCGGCCCTCGCCGGTGTTGATCTCATACGGCCGCTCGTCGACGACCTCGACGCCCATGTTCTGCAGCAGTGGCAGGACCCGCGACAGCGAGATCGGCTCGCCCAGCCGGTAGATCTTCAGCCGCCGCTCGCCCGGCTCGGCGCCATAGGGCTCGTAGAGGTTGATGGAGGTGTCGTCCTCGTCGGTGAGGACGTCGAGACGGCGCAGGTCGGCGACCGCGGTCCGGGCCGGGAAGTCGGCCTTGTACCCCTCCGGGAACGCGTCGCCGTACCGCCGGGACAGTGTCCCGGAACGTTCCTCGCCGCACTGCTCGACGATCGCGTCGCTCAGATCGTCGCCCCAGGACCGCGTCGCGACGGTCAGCCGCGACTCCAGCTCGTCCACGTCCACGTCGGGCAGCGGGCGGCCCCGCTCCCCGCGCACCACCACGTGCAGCCGGGCCAGCATCGACTCGGTCACGTTGGCGCTGTAGTCGACGCTGACGCCTTCGAACACCGTCCGCAGGATCTCCTGGATGCGCAGCCGCACCTTGGTGGTGTAGCGGTCGCGCGGCAGGTAGACCATGCACGACATGAAGCGCCCGTACAGGTCCTTGCGCAGGAACAGCTTCAGCTGACGGCGCTCGCGCAGCCGCAGCACCCCGAGGGAGATCGGCAGCAGGTCGTCCACCGAGATCTGGAACAGCTCGTCGCGCGGGTAGCTCTCCAGGATCTCGATGAGGTCCTGGCCGTCGTAGCTGTCGGGCGCGAACCCGCCCTCCTCGAGCACCTCCTCGAGCTTGCGCTTGAGGACGGGGATGTGCGCGATCGACTCGCTGTAGGCGACGTGCGTGAACAGGCCGAGGAACCGCCGCTCGCCGATGACCTCACCGGCCTCGTCGAACTTCTTCACCCCGATGTAGTCGAGGTAGAGCGGCCGGTGCACGGTGGAGCGCGAGTTCGCCTTGGTGAGCACCAGCAGACGCTTCTCGGTGGCCTTCTCCCGGACCTCCGGCGGCAGCGCGGCGAAGCTGTCGGACTCCCGCTTGTCGTTGCGCAGGATCCCCAGCCCGGTCCCCGGCTCGGGTCGCAGGACGCTCCCGCCCTCGGTCAGCGTGTAGTCCCGGTACCCCAGGAACGTGAAGTGCCCGTCCGCCAGCCAGTTCAGCAGCTCGACGCCCTCGGCGAGCTCCTTGGCCGGCAGCGGCGGCGCGGTGGCCGAGATCGCCGCGGCGATCTCCCCGGCCCGCGCGCGCATCTTCGGCTCGTCCTCGACGGCGACCCGCACGTCCTGCAGGACGCGGAGCAGGTCCTTCTCCAGCGCGTCGAGCCGCTCACGGTCGCTCGTCCGGTCCACTTCGATGTGGATCCACGACTCGTCGATGTCCGTGACGCTGTCCTGCTTGCCGCGGAACCCGCGCAGATGCCCCGCGACGTCGCGGTCGACACCGAGCAGCGGATGGACGATCAGGTGCGTGGTCAACTGGTAGCGGTTCAGCTCCATCGTCACCGAGTCGACGAGGAACGGCATGTCGTCGGTGACGACCTGGACGACGGTGTGCCCGGGGTCCCAGCCGTACTCCTCCAGCGACGGCGTGAACACCCGCACCTTCGCCCGGCCCTGCGGCCGCTCCTCGCCGAGGAGCCGGTGCGCCATCGCGGGCCCGCAGATGTCCGCCGGATCCCTGGCGAGCAGATCCTCGGGCGCAACATGACGGTAGTAGAGACGGAGGTAGGCGACGGCCTCCTCCAGATCCCCGCTCCGGTTTCCGGGGCGCTGGGCACATGTCTCAGCCGCCCGCCGGAGCAGATCATCCTTGGCCTGATCGAGCTTGCCGCCCATCAACTCTCCCCTAGAGACAATTCGCCACCTCGTTGTGGCGCCGCTCACTGCGCCAGCGTAGCCAGGAATTCCCCCAAAGCCGACCTGCCCGGCCGCGAGGTGAACGTGGCTTTGCCCACCCTGCCAGCCCCAACGGCACCACCGCCCACCGATCGCCGAAGTCCACGCAACCCCGTCCCCACCGGCGCTCCGGCCCTCTCCCGCCCTCTCGGCGAACCCACTGGACCCCCACCTCCACACCGCCTCAAACCCCTAAAAGGAACCACTCCCCCTACCCAAAACCCCACCGGACAACAAGCCCCCGCACACTCGGATCAAGATCTCAAAACAACACACGCGAGCCCGAGGAAGACACCGCCCCCACTCACTACGCCCGCCCCCCACAACCGCCCGCGCCTTCCCACAGACCCCCAAGGGGAACGCCCCGGACGATCAAGCACCCCATCCCCACCAACCGCCACACACCAGAAGCCCCCCGTCAACACCTCACCGACCTCAAGGACCGAACTTCACTCCAGAGCCCCACCACACCGCCCACACTCCCGCCCACGGCACAACGACCACCAACCAAGAGCCACTACATAGCCCTTCAAGCACAGCCCACCTCAGGCCCTTTCAACCGCGCACAGGCGCCCGTGCACTGCCCCCCACACCCAGGGCTCCACCTGCCCCCCATAAGCCCTTCCACCGGACAACCAAGGGCGCCCCGAGCCATCTCCCACGGACCGTCCACCCCCACCAGCCCGCCCCAGAAAGCCTCCCGACCCGTCACCGTCCCTCGGTCCCCCTCCCCGGCAGCACATCCCACCGAAAAACCGCTGCCCCCTCACCACCCGCCCCGGCACCACCCGCCCCGGCACCAAGAAGCAACAACACCCTCCGGTCACAGCCGCGTCCCACCACAGCCACGCCCCACCGCAGCCGCCCCTCCCCCAGCGAGCCATCCAAAGCCCCGCCATCGCGGAAAGGCCGCGCCACCCTGACCGCACGCCCTTCCTCTCGAGCCCACAACAAGCAGCGCGCTCGGGCTACAGACACGACCACATCCCGCCCGGCAAGCCCGCCCAGAATCACGACCGCAGCAATCCCGACCGCATGCTCTCCTCTCGGACCCCACACCGGGCAGCACGCCTCACCCGCAGCCGCCCCCTACCGCCGCCACGCCCTGACCGCAGCCCATCCACAAACACCAACACGTATGACAGAACGCAGCCCCCTGACCGCGCACCCCCCGGCCACGACCACCGCCACCGCCACCGCCACCCGCGCCCAAGCCCCCACAGACAGCAGCGCGCTCCACCCACCGCCGCGCCCCCAGCACGGCCATGTCCCTACCCACAAGCACTCCGTAGGCCCCAGCATTAAGGCCGCAGCAACCCCGACCACATGCCCCCCTCTCGCACCCACAACAAGACAGCGCGCCCCAGCCGCAGACACAGCCATGCCCCGCCCCACAAAACCGCCACAACCCCCAGGCAGCCCAGACAGACCACAGCCATCCCGACCGCATGCCCACCTCTCGAACCCCACAGCAAAGAGCGCGCGCCAGCGGCGAGTGGCAACTCCGCCACAGACCGCCCCACGACTCTTCACAAGCAGGTGCGCGCTTTGGCCATAGCGCGTCCCGCTGCCGCTACACCGTCACCCGCAGCCCATCCGCAAACACCAAGACGCACAACGGGACGCGGCCACCCTTCCCGCGCACCCCGTTCTCACGTCCCCAGAAGGCAGCACTCCCGGCCGCGACGCGTGCCACGTCACCACAAACCACGCCCGTGCGCCCTCGGCGGCGAGCAACGCGAACCGGTAGCTGGGAAGCCACTGCCATCCGGCCTGGGACGGGCAGGTCAAAGGACACAGCGGCGTGGCTCGTCCCCGTCCCAGACGCCGGGCCAGGCCGGGCAACGCGTGCCAGCCGCGCGCCGCAAGCTACGCGCCGGGCCTGATCGTCGTTGCCCGTGACCGCAGTCCTGGTCCCTGGATCCTGCGTCACCAAGGCGCCCTGGCCCCGGCCACCGGCCCAGACGCCGAGCCGCGCCGAGCAGCGCGCGCCGGCCGCGCGCCACCCGCCACGCGCCCGGCCCGATCGTCGTTGCCGTGACCGCAGTCCTAGTCCCCGGAACCTGCATCACCAAGGCGTCCCCGCCCCGGCCGCCTGCGCCCCGGCCACCGGCCCAGACGCCGAGCCGCGCCGAGCAGCGCGTGCCGGGCGCGCGCCACCCGCCACGCGCCAGGCCCGATCGTCGTTGCCCGCGACCGCAGTCCTAGTCCCCGGATCCTCCGTCACCAAGGCGCCCTGGTCTCGGCCGCCTGTGCTCCGGCCGCCTGCGCCCTGGCTACCGGCAGCAGATTCGCGCATCCACGGAACAACCGCCGCTAGGGGCATGGCACGCCCGGCGAGATGATTTCCCTGGTTGTCAATCGGCCGGATTCCCGACGGCGGCGGCCGACGGGTGCAAGGCCGGCCGCAGCGAGACCGCCCGTGACCGCTACGACCACATCCACACGGCCATCTACAGCCACTCCCGATGACCTACACCGAGGTGCTGCCCGATCAAGGGCGCAACCTGCGCTGCCTCCGTGACCGGGGCGGCGGCGTTCCTCGCTGCAGACCGTGTCACCCGCATCGAGCGGGGCAGCTACCGACAACGACCACTGCGCATCGGTCAGGTCACCACGGCCCCGACGATCAAGATCGTCCTGAAGTGACGGACGCACCGTGATCAACTTCTGAGGTACGGCCTGGGTGGGGAGGGCCGAAGGGCGCTCGGTGTACTCGGGGTTTGTGGGGTCGGTCAGTTGGCGGGGGCACCGTCGGTGCCGGTGCCTTTGGGCGGCTGGGCGGTGCTGGTTCCCGGGTCGGTGGGCTTGGTGGTGGTCGGCTCCGGGTCGGGGCTCGGCGAGGTCTGTGCGGGCGTCGGGGCCGTCGTCGAGGGGATCGGGGTCGGGCTGCTGGACGTGCTCGGGGTCTCCGTCGGGGACTCGGACACGGGCGCGGACGCGCTGTAGGTCGGTTCGGGCTGCTGCTCGACCGGCTGGGGGGTCCTCGGGCCGGACCTCGTCGGTGAGACGCCGGTCACCACGGGCGAGGCGCTGGGGTCGCTGACCTTGCGGCTGGCCTTGCCCTTGTCGTTCGAGCCGAGGGCGAGCACGGCGGAGACCACCACGATCGCCAGGACGAGCGCGGCGGCGCCCGCCAGCACGGCCGAGCGGCCCGGCCCGGCGAACGAGCGCCGACGTCCTGAACCGGCGGGGCGGGCGGGGTCGCGGGGCAGGGTGTTCCCGGCGGCCCACTCGGCCGGGGTGGGCAGGCGCTCCGGCTGGAGCTGGGACTGGGTTGCGTCCGGCGCGGCCTCGGCGAAGGCGGCCGGCGCCGCGGTCTCGGCGAAGGCGGCGGGCGCCGCGGCCTCGGCGGCGCCGATCTCGGCGGCCAGGACGCTGCCGGCGGCGAGAATCGCCGTCTCGTCCGTGTCGCCGGACGGGCGGGCGCTCTCGGCGGCCGGGGCGGCGTCCTCGTGGCCGAGCAGCCGCATCAGGACCTGGCGGGCGTGCGGACGGCGGGCCGGGTCCTTGTCCAGGCAGTCGGCGACGAGGTCGCCGAGGGCGCCGTCGAGACCACCGAGATCGGGCGACTCGTGCAGGATGCGGTTGATGACGGCGGGAATGGTGTCCTGGCCGAACGGCGGCTCGCCGGTGGCCGCGAACACCAGGGTGGCGGCCCAGCAGAACACGTCCGCCGCGGTGCCGATCTCCTCGCCGCGGATCTGCTCCGGCGCCATGTAGGAGGGGGTACCGATGACGCGGCTGGTGAGCGTGGTCGACCCGCTGATGGCACGTGCCACGCCGAAGTCGATGACGCGCGGGCCGTCCGGCCCGATCAGCACGTTGTGCGGCTTGAAGTCGCGGTGGATGATCTTCGCCTGGTGGATCGCCGCGAGCGCCGTGGCGGTACCGACCGCGAGGCGGTCGAGGGCCGCTCCGGCGAGCGGGCCGTTCTTGGTGACCTGCTGGTTGAGCGAGGGCCCGGGGACGTACTCGCTGACGATGTAGGGCCGGTCGCCGTCCGCGTCGGCGTCGATGACCTGCGCCGTGCAGAACGGCGCGACTTGCTTGGCGACCTCCAGTTCCCGGATGAACCGGGCGCGCGCCTTGTCGTCGGAGGTCAGTTCGGCGTGCAGCAGCTTGATCGCGACCTTCCGGCCGCCGTCGGCCTCGCCGAGGAAGACGGCGCCCTGCCCGCCCTCCCCCACCCGGCCGATCAGGGCGTACGGGCCAAGCCGCTCCGGGTCCCCGGAACGCAGCGCCGCAACCTCCATGCGTGGAACCGTCCCTCTCCAAATCGACGGACCGAGCGGACCACGGCCCGGATGGACGCAGGCCAGCGTTCCACTAATTTGACGCCCCAAACCTGGGGAAAGTTCACCGGCCTCGGCGGCCGAACGACGCGGTCTGACCCTCCGCATCCCATCGGACGCTTTTGGTCGAGCCACCACCCTAGTGCCGCGACCCGTGCCGCGATACCGAACGGCCACGGCTCGGCATGGGCGAGACTGTGCCGGTGACCACACTCGACGGCCGCCGCGTCTATACCCGCGCCGACTTGATGGACGCCTACGGGCTCGGCCGCAGCACCCTGGAGAAGTGGTTCCGCGAGCGGGAGCGCAACGGGCACCCCGAGCCCGCGGGGACCGTCGGCTCCCAGCTCACCTGGGACGCCGACGCCTGGGACCGCTGGTACGCCGCGCGCGGATCCGCCGTCCCGGCCGGTCTCGTCACCCGGGACGAGCTCGCCGCGCGGCACGGCCTCACCCGGCACCACCTGAAGCGGCTCTGGGCCGAACGCACCGCGAACGGTCACCCCGATGTCGCCCATCAGGTCGGCAAGGCCCTCTACTGGGACGAAGCGGAATGGACGGCCTGGTACTCCGCACATCAGGAGCGTCCCCCCGAAGAGGACGCGGAGGACCTTGTCACCCTCGCGGAGGCGGCCCGCATCCTCGGCCTCGCCCAGACCAGCGTCACGGTCTACCCGAAGCGCCCACCCGCCGGATGGCCCGAACCCGCCCGGGTGGAGCAACTCGGGGGCGGACGCCTACGCCGCTTCTACCGCCGCAGTGACATCCTGACCTACGCGGCCCGAAAATGATCCGCCGCTACGGGTGAAGGATCAGAGGGCCTCCAGGACAGCCACGGGGCCGAAGCCGTCCTGGCGGAGCGGCTCGGGGTGGGTGCTTACGCCGCTTCTATTTGCGGGGCTACAGCTTGGCGTGTGCGGGTCGTGGGTGGTCCGCCATTGTGGGTGAGGGACTGGAGGACCTCCCGGGCGGCCATTGGGTGGAGGATGCGCTGGGGTAGCAGTTCGGGGGGTGTACGCCGCTTTCGGCGCGGCATTTTGGCGTGGTGGACCGGAGGAAGTGGGGCCTCCGGTACCGGGAGGGCTCGTGGACGGGCATGGGGGCTAGGTCGGTCGGGTGGAGTGGCTCGGGGGTTAGGGGGTGAAGTGTTGGAGGACCTCTGGGTTGGCCATTGAGTCGCGGTTGGCGGCCTTGTCCACGGGGGTGCCCTGGAGGATCTTCCGGACGGGGACTTCCAGCTTCTTGCCCGACAGTGTCCGCGGGATGCCCGGTACCGCGTGGATCTCGTCCGGGACGTGGCGGGGGGATAGGGCGGAGCGGATCTCGCGCTTCAGGGACGTCACCAGGTCATCGTCCAGGGAGGCGCCTGGGGCGATCTGGACGTACAGGAGGAGGCGTCCCTCTTCCCCTAGGCGGCCGGTGTCGATGACGAGGCTGTCGCTGATTTCGTCGAACGCCTCGACCACACGGTAGAAGTCGGACGTGCCCATGCGGACGCCGCCGCGGTTGAGGGTGGAGTCGGAACGGCCGTAGATGACGCAGCCGCCGTCCGGCAGCACTTTGATCCAGTCTCCGTGCCGCCACACGCCCGGGTACATGTCGAAGTAGGACTCGCGGTACCGCTCGTCCTTCTCGTCGTCCCAGAAACTGACGGGCATGGACGGCATGGGCTCGGTGATGACGAGTTCGCCGACCTCGTCCACGATCGGTGCGCCGTCGTCGCCGTAGGCCTCGACCTTGGCGCCCAGGCCACGGCACTGGATGACGCCCGCGCGGAGTGGGAGGAGCGGCGACGGCCCGACGAATCCCGTGCAGAGGTCGGTGCCGCCGGAGAACGAGCCCAGTAGCAGATCGCTGCTGACCGCCTCGTAGACCCAGGCGAATCCCTCGGGTGGGAGCGGTGACCCGGTCGAGCCGATGCCGCGCAACCGGGAGAGGTCGTGGTCGTGTCCTGGGCGGCGTCCTTCCTTCGCGGACGCCGTGATGTAGGGCGCGCCCACTCCCATGTACGTGACGCCGTTCTCGGCGGCCAGGGTCCATAGGTCGAGTGGAGCGCCGTCGTACATGACGATGGTCGACCCCACGAGCAGACCGCCCATGAGGTAGTTCCACATCATCCAGCCGGTGGTGGTGAACCAGAAGAAGACGTCTTCTTGGCCGAGATCCTGGTGGAACGACAATGCCTTGAGGTGTTCTAGGACGACACCGCCGTGCCCATGGACGATCGGCTTGGGCAGGCCCGTCGTCCCCGAGGAGTACACCACCCACAAGGGATGGTCGAAGGGGACCTCTTCGAACTCCAGGGTGTCGTGGTCCCGGCGCGGGAGGTCGCCGTAGTGCTTGCCTACGCGCAACCCTTCCGGCGTCGCGGCGGGGTCGAGGTAGGGGATGAGGACCGTGGCGGCCAGGCTCGGCAGCTCGGCCTCGATCTCGGCGACGACTTTCCGCCGGTCGAACCGCTTGCCGTTGTAGGCGTAGCCGTCCACCGCGATGAAGACCTTGGGGTCGATCTGCGCGAACCGGTCGATCACCGAGGAGGAGCCGAAGTCGGGGGAACAGGAGGACCAGATCGCGCCAAGTGAGGCCGTCGCCAGGAAACAGATGAGCGCTTCGGGGATGTTCGGCACGTACGCGACGACCCGGTCGCCCTTGCCGACGCCCAGGTCCGCAAGGCCCGCTCGTACCTCGGCCACGTGCAGGGCCAGTTCGCGGTAGGACAGGACCCGGTGTCCCCCTGCCTCCGACCGGAAGACCACGGCCGTCTCGTCCGGGGTCTCCGCCGCCCGCCGCAGGGCGTTCGCCGCGTAGTTCAGTGTGGCCCCCGGGAACCAGCGGAGCCCGTCCACCGGCATGGCGCCGCCCGTCCGGACGGGTCCGTCGCCCCGTTCGCCGACGACCTCGAAGTAGGCCCAGATCGCGTCCCAGAAGGCGTCGACCTCCGTGACGGACCAGCGCCAGAGGTCGTCATAGGTCTCGGTGTGGACGCCCCGCTCCGCCAACCAGTGGATGAAGTGGGTCACGCGGGCGTTCGCGACGACCTCCTCCGAGGGCTCCCACAGCGCCGCGCCCTCGGATACCTCATGGTCACGGGACATCTCTCTCCTTCCCACCGCGCCCCATCGCGCGATCTTCCCCAATATCGGACCCGCCGCGCGCCGGGCGCAACTTCCCTGGTCTCGGCGCCCGGCCCGTGTGCGGGCCATCTCACTTCACGCCGAAACCGCCTGATCCACAACCTCGTCCGGCCACACATCACGCCCTCTGACAGTCCTCCCCGCCCACACTCGCCGAAAGCCGGTCCGGCGTCCAGGCGGGCCGGCCGCGGGTCGTCTGACCTGCGGGATCGCTCGTGGGGAGCGGGAGTCAGAGGCGGGTGAGCTCGGCGGCGACGCTCACCACGGCGTCGGTGTCGGCGAGGGTCGCCAGGACGCGGTCGGCGCCCGCCGCGCGGAGTTCGGCCTCGGTGGCGCTGCCGGTGGCGACCGCGATGATCGGGGATCCGGCGATGCGGGCGGCCTGCACGTCCCGCGGGGAGTCGGCGATGTAGACGGTCGCCGCCTCGGGGTAGCGGGCGCCGTGGCGTTCGCCGGCGCGCGCGCGGGCGACCTCAAGGAGGGCGGCCTTGCTGTAGACGCCGTTCTCGTAGCCGCCGGATTCCAGGTCGAGGTGGGCGGCGAGCCCGAGTTCGGTCACCTTCAGCACCGCGTTGGGCTGCACCGACCCGGTCAGCACGGACTGGACGAGGCCGGGGACGCGGGAGAGCGCTTCGACGGCCTCGCGGGCTCCGGCCAGGACGCGGCCATGGGTGCGCAGGTCGCCGCGCCGGGCCGCGAACGCCTCGGTGAGCGCGGAGACGAACTGGGGCAGGTGGTCGTCGGTGGTGACGACGTCGTTGAAGGCCAGCGTCTCGAAGATGATCTCCGATTCGGTGCGGCCGGGGGTCGGGGCGAGGCGCACGAGCGGCCGTCCGACGGTCCGCTGGAAGGCCTCGGCGTAGGCCTCCCGGGTGACCCGCCCGACGTCGACCAGTGTCTGATCGATGTTCCACAGCACCAGGCGGTTCAGCGTCGACATCCCGTTCCCATGCACCGCTCGAAGGCGTCGGCGGCACCGTCCCCGGCACCGGCCCGGCCCACCCGGGCAGGGGAGGCGAACCAATCGTCGGTCTTTACGGACACCACCGCAACCGGTCCGGGCACGCCGGGAGGGCTCGGGCCCGGCCGCGCCGTCACGACATGTGCGGATAACGGTGGTCGGTGGGCGGTACGAACGTCTCCTTGATGGCGCGCGTGCTCGTCCAGCGCAGCAGGTTGAGGATCGAGCCCGCCTTGTCGTTGGTGCCGGACGCGCGGGCGCCGCCGAAGGGCTGCTGGCCGACGACGGCGCCGGTCGGCTTGTCGTTGATGTAGAAGTTGCCCGCCGCGAAGCGGAGGGCGTCCGTCGCGGCGGCGATCGCGGCACGGTCCCGGGCGACGACCGCGCCGGTCAGCCCGTACTCGCTGACGGACTCCATCTGGGCCAGGACGGCGTCGTAGTCGTGGTCGTCGTAGACGTGGACGCCGAGGATCGGCCCGAAGTACTCCCTGGTGAAGATCTCGTCGGTGGGGTCCGAGGACTCCAGGACGGTCGGCCGGACGAACCAGCCCCGCGCGTCGTCCAGCTCGCCGCCGGCCAGCAGGCGCAGCGAGCCGACGCCGCGGGCCCGGTCGAGCGCGGCGCGGTGCTTGGCGAACGCCCGCTCGTCGATCACCGCGCCCATGAAGAGCGACAGGTCGCCGGCCACGTCGCCCATGGTGAGCGCCTCGACCTCGTCGCAGAAGTCGTCGCGGAGCGCGGCCCAGACGGACCTCGGGACGTAGGCGCGGGACGCGGCGGAGCACTTCTGGCCCTGGTACTCGAACGCGCCCCGGATCAGGGCGGTCTTCAGGACCGCGGGGTCGGCGGACGGGTGCGCGATGACGAAGTCCTTCCCGCCGGTCTCGCCGACGATCCGCGGGTACCCCCGGTATCCGGCGATGTTCTCCCCGATCGTCCGCCACAGGTGCTGGAAGGTCGGCGGCGACCCGGTGAAGTGGAGACCGGCCAGGTCGGGGTGACGCAGCGCCACCTCCGAGACGGCCCGGCCGTCGCCGGTGACGAGGTTGATCACCCCGGGCGGAAGCCCGGCGGCCTCCAGGAGCCGCATCGTGTGGTGGGCGGCGAGCTGCTGCGTCGGGGACGGCTTCCACACGACGACGTTGCCCATCAGCGCCGGGGAGGTCGGCAGGTTCCCGGCGATGGCGGTGAAGTTGAACGGGGTGATGGCCAGGACGAACCCTTCCAGCGGGCGGTGGTCCATCCGGTTCCACACGCCCGGTGAGGAGTTCGGCTGCCGTTCGTAGATCTGCCGGGCGTAGGCGACGTTGAACCGGAGGAAGTCGATCAGCTCGCAGGCCGCGTCGATCTCCGCCTGCTGCACCGACTTGGACTGGCCGAGGATCGTCGCGGCGTTGAGGACGGGCCGCCACGGGCCCGCCAGCAGCTCGGCCGCGCGCAGGAAGATCGCGGCACGGTCGTCGGGGGCCATGGCCCGCCAGCCGGGCGCGGCGGCGTGCGCGGCGGCCACGGCCTCGGCCACGTCGGCGGCGGTGGCGTCGCCCATCCGGCCGAGGAGATGCCCGCGGTTGTGGGGCTCGACGACGTCGATGGGGGCACCGGCGCCCAGGCGCCGCTCGCCCCCGATCGTCATGGTGAGCTCGGTCTGCTCGGCGCCCATCTCCTTGATCTTCGCCTCGAGCGCGGCCCGCTCGCCGCTGCCCGGCGCGTACCCCTTGACCGGCTCGTTCACCGGGACGGGCACGTTCGTGACGGCGTCCATCTGTCGCTCCCTGCGCATCCGGCGGCCTTGTCCGTGGTGCGGGGCCTACCCGCCCACCTCGGGGGGATGCGCGGCCGGGCGGGAGCGCCGGTAAGGAAGCCGGGCGCGGTCAGAGGAGGTCTTGGAGTTCCTGCGTGGCGTACCAGAGGAGTTCGTGGCCCTCCGCGCCGTCGACGGTGAAGAGGGCGTCGTCGTCGCCGGCCTCGGCGGCGGGCAGGGCGGCGATCGCGGCGGTGACGTCGGGGACGGCCGCGAGCTCGTCGACGTGCGCGGAGGCGATCCACTTCCAGGGGACGGGCTCAGAGACGGCCACCAGGGCGCGCTCGTCATCGGGGACGCGGGCGACGGACTGGTCGGGGATCTCGGCGGCCAGCACGACGCGGCGGCGCGGGGCGGACGGGTCGGCGGCGAGGAGGCCGAGGGACGCGCGGGCGGCGGCGGTCATCGCCGCGTACTCCAGCTCCTCGAGGTCGCCGCCCGCGTACCACTCGCGCAGCGCGGGCGTCACCGCGTAGGCGGTGAGCGGCGCCGGGGCGATCTCCCGGGCGGCGTGGACGCCGGCGAGGAGCGCGAGCGTGGAAGGCAGGTAGACGCGCATGACGATCAGCCAGTCTGCCAGAAGGTCAGGGGTGCAGACCCAACCCGCGCAGCTCGGCGATCGTGGTGTCGGACGCCGTGTGGAGGATGGCGTGGAGGCCGAGGTCCTCGGCGGCGCGGACGTTGTGCTCGATGTCGTCGATGAAGACGCATTCGGCGGGCGCGAGGCCGAGCAGGGCGACCGCGTGCCGGAAGATGCGCTCGTCGGGTTTGCGCATGCCGACCTCGGCGGAGATGACGACGGCGTCGAAGTGGCCGTCGAACAGGTCGCGGGGGTAGTCGTTGCCCCAGGAGTTGGACAGCAGCGCCGTGCGGGCGCCGCCGGAGCGGACGGTGCGCAGCGCGGCGTACATGGGCTCGACCGGGGCGAACGCGCCGAACATGCGGGAGATGAGGCCGGCCGCGAGGACCGGGCCGCCGTCCACGGTGAGGAGCTCGGCGGCGAGGAGGCGCTCGAACTCGGCGGGGTCGAGGGTGCCGTCCTCCAGTCCGTGGATCGGGTTCGGCCCGCCGCCGTCGTACGCCTGGTCCACCCAGGCGCGCATCACCGTGCGGTAGCGGTCGGCGTCGATCCGGTCGGCGGCGAGCCAGGCGCCGACCGCCTCGGCCAGCGGGGAGGTGAGGACGCCGCCCCAGTCGGTGATCACTGCTTTGACGGTCACGCACTGATCGTAGGCGATTTCCAGTGGAATGACCGAATTCCATTCGGTCGGGGCCACCCGATCACACCGGACGGCCTCGCCACCGAAGGCGGACGAGACACGCGTTTCACAGACCCTGCCACGCCCTTTTGTCCCTGCGTGCCGAATGTGCCGGAGCGCGGGCGCGCGGTTCGTACGTTTTTACCCGAGGGCCTCGACGGGGGACGGGCGGCGCCGGCCCGGCCGCGACCGGGCGGGCGCCGTCCGTGATCATGCAATCGGTGCGGGGACGATCGCATGATCACGGAACCCCGTCCGGCCGGCGTCCGCGCCGGCCGGTGCGGCGGTCACCGGTCCTGCCCCCCGGTCACCGCGCCCGCCGGCCGGTCAGGCCGATCTCAGCCGCTGCAGCGCCTCCCTGACGCCGCCGTCGCTCTCCTCCAGGACGATCGTCGCGCGCGCGGCCGGCACCTCGCCGAGCAGCGAGACGAGCGCGACGCGGGTGTTGCCGCCCGCCTCGGTCAGCGCGTTCTCGCAGGTGCGCGCGTCCATTCCGGTCGCCTCGGTGAGGATGCGCACCAGCCTGGCGCGCAGCTTGGAGTTCAGCGCGTTCACGCTGACCATCAGGTTGGAGTAGGTGCGGCCGAGCCGCACCATGAGGGTGGTGGAGAAGGAGTTGAGCACCAGCTTGGTCGCGGTTCCGGCCTTCATCCGGGTGGAACCGCTGATCACCTCGGGTCCGGTGGCCAGGCCGATGTGCACCTCCACTTCGTCGCCGTAGGGGGTGTGCGGGTTGCAGCTGATCAGCGCGGTGTGCGCCCCGGTCGCGGCCGCCGCGCGCAGCGCGCCGACCACGTAGGGGGTGCGGCCGCTCGCCGCGATCCCGATGGCGATGTCGCCGGGCTGGACGTCGCGCGCGTCCCGGGTGCCGAGCTCGACGTCGTCCTCGACGTCGGAGATCGCCTGGGAGAGCGCGCCGGGGCCGCCGGCGTGGTGGGCGACGACCCGTCCCCAGATGCCGAACGTCGGGGGCAGCTCGGCGGCGTCGATCACCGCGAGCCGCCCGGACGTGCCGGCGCCGAAGTAGTGGACGCGCCCGCCCGCGCGCAGCGAGGTGACGGCGAGGTCGACCAGCCGGGCGACCTCGGGCAGGACGGACGCGACGACCAGCGGAACGCTCGCGTCCTCAGAGTTGATCAGGCGCAGCACCTCCAGGGTCGGCAGCGTGTCGACGTCGAGGGTTCGGGGGTTCCTGCCCTCGGTGGGGAGCTCGCAATCGATCACCGACGCCTCCGGTCGGGTCGCACGGTCCGGCCGCGGACCGCCTCGTATGTGGCTTCCAGGGCCTTGCGGGTCGGCCCGAAGGTGCGCTGCGCCACGCCGACGAACACGCAGTCGACCACGGTCAGCTGCGCCAGCCGGCTGGCGGTGGCGCCGGAGCGGAAGGTCGTCTCCCGCGCCGCAGTCGTCAGTATCAGGTCGGCCACCTCCGCTATCGGGGACTTGGGGAAGTTGGTGAGCGCCACGGTCCGCACCCCGCCGGCCTTGGCGACCGCGAGCGCGTCGATGGTCTCCACCGTCGCGCCCGTGTGCGAGATCCCGATCGCGACGTTGCCGCTGCCCAGGACCGCGGCGCTGGTGAGCATGATGTGGGCGTCGGACCAGGCCGAGCAGACCATGCCGATCCGGTGCAGTTTCTGCTGGAAGTCGGCGGCGACGAAGGCGCTGGCGCCGACGCCGTAGACGTCGACGCGGTCCGCGGCGACGACCGCGTCCACGACCTGCTCGAGCATCTTGATGTCGAGCTGGGCGGCGGTCTCCTCCACGGCGCGCGCGTCGGCGAAGGTCACCTTCTCCACGATCTGCTCGAGGGAGTCGTCGGGGCTGATGTCGCTGCCGATGACCCGGCCGCCGCTGGCGCTCTGCGCACGGCCCGCCTCGGTGGCGAGGGTCAGTCGGAGCTCTGGATAACCATGAAACCCGATCGCCCGGCAGAACCTGATGACGGTGGTCTCGGAGGTGCCGCAGGTCTGGGCGAGTTCGGTGATGGTGGAGTTGGCGACCGCTTCGGGGTCGTCGATGACGCGTTGAGCGACACGTCGCTCGGCGGGGGGCAGCGAGGGCAGCAGCGAGCGTACCCGCACCACGGTGCTCAGCGGTGTGGGGTCCTTGGACGCCACCTCGTCCCTGGGCGCACCGTGCTCCCCCGTGCTCCCCGGCTCGGGGCCGATGGGTTTCCTCATGGAAGAAAGTTTCTTACTGGCAGGATGTCACGTCAACGGTAGAAAAGGCTACGGTCGCCATGTGTTGACCCATTTGGCCGGTCCTTACGTGGTCGGTATAGACGCGGGTGGCACGAAGACCCGCTGTGTCGTACTGACGCTCGGGGGAGCCCTGGCCGGTTCCGGCACCGGCCCAGGGGCCAACCCCAACTCTGGAGGCGACACCGCGGGGGCGCTGACCACCGCCCTGCGGGAGGCGCTCGGGGACCTGGACCGAACCCACATCCTCACCGGCGTGTTCGGGATCGCCGGGGCAGGCTCGGCCGGCCGGCCCGCCGCCGTCGCGGCGGCGCGCCGGGCGTGGCAGGCCGTCGGCCTGCGCGGCTCGCCCGCCGTGGTGACCGACATCGCGGTGGCGTTCGCCGCCGGCACCAGCCAGCCCAAGGGCATCGTGGTGTTCTCCGGCACGGGAGCCGGGGCGGCGGTCATCAGCGACGGCACGATCGTGCAGCGCGCTGACGGCTACGGCTGGCTCGTCGGGGACGAGGGTTCGGCGGTGTGGCTGGGGAAGGAGGCGGTCCGGGCGGCACTCGCCGCCTACGACGGCCGCGGCTCCCCCACACTCCTCACCGACTCGGTTCCGCGGGCGCTGCTCGGGCCCACCGTGGTCGCGGAGATCGACTCGGCGCGGCGGCCCCGCCACCAGCGCGCGCTGGCGCTGGCCGGCGCCGCCGCGCCGGCTCCGGGCGTCCCCGCCCTGTCGCAGGCGTCCTCGCTGTCGGCCGGAGGCTCCTCCCATCCGGGAGGCGGCACGGGCACCGCCGTGCTGATACCCGAGCCCTCCGGGGCGCCGCAGGGCACCGGGCCCCCGGGTTCTCCCGGGGGCTCGGCGGTACCGGGGCATCCCGAGGCGCCGGGCACGCCGCCGAACCCGCAGCTCGCCCAGGCGATCATCAAGGAGGTGTACGGCCGCCCGCCCGCCGCGCTGGGCCGGCTCGGCCCGGTGGTGGCCGCCGCCGCGGCCGCCGGCGACCCGGTGGCCAGGCGGATCACCCAGGAGGCGGCCGAATGGCTGCTCCGCGACGTCGACGCGGTGCGCCCGGCCCTCTCCGACCCCCGCGCGCCGGTCGTCAGCCGGCCGCGTTCTCCAGGGCCACGACGATGCCGAGCAGGCCGTCGTCGAAGCCGAGCCGTCCGACGACCTGGACTCCCGATGCCGCGGTG
>NZ_CAACVB010000013.1 GCF_900659635.1 Actinomadura roseirufa | reverse complement strand
GTCCTCGAACCGCCGCAACCCGACCTGCGCCTCGGTCGCCGCGAACAACCGATCAGTCGCCGCGACACCAGCGGCACGACCGGTCTGCGCACTCAGATACCGCGAGAGCGCGGGCATCGCCGCCGCCGCCAGCCCCGCCAAGGCAAGCCCCACGGCCAGGCCACCCACCGCACCGTGCCCACCGGACAGCCGATCAATGACCAACTTGGTCAACCACGCCGTCACCACCGGAGCACCCGCCGTGGCCCCTGTGACCAGCAGATACCCGGTGACGCCGGCGGGCGCCGCACGGGCCGTCAGCGACAGAGCCTCGACCGCCGCCGCACCGGACTCCCGGACCCCGAACCGCCGCGAGGGAACAGAGGAGGGCACTGGGGTAGTCATGCCAGAGACGGAAGCGGCAGGTCCTCCAAGCGCCCGCCCGTCGCCACCACACGCTGGTCGTCCGCCAGCAGATACAACGCCGGAGTCCACTCGTTCTTGAACGCGGTCGACACCGGACCCTGGAAATCCTCCACAACGACCCGCACCGACCCCGCCAGCAACCCGACCAACTCGGGATCCTCCCCGCTTACCACGGCCAGGACCTTCTCCCGCCCCACCGCACGGCCGTACTCGGCCAAACGCGGCGCCAGCGCATGACACGGGTCGCAGTTGGCGGAGAAGAACCCGACCACACCGGTCAGAGTCTCGGTCGACACCGACTCATCGGCCGTGGTCAGCGCCTTCACGTCCGCTGGACGTGCCCCCGGGCCCAGCACCACCGGCGGACTGGCATTGCCACCATGCCCGCCATGGCCGGACGCGGCTTCGTCGCTCTTGAGCCGGCGGATGAGAGCCAGGGTGAGCAGAAGGTTCAGCACGGCCAGCAGACCGAGCAACACGACCGCGGCGATCAGAAAGGGCATCAGTGGCTCCCCACGAGCAGGTCGACAAGATCGTCGAAAGAGACGAGCAAGATCGCGCCCACCGCGCCGGCCACCGCCGCCACGGCGGCGCCTGCCACGGGCGGCGTAGCACCAGGCGTGACCAGTCCGACCGCGGCGGCGGTCAGCAACAGACTGTTACGAGCCAGGTGCCGGACGCCCAACGGCGCACTGGCAGCACCGAAACAGCGGCAGCGCACCACCGGACCTCTGTCGGCTACCACTCGCCCGATCGTGAGGGTGAACGCCACCAGTAGCACCGCCGCAAGCCCCAACCCGAAGGGCCGGGTCCACGGCGCCGCCATCGCGGCCGCGGCGACCGCCTCAAGAACAACGACCACCACCGCCAAGACACGCACGGCACCCGCCCCCACGCGGAACGGGAGCAAAGCAGGCACCGACGCCGCGAACCCACCAAGATCACGCGCCTTGGACACCGCCGACACCAGCAGAACGAGCCCGACCAGACAGGCACATCCCACGTGCAGATACTCCACTCCCGTTCCCCTCTCGCGGAGACGGGTGGCGGCGCACGGCGCCGCCACCCGTGGTGGGTCAGGTAAGCGGGGTCAGCACTTGCCGATCTTCTTCTCGGTGCAGCCCTCGTTCAGGCAGCACGTGCGCGAGTACTTGACCTTGTCCCTGCAGTAGGTGAAGGTGCTGCAACCCGCGTGGACGGTCGTCTTGTGAACGATCCGCGCGAGCAGGCGGTCCGCGAGACGCGACATCATTGTCTCCTCTCTTGTCCCGGCCGTGATTCGGCTGGGGCGCTTGAAAGGGAAGCTACGAATTCGCGGTCTGACGGCCTAGGGCCCTTAGGCCCTAAACCAAGACTTGAGGGGCCCTGCCCATGTGCGACGTGTGCAGGCCGCACCGGCTTTGACGACGCGCAGGGCGCGCACCAGGTCCGCCCGCCCGGCGAAACGCTCTGGATGCGGCCCCCGGCCCGAAGTTCAGGGAGGCTTCCCAACGGCTGATGGACCGTGCACGACTGAGAATCCTTTGGCGTCCCCCCAGTTCAGTACCACCTTTCCGGCGCGATCGATCTTCCGCCTCCTAGGCCGGAGAGGATATTCTGGCCGGCATAGGAGGTCGGGCTGACATGACGGACCACGTCGGTAAGCTGACGGTGGAGGGGTTCCGGCCCCGGCGGAGTTGGGGCCGATGACGCAGAGCGACGATTCAGGAAGGGCCTCTCTTCACTATCGGGCGTACCTCCCGGCAGGCATCGGTTTGATCGTCGCGGTTCTGGTGATCTCTGCCTTGTTTCCGCTGCAATGGCTCGCCGTGGAGGCGGACGCTCCGTTCCCCCTCATCGTCACGGCTGACACCGTCATATCGCTCCTTGTCACGAACGTCCTCCTCGCACGGGACGTGGCGTTGTCGAGCGAAGGCCGCCTGACCGTCACCGGATTCGGACAGCACATCGATGTCGACGTGCGGCGCCTCACCACGATCAGTCTGTCGGCCGGTGCCCGCAGCGGATTCGGCTTCGCCCGGATCCAGTGGGACGGCGGAGGGGTCCGGATTTGGCAGATCATGACCTACGTCCCCGACCCACGTCACAAGTACCGCAAGAGCCGGACTACCGGAAGCGAGGACTTCCGGGACCTGGTGTACCGGCTGCATCTGATCAATCCGGCGGTGAAGATCCGCGGTGTCGAACCACCGTCCTGGACTCTTCCAGTCGCCGCGCCGTCCGGCCCAGCCGATGAGCGATACGTCTGGCGCCCCTAGGACCGCACCCGCTCCGAAGTAGCACGAAACATACATCCTGCCCACCGGGCGCCCCGGGCATCACGTTGGCGGCCGTCCCGACCCCGGCCGAGGAGCCCAAGCCCGGCTGGCGGCAAGGTCGGCGACCCGCGCCCCCTTTTCAAGGGCCGGGACACGCAACTGCCCCCAGGGCGGGGGGCGGCGCGCCCATGCCTGTCCTCTCGTCCTGGCGCATACGGGGCCGGACGCCATGGAAATGGTTCATGCCGCCATCTGAAAATCATCCCGGAAATGATGCTTTTCAGTTTCCGGTTCGGGGATCATCCGGCGGCGGGGTGCCCCAATCACTGACTCTCTCTTTTTGCGGATCTTTATTCTCCGGCGTCATTCATCCCCTGGATGGCGGCCGCTCGCCGGAGCATCGCCGGGATGTGTGACGGCGGGCTTACCGTCCGGAGCGCCCAATTCCCGCAAAGGAGTGGACATGACCCCCAGCAGAAGCAAGGTCGCGATCGCCCTCACGGGCGTTCTCGGCGCCGCCTCGATCGCTGCGCTCACGCTGCCCGGCGGCGCGGCCTCGGCGGCGGCCGACCCGGTCCTCGTCGGCGCCGGCGACATCAGCAACTCCGGCAGCGGCGACACCGCCACCGCGGCGCTGCTCGACAACATCGCCGGGACGGTCTTCACCGCCGGCGACAACGTCTACGACAGCGGCACGACCAGCGAGTTCAACACCTACTACAACCCCACGTGGGGACGGCACAAGGCGCGCACCCGGCCCTCGCCCGGCAACCACGACTACAACACGGCCGGGGCCACGGGCTACTACGGGTACTTCGGCGCCGCCGCGGGCGACCCGTCCAAGGGCTACTACTCCTACGACATCGGCGCCAGCTGGCACGTCGTCGCCCTCAACTCCAACTGCGGGTCGATCAGCGGCGGCTGCGCGGCGGGCGGCGCGCAGGAGCAGTGGCTGCGGGCCGACCTCGCCGCCAACCCGAAGCCCTGCACCATCGCCTACTGGCACCACCCGCGGTGGACGTCCGGCGCCAACCACGCCCCCAGCACCGCCGTGGCCCCGCTGGTGCAGGCGCTCTACGACAACAACGCGGACGTGATCGTCACCGGCCACAACCACCAGTACGAGCGGTTCGCGCCGATGAACCCGAGCGGCGCCGCCGATCCCGCGCGCGGCGTCCGCGAGTTCGTCGCCGGGATGGGCGGGGCGAGCCACTACTCGTTCGGCACCATCCAGCCGAACAGCCAGGCCCGCAACAGCGACACCTACGGCGTCCTCAAGCTGACGCTGCACGCCGGCAGCTACGACTGGCAGTTCGTCCCACAGGCCGGAAAGACCTACGCCGACAGCGGCACGACCAACTGCCACTGATGTCCGGGGCCCGGCGCGGCGTCGCGCCGGGCCCTCCTCAAGGAGCCGGCGTGTACCTTTCCACCCTCACCCGCCCGGCCGGGGGCCGCCGCCGCGCGGGCCCGGTCGCCGCCAACGTGGTCGCCCTCGGCGCCGTCAGCCTGATCACGGACGTCTCCGCCGAGATGGTCACCGCGATCCTGCCGCTCTACCTGGTGGTCGGACTCCAGTTCGGCCCGGCCGCCTACGGGGCGATCGACGGGCTCTACACGGGCGCGACCGTCCTGCTCCGCCTCGCCGGCGGGTACGCGGCCGACCGCGTCGACCGGCGCAAGCCGGTGGCGCTGCTCGGGTACGGCGCGTCCGCCGTGGCCAAGCTCGGCCTGCTCGCCGCGGCGGGCTCCGCCGCCGGGATCGGCCTGGCGATCACCGCGGACCGCGCGGGCAAGGGCCTGCGCACCGCCCCGCGGGACGCCCTCATCACCCTGTCCACGCCGCCCGACCGGCTCGGCCGGGCGTTCGGCGTCCACCGGACCATGGACGCCGCCGGGGCGTTCGCCGGTCCGCTCGTCGCGCTCGCCGTCCTCGCCGCCGCGCCGGGCTCCTACGACTCCGTCATCATGACGAGCTTCTGCGTCGCGCTCCTCGGCGTCATGGTGCTCGTGCTGTTCGTCCGCGACAGGCCGGGACCGAAGCCGTCCCGCGAAGCGCCGCGCTGGCGGGAGCTGCTGCGCGGGCCCGCCGCCCGGCGGCTGGTCCCCGCCTCGTTCCTGCTCGGGCTGGCCACCATCGGGGATGGTTTCACCTACCTTCTGGTCACCGAGCGCGCGGACCTCGCACTCGGCTGGTTCCCGCTGCTCGCCGTCGCCACCAGCGGCGTCTACCTCCTGCTCGCCACTCCCCTCGGCCTGCTCGCCGACCGGGCCGGACGGCTCCCCGTCGTGCTCGGCGGCTACCTGACGCTCACCGCCGCCTACCTGCTGCTCGGCCTCACGTCCGGCGGCGGGCTCTGGCTCGCCGGCGCCGCCGTCGTCCTGCACGGGACGTTCTACGCCGCCACCGACGGCGGCCTGATGGCGCTCGCCGGCCCGCTGCTCCCGGCGGGCCTCCGGACGACCGGCATCGCGCTCGTGCAGAGCGGGCAGGCGCTGGCCTACCTGTTCTCGTCCGTGCTGTTCGGGGTGGCCTGGCAGGTGTGGGGCACCCGTTCCGCGCTGCTGGCCGCCGCCGTCGTCAGCGTCATCGCCCTCGCCGGGACGGCCGTCGTGCTCCGTACGCCAGAAAGGGCCACTCCTTGAACACGCGCTCCCGCGTCATCGTCCTGACGGCCACGGCCGTGCTGCTCGCCGCCTTGGCCGTCGCCTACACGGTGTCGCGCGGCGCGGAGCCCGCGCCCGCCGAGGGCCGGACCTCCGGCGACGAGACCGCCGACGGCCGGCGGCTCCAGTTCCTCACCAACGGCCGGCTGTCCTACACGTCCCCGCCGAGATCGCGGCGGGTGACCCCGGTGGAGTGCGACCGGGCCTACGCCGCCGCCGGCACGGTCGCCTGCCTGCGTCCGGTCGGCGCGCTGAGCGCGGGCGCGCTGGTCGTCATGGACGCCGGGCTGCACCAGCGGCGGCGCGTCCCGCTCACCGGGTTCCCCAACCGGCTGCGGGTGTCGCCCTCCGGACGGATGGTCGCCTGGACGCTCTTCATCGACGGCCACAGCTATGCGACCACGGGGTTCTCCACCCGGGCGGGCGTCCTGGACACGCGGACCGGACGCCTCGTCACGTCCCTGGAGGACTTCGCGATCACCAAGGACGGCGCCCCGTACCGGAACCGGGACGTCAACCTCTGGGGCATCACGTTCGCCGCCGACGACAACCGGTTCTACGCGACCCTGTCCACGGGCGGCGGGCGCTACCTCGTCCAGGGAGACTTCGCGGCCGGGACGGTCCGGACGCTCGCGCCCAACGTCGAATGCCCGTCCCTGTCACCGGACGGCACCCACCTGGCCTTCAAGTCCGCGATCGCCGGCGACCCCAAGCGCGGCTGGCGCCTGTCGACGCTCGACCTCGCCACGTTGAAGACCGCTCCGCTCGGCGAGACCCGCAGCGTCGACGACCAGCCCGTCTGGCTGGACGCCCACACCATCGCCTACACGCTCCAGCTCAGCGACGGTACGAACCAGACGTGGACCGTCCCGGCGTCCGGCCTCGGCAAGCCGCAGCTCCTCCTGAACAACGCGAGTTCGGTGTCCCCGATCCCGGCTCCAGTACAGTCTGCCCGGACGGGCGGCCAACACCGTCAAAGCCAAGCGGATCCTCGCCCGTAAGCCGGGCACGCAAGCTGCGCGAGTAATCCGCCAACGACGCCGACTAGGTGTGCTTGGCCCGCGAGACTGAGCGGGCCAGCAGACGGACTCTGCAGAACCCCCAGGCCGGCCCGGACGTCCATCCAAGTCCCTGACCACGACACCGCCTGAACTCACTGCGCGCGCTCCTTACCAACCACCCCCACCCGAGCGCCCGCCCGGGCTCACACCGGTTCGCGCTGCGCCGGACGGTGGTCCAGGTGCTCGCGCCGGACCGTCAGGCTTCTGCGAGCGGACCACGTGGTCGATGGCCAGATTGGCCCTTCGTGTCCAGGGAACTCCCCGGGTAGCGGCTTTACGGACTCCGGCGAGCGTGTCCGATCCTTACAAGACCGATGCCGATCCAGCTGCATATCGTCACGTCTGTGCGCCCGCCGGGTGCATGAGGACGGCCCGAAATCGACTGTCCGAATCGTTGCGTCCCAGTGAGACCCTGGCTGAGATGGAGTACTCGTGAAGATTGGAATCGGCCTGCCGAACGCCGTGCCCGGACGTCCCCCACGGGAGGTCAAGCAGTGGGCAGAGGACAGCGAGCGCCTCGGCTTCCACTCCCTGGGATCCATCGACCGCCTGGTCTACGACATCCTCGACCCGCTGGTCGTCCTCGGCATCGCCGCGGCGGTGACCGAGCGCGTCCAGCTTTTCACCAGCGTGCTGAACGTCGGCTGGCGGGGGAACCCGATCCTGTTCGCCAAGCAGCTCGCCACGGTCGACCTGATCTCGGAGGGCCGGCTCACGGCGGGCCTCGGCATCGGGGGCTGGCCGGACGACTTCGCCCTCAGCGGCGCTCCGGCGAACGGCCACGGCAAGATCTTCGACGATGCCCTGACCGAGATGCGCCGCGTCTGGGACGGTGAGGTCACCAGCGCCTCCGGCCCCACCCCGCTGCCCGGCGAGGGCCGCCCCAAGCTGCTCATCGGCGGCCTGGCCCCCGCGCCCTACGCCCGCGCCGCCCGCGTCGGCGAGGGCTGGGTGGCGCCGTTGCTGAGCTTGGACCTGCTGGTGAACGGCATCCAGGGCGTCACCGGCGCATGGGCCGAGGCCGGCCGGCCCGGTAAGCCGCACATCCTCACCGGCCGCTACTTCTGCTGCGGCCCCGACGCCGCCCGGCTCACCGACGAGTACGTGGCCCACTACTACGGCTCCGAGGAGTCGCCGTACTACGAGCCGGTCCGCGCCGACTCGCTCGACTCCGACGAGCGCCTGCTCAAGGAGCTCATCAGCCTGGCGGACGCGGGCGTCGACGACGTGGTGCTCTACCCGGCCGACCCCTCCCTGGACCAGGTCCATCTGCTGGCCGAGGCGCTTGAGCGGGTGGGTGCCCGGCGGAACCCGACCTTCGAGTTCACCACGGACCAACGCTGACCGGCCGACGCATTGGTGGACTAACCGAGGTCGCTCCATTCATCGCTGGGACGGTCATCAGCGATGCAGTCGGAGGTCAGGGGCGGGGCCTGCCTCGATAGACCTCCCGTTAAGCCCGGGGGCTGGGCGTTAGAGGAGTCGTCCCCGACACCGCGTGAGGACGGCCCGGACTGCGTATCCGGGATTCGCCAAGGTGGCGTCGGCTACGACGCCCCAGCGCGCGGCCCCCCTTGGTAAATCCGGGGGCGGCGGTACCGGGCCGGGACCGCCGCCCCCGACGAAAGCCAGCGAAATGTGACCCCGCTCCCCCGCCGACGTCACGAAAAGGAATGACGGGCAGGTCCCGGCCGAACCACTTCACGCCGACCAGCCAGCCACCTTCGGCACCCCCGTATTGATCGTCGGAGCAAAGAAGTAGCCGGGACGACCGAGAGCGCCGCCGCCAGCCACCGCCGTCCCACCGCCCGCCAACGCGTCGCCCACACTGGTTCGAGTCATTGAGAAAGAAGTGACCGTGACCGGCCTCTGTCCGCCGCAGCCAACGGCACGGGCCCGGCCCGCTGACGCTGGTCAGGCAGAGCGTGCCTCCGGCGCCAGGGCCGCGCCCACCGAGAACCGGCGGATCAGGGCACGGTACGACGCAGAGCCCTCGGGGGCCGTCATCACGACCAGTTCCAGGTGGTCCGCTCCCGGCTGGAGGTAGTTGGCGTAGTCGAGGGTGAGCGGTCCCGCCTCCGGGTGCGTGAGTTCCTTCCGGCCGGTATTCGGGCCCCGCACATCGTGCCGTTCCCATCTCTCGGCGAATGCGGGACTTTCAGCGGTAAGAGCGGCGACCAGTTCGGCGCCGCGTTCGCTGTACGGGTCCGCCGCGAGAGCGTCGCGGAGGCGGTGGGCGTTTCCCGCCGCGACGCCCTCCCAGTCCACGTAGAGGTCCTGGGCGCGTGGGTCGCAGAATGCGAACCAGGCCAGATTGCACCGTCCGGCGGGCAGTTCGGAGAAGTCGGTGAGGAGCCACGCGGCCGCGTCATTCCATGCCAGGACGTCCCGCAGCGGGCTGACGACATATGCCGGCCACGGCTTGACGGACCGCAGCAGCCGCCGCGTCGTCTCCGAAACGGCCGGCGTACCGGAGGACGGGGCCGGGCGTGACGGGCGCTCGGCGAGGCGCCGAAGATGGCGGTGCTCATCCTGGTCGAGGCGGAGCGCGGCGGCCAGGGCGTCCACGACATCCCGCGAAGGGCGACGCTGCCGACCCTGCTCAAGGCGGGTGTAGTACTCGGGACTGATGCCCGCGAGGGCCGCCACCTCGGACCGGCGCAGGCCCGGGAGCCGCCGGACGCCCGCGGGATCCAATCCGGCGCGCTCCGGAGACAGGCGGGCACGCCGCGTCCGCAGGAAGTGCGCCAGCTCCGGCAAATCGTCTCCAGCCATGAGACCCAGTATCTGCGCTCCGCACTGGGGCGTCCCGCTCGGAGCTGGCCCTGGGAGGGCCTCCCCTCAGCGGTGTCTGGTGGCCTTACCGGGCCGGTAGAAGACTGCCGCCATGATCACAGAAAGACCGGCCCCGCCGGCGAAGGCGTCCGCCGTACCCTTGGCCGTCCTCAGCCTCGCGGCGGGACTGGACGCCGGAGGCGTGGCCGTCATCAACAGCGCCCTGCCGGCGATCGGACGGGAGTGGTCCGCGTCCGCGCAGAGCCTATCCTGGGCGGTCACCGGGTACGCGCTCGCGTTCGCGGGCCTGCTGCTCGGCGGCGGTGCGCTGGCGGACCGGTTCCCGCGCCGCCGGGTCCTGGTCGCCGGGCTCCTGGTGCTGGCGGCCGGAGCGGTGATGGCCCTGGCGGCCCCGGCCTTCTGGGCGGTCGCGGCAGGGCGCGTCGTGCAGGGTGCCGGTGCCGCGATCACGCTGCCGGCCGCGACGGCACTGGTCACCGACGTGTATCCGGCGGGTCCCGCGCGGGAGCGGGCGCTCGGGGTCTTCTCCTCGGCGCAGGCCGCCGCCTATGGCGCGGGACTCGTACTCGGCGGGGTTCTGACGAGCTCGACAGGCTGGCGCTGGGTGTTCGGCGTGCAGGCGGCGATCGCGCTCGCCGCCGTCGCCGCCTCCTGGCTGGTGCCGTCCGTCCGCACCGAACGCCCCGAGCGCGTGGACGTGCTCGGGGCGGTCTCACTGACCGCTTCGATCGCGCTGCTGATCCTCGGCGCGGACCTGACCATGCACGCTTCGGCGATGGGGACGCCCGCGCTGGCGGCGGCGGCCGGCTTCGCGGTGCTGTGGTGGTGGCGGGGCCGCGCCGGCCGGCCGGCCCTGCTCGACCGGGCACTGCTGCGGCTCCGTTCGGTCCGACTGGCGGCCGCCGGCGCGGTCGCGTTCTATTTCTGCGTCACGGGATCGCTGTTCTTCGTCCCGCTCTACCTGCAGGACGTCCGCGGCATGACGGCCGCCGCCTCGGGCCTCGCTGTGCTGCCGGTCAGCATCGCGGTCGCGGGCACGGCGGTGCTCACGGGACGGCTGCTGCCCCGCTTCGGGCTGCGAACAGTGCTCACCGCCGGCCTGCTCCTCACCGGTGGCGGCGTCGCGCTCTGGTGCCTCACCAGCGAGCACAGTTCGTACCGGTGGCCGATCCTCGCCGGTCTCGTCGTCACCGGCATCGGCCAGGGCCTGGCGTTCCCCGCCCTCACGGCCGCCGGTCTACGAGACGTCCCGGACTCCGCGCGCGCCACGGCCTCGGCGGTGACATCGACCGCCCTCCAGGTCGGCAGCGGCATCGGCCCGGCGGCGCTCGTCGCGATCGGCGACGGGAGCACCGCCCTGTCTCTCGGCGGCTACCACGCCGCCTTCGCCGTGGCCGCCACCGTCGTCGCGGCCTTCGCCGCGATAGCGGCCCGCACAGTCTGATCGGCATCGCGGCACCGACAATGGCGCCCCGTACAACCGCGGACCCGCCCACTTCCCTCGCCTCACGGCCGCTCGCCTCCGAACAGCCGTGCCACCAGGCGTATCACCTGCGCCTTCACTGAGGTTTCACCGTCACGTCACGCTCGACGGGGTCTGGGTCATCCGGGGCCTGATGGTCTCCTTCCCGGTATCAGAAGACCCTTACTCCAGGAGCGACCTATGACCTCTTCGTGGCGACCGACTCGGCGGGTGGCCGTTTCCGCGGTTGCTCTACTCGGGGCGCTGGGCGTGGCCGCCCTTCCCACGTTCGCCTCGAACGGCGATCACACCGGTGCGGTCCGTTCGGCGATCCACGGCGGGAAGGCGCGCAACGTCATCCTGCTGATCGGTGACGGCATGGGCGATTCGGAGATCACCATCGCCCGCAACTACACCAAGGGCGCGGCCGGGCGCCTGGCGCTGGACACCCTCCCGCTGACGGGCGCGTACACGACCTACGCCGTCAACAAGGACAACCCCAAGCTGCCGAACTACGTGACCGACTCCGCCGCGAGCGGCACCGGCTGGGCCACCGGCCACAAGTCCTACAACGGCGCGATCTCGGTCTCCCCGGACGGCAAGCCGGTTCCGACGATCCTCGAGATCGCCAAGAAGGCGGGTTTCCGTACCGGTGACGTGACGACCGCCGAACTGGGGGACGCGACACCGGCGGTGCTGGCCGCGCACGTGGCGGACCGCACCTGCCAGGGCCCGGCCGACATGGCCAACTGCCCTGTGCAGGACAAGGCCAACGGCGGGATCGGTTCCATCTCGGAGCAGCAGGTGCAGACGGGCGCCGACCTCTACCTGGGCGGTGGCAAGGCCCGCTGGGTGCAGACGATCAAGGGCGGCCCCTTCAAGGGCAAGACGGTCGTCGATCAGGCCCAGGCCGCCGGTTACAACGTCGTCACCGACGCCTCCGGGCTGCGCTCGGCCAAGCCCGGCCAGAAGCTGCTCGGCCTGTTCGCCGACGGCAACATGCCGCAGGAGTGGACGGGGCCCGCGGCCAAGGTCGGTGGCACCGACCCGGCCAAGTGCGCGCCCAACGCCTCGTTCAGCGGTCCGCACCTGAGCGACATGGCCGACAAGGCCCTCGGATTGCTCGGCGCTCAGACCAAGAAGTCCAAGCGGGGCTTCTTCCTGCAGATCGAAGGCGCCTCGATCGACAAGCGCGACCACGCCGCCGACCCGTGCGGCCAGATCGGCGAGACGGCGGAGTTCGACAAGGCCGTCAAGGCGTCCCTCGACTACGCCCGGACCCACCGCGACACCCTCGTGGTGGTCAGCGCCGACCACGGCCACACCAGCCAGATCATCCCGCTCGAGGCCAAGAGCCCGGGGCAGACCGCGACGCTGATCACGGCGGACGGCGCCCCGATGCAGATCAACTACGCGACCAACACCCCCGGCCAGTCGCAGGAGCACACCGGCACCCAGGTCCGGATCGCGGCCCAGGGGCCCCAGGCCGCCAACGTGGTCGGTGTCACCGACCAGACCGACCTGTTCCGCACGCTGCGCCGGGCACTCGGCCAGTAGCACTACGAGCCAGGCTCGCGAGCCGGGTAGTGCCGATCGCATCTGCGACCGGCACTACCCGGCTCCGGGGCTCTATCCGCAGCCGGAACTGCGGGCCGGTCCACTACCCGGTGTGCTTGCTGCCCCTGGCCGGCGGAGGCCTGGCGGTCGCGGTGTGGGTGGAGCGATCGCGGCGTCAGGTCCGAGCCGAGGGCGGTGCGATGTTCCTGGGAAGGCCGCGTTCGTCGCGCCGCGACAACGGAGAGTCCAACTCATGACGCATCAGGCCTCGCTCCGAGGCAGCACTGGGGCGTGGACCACCCTGGGGCGGCCAACATCAGTACCGGGTTCAGCAAAGCCCGGCGGATCAGCATGACGTCACACCGTACGCGGGGCGATCGTGTCCAGCGGAGATGCCTCCCAGCGTTGCGGGCGCCGTCCCCGGCCTTCCCTGCGAAGGCCGCGTGAGGGGCCTCACAACCCCGGCCGCGTGATCGTCGGCCAATGCCTGAAAAACATGCCTCATCCTCGGCTCTTCGAACAGCGCCGGCCGGGCGGCGCATGATTCGGAGACGTCATGCCCAAGGACGAACTGGCTCGACGCCGCGTCCGCTACACCGGCCAGGCCCACCAGCACGCATTGAACTCGGTGCGCCGCGACGGCCGCGAGCACAGCGCCATCCCGGTCGCGAGACCGCCGCAGTCCTTTCTGGAAGCCCTGGCCCTGGAACGCATTGGCGACTGGAATCCAGCGTTCTGGGCCCATAACATCCTGGGCGTCGGGCTCGCATGGGTGGATCCCGCACCGAACGGCATCGCCCTAGGTTGTGTTGCGAAATGTGTGGACCCAGGCGTTGATGGCGGCCATGTGAACCCTGGCCTGGTAGCGGACGGTGAGCTTGTCGAAGCGGGCGGCCAGGGCCCGGTGGTGTTTGAGGAGGTTGATGCCGCACTCGACTTCTGCCAGCGGCGAAACAGGCCGTAGACCGCCTGCCAGGACCCGCAGAACTCGGGAACATCACACCACGGAGCCCCGACCCACAGCCGCCACCGGACCCCGTCGATCAACTGGCGTCTGGTCCATCTCGACGATCGACCCGGCTGCCATGGTCACCGCCGTGCACCCTCACCCGCGGACGCCGTCCCCGCCGGCTCCAGGAGCCCCCGGGGCGGCTTGAGCCCTTGACCGGTCTCGCCCTCGAAACAGATCCAGGCGCCCAGGTCGCCCGCGATGGTTCCACCTGCGGCCACACCCGCTCTTTCCACACTTGGACGGCCTGGTCGTCACGCTCGACCGCCCGGCGTCCGGGAACCTGCACCGACCAGCCGTTACGCCGCAGCCCCCCAGCAGGGTGCAATCGACGGCGAACAGCTCACCGATCAGCGCGGCCATACGTCCCAGGGTCCACCGCTGGTCATCGGCGTACCCGTGCGCGGCCGGGCCGCGGTTCAGCTCCGCCTCCAGCCGCGCGACCATCGCATCGTCCAGGCGCTGCCGCCGGTGCGGGCCCTTGGAACGCAGCGCCCCGGCTCCGCCCTGCCGCCAGGCCTGGCGCCACTTCTCCACCTGCCGCAGCCCCACCCGCAACTCCGCAGCGATCCACGCATTGCGCCGGCCCTCACCGAACCACCGTGCGGCCTGCATCCGCACCTGCTCACGTCTCCGGCGGCCCGCGTCGGTCATCCCGCAGCCCTGGGGGGTATCTGGCCACACCACCGGCCCGTCCACTCACCCAACAGCTATGGCCAATTAACCCTGGTTAGTTCGGCGACCTTCCGTGTCCGTAACCGTATCCCGTATGATCTTGCCGGGATTTCTCAGTCGAGACTTCGACCCTGGAGCCCATTGGACACGTCTCGTCTTTCGGAAGAAGACGACATCGCCTAGACGAGGTGCGGGCCCTCCACGGGAAACCGCGATGGTAGTCACAGTGGATGCTCGGTGTCCCGGACAGAGAACACAGTGGAGTGATGTTGTGTCATTGTCGCGCTCGCGTATTGCAGCCGCCTTCATCGTGATGACGCCTCTACTTTGGTTCCTACTTGCGTGTGGGGAGCAACAGGGAGAAAGTGAGCGCGCTTGCAAGGCTCCTGCGCCGAACCAGAAGAACTATTGGTGCGCGGATACGCCTACTCCGGATCGGAGCTAACCTCCAGTAGTGTGGTGCCGCTATTCGCCGGGCACCACACCACGTGCCGCAGTTACCTTGGGTAGAGGTGCATCAGCCCGTCGCAATTGCCTTGGCCGCACGTTTCCCCTCTCTTGTCGCATGGGTAGGTGTAGGGGTACATCGTGAGTTCCTCATGGGATGGGTCTGTCACGTGTTCGAGGCCGAGGAAATGCCCGACCTCGTGCGTGGCCACGCTTATCGGGTCGTATGCCGCGCTGCATGTGGTCGGATGGTTCCAAACATCCCACCACTTGATAGTGTCAGACCGCATGGCGATGTCGGCCTCCCTGATGTATTTCCCTTCCGACCAACTGCAGGTGACTCCAAGTGTGCCTGCGGACTGCGGCATCGGAATCCAGCCCCACACGTTGAATCCATCCCGGTTCGCGCAGGTGGCGTCCGCTTTGATGTTGGGCTTGCTCTTCGTTGTGCCCGTCTCCTGGCCGGAACCGCCGTCCCCCAGAACAAAGTTCGACTTGGTGGCGAATCGATCATCGCGGGGTATGCAGTCGGTATAGCCCACGGAGTTGGCCCAGGCTCCGCTTCGCAGGGCTGCCTGGGCTGCTCCTTCGATGAGGCCGGTATCTTTCCAGGTTCCCGGGTAGTAGAGCCAGTCGATACTCAGGTCGGCGAGCGGGCAATCGCCTTGGTGCGCGATGTCCGTTCAGGCGGGAATTACGGGGTCGGTGGGAGCCGACGTCGGTAGAGGCGGGGAACGCCAGGCTTGTGGATCCCGTGGTGGCGAGTACGTCCATCGTGACCTTTGAGTCGGTCGACGGCACGACCACCCCTCCACCACCGCGGGCCTTGATCGTCCGGCCTCGCATATCACAGTTTGCGATACTGAACTTCCGCGAGAGATCCAGTGCTCGGACGTTGCCGTCCTTGCACCATGTCGGTCCGCTCTGCGCTCCTTGTAACTCGCCATGAAATTCTCGTCATTGACTCCCCTCTCGATTACCTGCCTTGGTGATCATCGGCCAGCCCGGAAGAGTGATCAACATGGATGACTGACCCACTTCGGCCAGAAGGAAGTGTTTGAGGTCATGACGATTTCGAGAGGGTTAACGATCGCCATCCAGCCGAATAAGGGCGGCACAATGGTTCCCTGGGCAAATTTCGACAGAAAGCGGCAGCCATTGCGGGCGTGCCGAAACGATGAGCGGCGTCCACCAAACCCCGAGGCAAGAGCAGAGACAACAACAGCCGTGCGCAGAACAGCCGCCCACCAACTCCGCGGCCAGAACCGTGACGGCACCGCAGAACCAGCGCTGCGCCGAATACGACGCCCAGCAACAACAACGCCAGCAGATCTCCGGGAAACCGTCCACCGGCGGCGGGCACGACCCATGGCAGAGGTGTTCACCGCCCGCCGCGACGCGTGGGTCGACAACGAAGACAGCGTCTACGGCGGCTCCCCGGCGGCAACCAGACGGCCAACAAGCGCGCGGACGCCGGGTCCGGGTCCCTCTACCGAGGTAGACCCCCGGTAGGCCCCCGTGAGAGAGGCGGTAGAGGGAAAAAGAGGACCCGCCGTGGCGCTGCGCACCAGGGCGTCCCGGTTCCGCAGATCGTGGCCGAGCTGAAGGTCTCCGCGGGGAAGAACACGGGCAAGCGGCCCTCGGTCGCCTCGCTGTACGGGCCCTGGCCGACACTGACGCCGCGGCCGCCGCCTCGGGCGTGGAGGTGACCGAGGGGGCCACGTGACCGGCGGCGGGCACGGTCGGCCCGTGGGACGCGGTCGGTCCGCCGGGACGACGCCGCGTTTCGTCGGCCCTGAACATGGTCCGGCTGGATGCTGTTCACCTGCACGGCAGCCCAGGGGAAGGGCACAGCGATGGGCAAGGGCGGCAAGGAACCGGGCACGGCGCGGTGGGGCCGAGTGGCGCCCCGCTGCCACAGACTGTGCGGGCTCACGACGGCGTCATGTGGTCGTGGAGACGATGGAGGCCGGCCATCGCAGCGGGATGGTCACGACGCGGATGGGCCTAGAGGACGACGAGCCGGTGCGCCTGGTGGTCCCGGCCGGGCAGGCCGCGTCGCTGCTGGACGGCCTGCGGGCGGCGCGGCTGGATGCCGAGGAAACCTACTGGACGCAGATCGCTCCCGGTGAGGTCGCCCGGCAGCGAACGGGCGTGCCGTTCCCGGTCGTGCTGGCCGAGCGCCGGGAGATGCTGCTGCGATCGGAGGGGACAAGGTTCTGGCCGCGGCTCCCGATAGCGAGCGGCCGCAGCGCACGCCCTGATCACCGCCACGGCCGAGCCGCCTGCGAACCCGGCCCACGGCCGGGAGCGGGGCGTCCTGCGTGGGCGCCCGGCCAGTGGTCCCCGGCCGAGGGACGCCAGCGGCTGCTGGATCTGCGGGAGAGCGACCAGCACACGGCACCGGCACCCGGCGCGCAAGTCCGCGCAGGAGGCGCAGCGCCGCGCGGACGCCTGGGCCCGGCGGGCCTGGGGCCTGTCGCCGCGCGAAGGTGACGCCGGGCTGCCGGCCGAGGTCGACGGCGAGCTCGCCGCCAAGTACGGCGTGCACCTGCGATCGGCGTGACGCCGCGGTGAAGGGCCGTGTCCTGGACGTGGCCGCCCTCGTCGACGTCGCCACCACCCGCACCCGCTACACCCGCGCCCTGGTCACCATCGCCCTGGAACAGATCACCCCGCCGGCCGTCCCCGTCACCGCGCCCGCCTCGGCATGGGTACAGGTCCCGGCCCGAGGACGCCTCACCCTCGCCACGCCGTGCGAGCAAAGCATGACCCTGAGCTTTTCCCTCGACCTTCCAGCGGCCGCCGCGATCGGCGAGATCGGCACGCGCCGACCACCGCACCGGTCCGCTGGACATCGCCTGCACGCATGTCGCGGTCATCGACGCCGACCGCGACTGGCCGATCGTCACCGACCGCGCTCCCCAGCTACGCGTCCTCATTCCCGGCCTGCAGGTCGAGTCCCTGCCCTGACCCGGCCAAGCCCCCCATGGGCCGGAGCACCCGCAAGCAGGGATAAGGCTCTCCCCCGCCTCGGTCCAGGGCGTCCCGCTGGGCGGCCGCCCCTGAGCAGCAACCGAACGGTCCACGGCGATAGCGAGCCGGTTCGGGTGGTGTTATCGCCGTCTACCGGTCCGATGTGAGTCGTGTCGCCGATGGTTCGGTCCTGTAACGGTTCGCTTGTGCGGTGGTCCGCCCTACGTTGCGGGGCATGCCGTCCGCCAGCCCAAGGCCCAGGGGTACCCAGTCCGAGACGAGAACATGGCCCGACTCAGCCCGTTCGTGCGCAAGCACCTCGGCGTGCACGGCGCCTGCAACTCCCTCCTGCCGGATCTGGCACCCGGCGCCATCCGCGACCTGCGCGACCCCGACGCACCCGACGACGAGGAATGAGACCCCCGTGACAGACAACGCCGGCGTCGCCGCAACCTCCGTCCCACCCCAGGCCACCAGGCTGCTGGGGATGGGCGAGCTCACCCACATCATCGGCCTCGGTGCACCAGTACAGCCGTTATCGGTGAGAACAATCATGGTCGGCTTGCGCTCTGATGTAGATCACTCCGGCACGGGTAGGCATTCGGCGAGCAGGTTGATGATGTCGTGCCAGGCTCGCTGGGCGTGTTGTGGGTGGTGGCCGACGCCGGGGACCGCGGCATGGTCGACCGGTGGGTGGTGGAAGGCGTGCAGGGCGCCGCCGTAGACCACCAGGCGCCAGTCGACGCCCGCGGCCTGCATCTCGGCGGTGAAGGCGTCTCGCTGTGCGGGCGGCATGATCGGATCTTGGGATCCGACTCCGGCCCACACCGGGCAGCCGATGCGCGCCGCCTCGCCCGGTCGGCCCGTGGTCACGGCGTTGACCGTTCCGATCGCGCGCAGGTCGGCGCCGTCGCGTCCCAGTTCCAGCGCGATCGCGCCTCCGGTGCCGTAACCGATGGCAGCGATCCGGTCGGGGTCGGACCGTGGTTCAGCGCGCAACACCTCGAGCGCCGCGTGGCCGATGTCGCGCATCCGGTCGGGGTCGGCGAGCAGCGGCATGCAGCGGGCCAGCATCTCTTCGGGGTCGGCCAGATAGCGCCCGCCGTGGATGTCGAAGGCCAGTGCCACGTATCCCAGTTCGGCCAGGGCTTCGGCCCGGCGGCGCTCGACGTCGCTGAGCCCCAGCCCCTCGGGCCCGATCAGGACTGCGGGCCGGCGCTCGACACCGGCGGGGAGGGCGAGGTGGCCGATCATTGTCAGGCCGTCGGCCGGGTAATCGACCGTACGCGTTGTAACCGTCGTCATGAGAGCGGACAGTAGTGACCCGTCGGGCCTGGTCGAGCCGGTGTTCACCGCTGGCGGACGGCGCTGTTCACGAGGACGGATCGCTCACCCTCCTACGAGGGTTCGCAACGGGCGCCCGGGGGGATGGGGCGGGCAGCGAGGCAGAGGTCGCTCATCATCCCTGGAGGGCTCGCAACTCCTCCTGGCCGTTGTCCTCCCGACCGGCATCGCCCGGTCGCTCATCATCCCTGGAGAGTTCGCAACGCGGCCCAGGTGTGGTGGCTACGACGTTGCGAACCGGCTCCACCAGGACGTCTTCCGGTGGCCCACCGCGAAACAGACACCGTCGATGACGGCCAGAAACGGCCCCACCTCCGAGCTAGGCGGACACCGATCCGCAGTGACGACGTGGGGCCATTTCGGGACGTCCGCCATCCGCCGAGGTGGAACCACCCGAGGACGTCACCCCGGGGCCAAGCGTGAACGTCATAGCCACCCCAAAGGCACCCGGCAGACCGGAAAGCGCGTCCTGGTGGACACGACGGCATGGCCGGGGACGCCGGTTCCGCCTTGGCCCGACGCCGTCTCCGGGCAGTCGTTCCTGCCGCCCAGGGGGAAGGGGATCCGGGTGGTGACCGAAGAACATTCTCCGTCGGTGTGGTTGCCTCTCATCGAGGGGCTCACGCCGCACGGACTGCGGCACAGCCACAAGACCTGGATGCTGGAGGACGCGGTGCCAGAGGTGCTCCAGGCCGAACGTATGGGTCACACCGTGCCCGGCATCCGCGGCGTGTACGCCCACGTCTCGGACAGCATGCGAGACGATCTCAAGGCCAAGCCCCAGAAACGCTGGGAGATCTCGCTACAGGAACGGCTCCGGCTCAGCGTCGGCTCGCCGATTCCCGTTCTGCACGGATTCCTGGAGGGTGCTCAGAGGCGGGTCCAGTCCCCGGTTTCGATCTTGAGCGCCTAGCGGCCGTCATGCTGGTGGGGGCTGGATGGGGCCTTGCTCTACCCCCACCACATGGCTACTCAGAGTGAAGAAGACCGGGGCGTTCTTGTGGCCTCGTTCGGGTGGGAGGGAGATGATCTCCCAGAATCCTCCCAGTTGATCAATCAAGCCCTGCCGCGAGTGCGCGGGAGGGCCTGTGTCATGGGGGTGGGCGATACTGGGTTCGAACCAGTGGCCTCTTCGGTGTGAATGATCCTGATCACCCTCTGACAACGTTCAACACGGCCACCACCTCGCCACCAGAGTCCCGCGCCATCCAGTCCCGTCCGCAGAGGTGTTGGCCGATCGCCACGCAGATAGCCACTCACCTCCGAGGCAGCGTGCAACCCTCAGCACCTTGGCCCCCAGGGCCTTGAAGTGCTGGGTGCGTGCACCAACCGATTCAGCCCAGGCAGCAGCCCTGCTTAATAGTGCTGCTCTCCGCCTGGCCCGCACTCGAACCAAGCGGACTTGCCCATAGAGCCCACCCGTTCGGTGCGGCGACGCCCCCGAGGGCACCACAGGCCCACGCCCGAGTGCCCGCTGAGAAGTATCGCCGCACTCTCAATGGCGCCCGCTTCGCGGTCGCCGCCGGTCGGTCCGGGCCTGGGCATGCGGCCTCTCCGGGCGGGTCTCGCCCAGCCGGCCAGCGAACACTTTGGGCGCATTTTGCCATAGATCGTTCGGTAATAGCTGTGGCCTGCGGTCGCAGGTCGGCTAAGGCTCAGGAGTACAGCCAAAGCCGGCACCGCTCTGGCTTGGCCATCCGCAACCTCGCCCATCAGTTACGCCCATCAGCTAAGCGATTAAGCCATACAGGTCTGGACGATGTGATCCATCCTCGAATGACGGCGGATATGACGTACGCGCCTCCTGGTCTCCGTTCGGCCCGTCACCAAGTCAGACCATCCCGATCCCGCAACTCATCGGTGACTCGTCACACCATCACGAGTCGACGCCCCAGAGCCTCTGCATTTCGCACCACCTGGCCAGACGAGACCTGGACAGTCAACTCCCGGTTCGCACCGAGCGGCTCCACGTCCACGCCGGGTGGGAGGCCAGTGATATCGAGCAGACGCAGGCGAGGCAGTTGTGCGAGCGGAGTCAGGTCCGGTATCCGCTTGCACAGACCCAGCCACAGTGTAGACAACCGTTTCAGTGTCGAGAACGGTTTCAAGTCGAGGACGGGCAGGTCGGGCAGGCTGAGAGCCTCAAGATCCTCCAGCTCTGCCAGCGGAGTGACATCGGAAATTCCCGTGCTATCGGCCAGGTAAAGTTCGCTAAGCGGGAGATTTGCCAGCGCCGTCAAATCACGAATCCAGTCACAATATGCGAGCTGGAATCTGCGGAGCTTGGGAGCGGCATTGGCGAACTCTGCGAGGTCACATGTCGCTTTGGTGTAGTTGAGGTTCAGTGCCGTCAGGTCAGCAAGTCTTGGCAATCTACTGGGATTGATATCCCGAGCCCCTTCGATTCCGAGTTGTTTCAAATTGCCAAGTCTCTGCAACGGCGTGAGATCTTGGATCTCAAGGCAGGGAAGTTGGATGGTTTCTAGACTTGGAAGTGAATCCACAAAAGTTATGCCAATCAATCCTGGCATTCTCAAACTAAAGTCCCGCAACTGCGGAAGGTTGGGTAGTTGCGCAAAATCTGGGCCGAACCCGTCTGGGTCTATAACAATACGGAGATTTCGAATCACGTCTGCATGATTCCGCAAAAAGCTAAAATTGGGCAGACTATCGACATATACGTTCAGATTGACGGTCTTGCGGCCGAGTAGAGGAACTGAGTTGAGCTGTCCCAGCGAACTTATGTTGACCATTCTCCCGGGAGGAGCCTTGGTCAGCACTCGTTGCGCATACTGCTCTGGGTCGAAATAGATCCACGCCTGCTGGAGTTGCTGTTGAACCCCCGGACGTGGGTCGTCCCCATAGTGGGCGAGGACGTTCAGAGCCTCAGGACCGTTGATCAGATAGGCCGTGCGGATGCTCGCCGACGCGGCCGCCACCGAGAGGTCGTCCAGCCGTTCCGGCAGCCTGGACAGCACCGGCTCCCCCGCCGCCGCGAGCGAACGCGCCGCGTTGGCGTCGCGCGGCGGGACGAACTCGGCCAGGCAGTTGTCCAGGCGCTCCTGGAGTTCGCGCGGAATCGATTTCAGCGTCTCAAGGCAGGCGACCGCTAGCAGCTTGAGCTGCCGTGAGCGCCTGCGTTCCGCGATCGCCCGGTCGAGAAGCCCGGTGATCAGCTCCTGCCGGAGCGGCTCGTTGGCGTGTCCGGCGGCCATGATGACGGTCTCCCGCCACTGGTCGCGGTGGGCATTGCCGATGAGCAGCTCCATGTCACCGAGGTCGGCGAGCTGCTTGGCTGTCAGGTATTCCTGGACGGTCCGATGCGCGAAGTCCATCCGTCCCGGCACCGGCTCGCGGATCACCCCGCTGCGTTGCAGAAGGTGATTTAGGACCGCGGTGGCGTCCGCCCGGACGCCAGGCATGCCGACGAGCCGCTCTTCGATCACTTGCTGGGCAGTGCTCTTGGGGAGCTCGACCCGTTTACTCACGGACAGATGCCACGCCAGCGCCTGAAGGATATGAATCCTCTGGTCGCGTGGCAGCGAGATATCCGAAGCGCTGGGGATGTTGCGTTTAGCATCGCGCGTCTCTAGGAGGAGTTCGAGCGCGGCTCCGTACAGGCTCATGCGATCACGCGGCAGTGTTTCCCGGTCGAGGTTGAGGGCGCAGAGCATGGCCGCCAGTAATGGCGAGGACGCGAGCACGCGCAAATGTGGCGTGGCCTCCATCCTCGCCAGCAATCGAGCCTCGTAGGTCGGCAATTTTTCCGGCTCGCATGGGAGATCGGCGCAATCACGTACAGCCCGATGCCAATGTTCGATCAGCGCGCGAAGTTCGGCCGGTCCCAGTTGTTCGAGAAAAATTGCTGAAAAACCTTCGGCACGCAGCCAGTCGGAGGTGGCGGCGGCGGGACGGGAGGTGACCACGACTCGGATGTTGGGAAAATCAGCGATAAAACCTTTCAGCCATTGCCGTACGGCGGCGCGTTGGGATGCGGTCACCTCGTCCACCCCGTCCACTAGGAGCAATGCACGGCCCGACCACAAGTGCCGGTGCACCCACCCCTTGGGCATGATTCCGGCCAAGTTGGGGGCGGTCAGATCGAGGAGCTCCTCGGGCCGAGGGAGCGGTTGGCCCGCGTAGTTTCGCAGCTTGATGAGGAGGGGGACGCTGCCGTTCCAGTTCTCCAGCGCGCCGGTGAACACGCCACGCGCCGCCGTTACCGCGAGCCAGCGCAACAGCGTGCTCTTGCCACCGCCCGCCTCACCGCGAATCAGCATCAGCCGCTGGTCGGCCAGGGCAGACTCGACCCGGACCGCCCCACGCCTGCCGTGGTCCTCGCGCCAGTCGGAGATGGGCACCGCTCGCGCGTCGGGGCGGCGCTCCCGTTCGTCGGAGACATTCAGGCTGATGTAGGCGACGCTGAGCGTGGTCTGTGGACGGGTGAAGCGCTCGAACCGGACACCGAACAGCTCGAGCGTATCGAGGCTCTCACTGATCAAGGAGAGGTACCGGCGGGTGAACTCCTCGTCGTGCGAGCTGCCCTCGGGAGCGGTCAGCGAACGGGCCGGCAACCGGGAGAGAACGGCGGCGACCTGGTCAGCGAGCCCCGTGAGCCTGCTAAGGGTCTCCGCCGCCGCGCGTGGCTGGAACTGCGGCAGATGGACGATGATACGGGCCAGGCAGTCGCAACATTCGTCCAGGACGACGTCATAGAGCCGCGTCCCGGCCTCACCCAGCTGTGCCTCGACCCGCCTGGCCGGAACGGTCGCCCGTAGCCGTCTGGCCAGCTTCACCGGGTCGGCGTCGTCGGTGAACAAGGCTTGGTCGGTCAGGTCAGCCTCCTCCAGCGTGAGAACGACCTCGTGCATCGCCGCCTCGCGGTCGCCGTCGGTCAGACCGCGGTACTCGTGGTTCACGAACGTCATCAGACGTTCCACGACCGAGTCGGCGATGTCCTCGAACTGGCGTTGGGTGCGGCGGCGCTTGATGTCGTCCGGCAAACCGGTCTTGACCAGGTCGATGAGATCCTTGGACGGGGATTTGCGGTCCATACGTCCACCGAGCAGGCGGCTCAGCGCAAGTTGTGCAACCGCCCTGCCGACCCCAAGGGCGGCCATTTCGACTGTCATGAGATCCCCCGTGGATGCGAGGCCCCAGTATTGCGGGGATTGGTCCGGCTTGTCAGGACAACGCAGGCAGACCGTGGGCGATCAGTATCCGCTGGACCACGGAGGTGCTCTTGCCGACCGCGAAGATCTTGGCATCGCAGTAGAAGCGGCCCTCCGCGTACTCCTTCATGAAGCCGTAGCCCTCGAAGATCGGGGTCGCCTCGCAGGCGCTATCCATGGCGGCGATGGACACGGCCGAGTGCGTGGTCAGGGCATCTTGGACTCGGATGGCGAAGGCTTCGTCGGCCAGTTCGGTCGCCTCGTCGACTGTGACCCAGCGGAAGGCGGTGGTCTCGTCGAAACTCTCGGAGGGAGCCGGGTGCGGCCTTGCAGCGAAAGACCATGGCCACGATGCCACGCGTCATGTTCTTGTAGACACCGGTCAGGGCGGTCGGCGCCACATCTAAGCCAATCTCCTCCTGGACCTCGCGGCGAGGGCTCGTGACGATGTCCTCGTCTTGCTCCAAGACGTCGTCGGGTGCGTCCCAGTGGCCGTTGTCACGGCGCTTGATCAGAAGGGCGCAGCCCTGGTCGCCGACGACACGCCTGCCGCGCTGGCGGAATGGCGACTTTCAGCAGTCACAGTAGGGAAGTTCCATCGTGGACTCGCACGAAGGGGCCGCCATCCCGAAGTGCATCCGTCACGCGGACTGCGCGGGCTTCTGGCATGGTTTCGATAGCCTCAGCGGGCAGCAGCCAGGCCACCGATACGGCTTCCTCCGTGGTATGGGGAATTCCCTCAATCGGTGTACACAAGATGGCCAAGGAAACCACTCCCCGGTTCATGTTCTTGTACACGCCGGTCAGGCGTTCGGGTTCGACCCTCACGCCAGTCTCTTCTAGTACTTCCCGAACTACGCCTTCGAACGGCGTCTCGTTCAACTCCAGAACGCCCCCAGGTGGAACCCAGCGGCCGTCGTCTGCGCGTTTGATCGCTAGGATGCGGCCGTCAGCGCGCCTGACGATGCCAGAAACACTGACCGAGTGCAGAGGAAGGCCGTTGTCCGATTTCACTCTTCAGCCGTCCATTCATAGGTCAGCTTCCATAGCTGGCTCGGGAAGACGTTGAGCACGATCTCAAGAGGCTTGCCCACTCGATCCAAAGCGAAACGGGTGACCTCTAGGACGTGTTGCGCTGAGCTGATCAGGAGGAAGTCTGCCTCTTCCTCTGTCGGTCGGCGAGACTCGATCTCCTCCGCGAAACGGACGACGTGGTGACCGCGTTCCGCCAGTCGCTGGTATAGCCCTGTTGGCCCAGTGTCGGGGAACGCGATGCTCACGTCGCCAGCGATCGACATCGGCACGTAGGACGCGGCTATTTGAACTGGGCGGTTGTCGGCGAACATGTGGCGCTTTCGAATCAGAGTCAGTTCGCCTTCATCGAGATTCAACCGCTCTGCCACTTCGGCGGGTGGCTTGATGGCCTCCGCTTGCTTGAGTTCGGTGCGAGGCGTTAGGCCAGCCTTTTTCATCTCTTCGGCGAAGCTGCTGCCGGTTCCTGGACCGCGAGAGGGGATCCGGCGGACTCGCTTGACCGTCGGGATGTCGAGGACGAACGAGCCCACGCCCCGCTCGGTCCGGATGAGGCCCTCGGATTCCAGCACACCGATGGCCCGATTGATCGAAGTCTGATTCAGCCCGTACTTTCGCGCCAACTCGGGCTGACTCGGCAGGGCGGCTCCGGGCCCGTATGTGCCACGGATAGCGCTGCAGCGCCGCGTCGCCGAGGCCGACATGGACAAGGCCGAGAAGGCGGCCATCAACGCCATCGATGCCATCGTCCGCGAGCAGCACCTGGCCGACGCCCGCATCGCCGCCGAACGCCTGGAGGAGCTGCAGGTTCCCGCCGAGCCGCGGCTGTTCTCCGACGACGCCACCCCCGAAGTCCTCACTTCTCTGCTGGCCCAGCAGGCGGGGCGCATGGCGGTGCTGTCGCCGGAGGGAGAGATCTTCTCCATCGCCGCCGGCCGCTACAGCGGCGCACCGAACTTCGCCGTTCTGAAACACGGCCACGCCGGTGAGGGCATGCGCATCGACCGCGTCGGACGCCCTTCCGAACTCATCGAATCCGCGCACGTCACTCTCGGAGTCTGCACCCAGCCCGACGTCCTGGCCGGTCTCGCCGACACCCCGCAATTCCGCGGTCAGGGGCTGCTTGGACGGATCCTGTACTCCGTTCCCGCGTCGCTGCTGGGCTACCGTGACGCCTCTCCCGACCTCATCCCGGCACACGTCGCCCAGACCTACGCCACCACCCTGACCAACCTCATCACCCGGCTGCACGGCCTCCCCGAGCCGATCGCCGTGTCCTTCGACGACCAGGCGATCGCCGCCGTGCAAGAGCTGCTGCGCGAAACCGAGCCCCGCTACCGCCCCGGCAACGACCTGGCCCACATGCACGACTGGGGCGGCAAATACCCCGGCGCCATCGTCCGCATCGCCGGCCTGCTCCACCTCGCCCAGCACCACCACGGCACCTGGCACCAGCCCATCACCGCCGACACCTTCGCCCGCGCCCGCCACATCGGCGACTACTTCCTCACCCACGCCCAGGCCGCCTACGACCTCATCGGCGCCGACCCCGACCTCGCCGACGCCCGCGCCCTGCGCGACTGGATCGCGCGCACCGGCATTCACCGCTTCACCGCCAGCGACGCCGTCCAAGCCCTCAGGCCCCGCTTCCGCAAGGTCGCAGACCTTGATCCCGGGGTGCGGCTGCTAGAGGCGCACGGCTGGATCCGCCGTCTCCCGTCGCCCCCTCGCGGCAGCGGCCCCGGACGAGCCCGTGCCTCGCTGTACGAGGTACATCCCGAAGCCCTTCACGACCCGGCACAGACGTGCTGCCCGCCCCACACGCCCGCTACGCAGAGTCACGACCCTGGCGGCCGAACGCGCGTCTGAGGGCCTGCATGCCTGCAAGTAATGCAGAGAAATCAATTGTTCTGCATTTCCTGCAGGCATGCAGGCCCCCGGACGCCGCTCAGACCCCGAGAGCACTCACGCACAGCGACGATCACACATGGAGGAACCACCCATGCCCGAGCACGTCCCGCCTGCCCCCGACGGCTCCGACGAGAGCGGCCAGAACAAGCGACTCGGCGAGTCCAAGCGGCGGCCGCGAGGCGATGGCGGCCTGCGGTGGAGCGAGAGTCGGCAGCGCTGGATCGCCGAGCTCACGATCGGGTACACGCCCGCCGGCAAACGCATCGTCCGGACGGCCAGCGACAAGAGCAAGACCAAGGCGCTCAAGAAGCTGCAGGCCAAGCTGCGCGATCGCGAGGACGGCCTGCCGAGCGAGGACACCAGGTACACCGTCGCCCAGGCCGTTGAGAACTGGTTGCAATACGGTCTCAGCGGACGGGCGGCCAACACCGTCAACACCAAGCGGATCCTCGCCCGCAAGCACGTCATCCCCGAGCTGGGCGCGCGCAAGCTCCGCGAGTTGTCCGCCGACGACGTCGACCAGTGGCTGGCTCGCGAGGCTGAGCGGGTCAGCACGCGGACACTGCAGGAGCTCCGCTCCATCCTCAAACGGTCGGTGGCCCGCGCCCAAGCCCGCGACAAAGTGAAGCGGAACGTGGTCATGCTCTGCGAACTCCCCCAAGGCCGGACCGGACGTCCGTCCAAGTCCCTGACCATGGCCCAGGCCGAAGCAGTACTGGAGGCGGCCGAGAGCGCCAAACCCTGGCTACGCGCGTACGTAGTCCTCTCACTTCTCACCGGGGCCCGCACCGAAGAGCTGCGCGGACTGACCTGGTCGCATGTCGTCGCCTATGAGGCCGAGCGGGAGCAATGGCGTCCGGTCACCGAGGCCGGCTGGGAGCATGACGAGTTCGCGCTGTACGTCTGGCGTTCGGTGCGCGCCACCGGAGACACCAAGACCCCCAAATCGCGCCGGACACTCAAACTCCCCCGGCTGTGCGCCCTCGTCCTGGCCGCTCTGTGGGACGACCTCAGCGCACGCGGCCTCACGCCGGGCGAAGGCGAGCACCTGGTGTTCGGCACCCGCCACGGCACCAAGAAGAGCGCCGGGAACGTCCGGCGCGAGTTCCGCCGGGTCATCAAGCGGGCCGGCCTGGACGAGGCCGAGTGGACGCCGCGCGAGATGCGGCACAGCTTCGTCTCGGTGCTGTCGGCCAACGGCATGGCCGTGGAGCACATCTCCCGGCTGGTCGGCCACAACGGCACCGCGGTGACCGAGAAGGTGTACCGGCTCCAGATCCAGCCGGTCATGGAGGAGGGCGCGACCGCCATGGACCGCATCTTCCCCGGCGCCGACGACGAGGCGTAGTCAGGCAGTTGGTCAGGTTCGACGCACGGGGCACGCACCACAACGCGAAAGAGGCCGCTTCCGGCGATCGGAAAGGGCCTCTGACCTGGCGTTTCTGGGGGTGGGCGATACTGGGTTCGAACCAGTGGCCTCTTCGGTGTGAACGAAGCGCTCTCCCACTGAGCTAATCGCCCCTGCGCGGTCCGCCGTGTGGGGCGTTCCGACTTCGGAAACTCTAGCGCATGTCGGCGGGTGTTCGCGCCCTGGAATAGGGGGCGGACGGGGCGTGGGTCAGTTCCAGAAGGTGGGGTCTTCGATGTTCCAGGGCAGGACCAGGCCGTACAGGACGAGGTAGGCGACCACGGCGGCGGTGGCCAGGGCGGCGCCGGCCAGGGCCAGGAGGCTGTTGCGGGCCTTCTTGCGGGGGTCGAGGGCCTTGTTCTTGGCGCGTTCGGCGGCGTCCTTGGCGCGGTGGAGGGCGCGCTTGGCCCAGGTGAACTCCGTCGCGAGGATCGCCAGGCCGAGGACGATCGCGACGAGGCCCGGGCCGGGGGTGACCATCATGATCAGACCGCCCACGAGGACGGCCGCGCCGACGGTGAAGACGCCGGCGCGCCAGGCGGTGTTCAGGACCGCGTTTCGGCGGACGCGCTCGCGGAACCGGTGGAAGGGACCGGGCTCCTTGTCGGGCGGGGCATCCTTTTCATGATTTATTGCCACGGTTTTACCCTAAGCCAGGACGTCGGGCGGCGACCATCTGGAGCGTTCCAGCTATCCCCTGGATCGTGACACATGGGACCCGCCGTTGGCACGCGTATCCTCCGGAAAGATCCGCTTTTGCGCAGGTCAGGGGATGGTTTTGCCAGAGTGAGATGGATCACAATGGGCCGGGGCGGCGGAATGTTCGGCCGAGTTCCGGCAGTTAGGCGTCATAGATCGCGGGGACATCCGTGAGGGGGAAGAGAAGCATCCACCGGAACGCCCGCGAGCCAGCGGTACCGACGTATGAAGGAATGGCCATGGACAGCAGCACCACCGTCTCAGCCGAGCTTGGCCTCCGCCTCGTCGTCCCCGACCGCACGACCGTTCCCCTGCTGGCCGGGCTGGAGTACGCGGCGGACGACCCGTACGCGATCAGGATGGCGTTCTACGTCGGCGACGACGAGCCGGTTGAGTGGATCTTCGCCCGTGAGCTTCTCACCGTCGGCATCGTGCGGAAGGTCGGGGACGGGGACGTCGAGGTCTGGCCCACCGCGCCGGACGACGACACCTCGCTGAACATCGCCCTTTCGTCCCCGTTCGGCAACGCCCTGTTCGAGGTGCCGCTGTCGCCGCTGGCCGACTTCCTGCACCGCACCTACCAGGCGGTGCCGGCCGGGCAGGAGTCGGAGTTCATCGACATCGACGCTGAGCTGGAGAACCTGCTCTGGCCGTCCTGAGTCAGCCGGTGAGGCGGGCGATGTGCCGCATCTTGTTCATGGCGTCGAGCGCTGCGACCTTGTAGGACTCGGCCAACGTCGGGTAGTTGAACACCGCGTTGACCAGGTAGTCGACCGTGCCGCCGCAGCCCATGACCGTCTGCCCTATGTGGACGAGCTCGGTGGCGCCGGTGCCGAAGACGTGCACGCCCAGCAGTGAGCGGTCCTCCGGGGAGACCAGCAGCTTGAGCATGCCGTAGGAGTCGCCGATGATCTGGCCGCGGGCGAGCTCGCGGTAGCGGGACACGCCGACCTCAAAGGGGATCTTGGCCTCGGTGAGCGCGTCCTCGGTGCGGCCGACGAAGCTGATCTCGGGGATGGTGTAGATCCCGATCGGCTGCAGCTCGTGGATCTCGGCGACGGGTTCGCCGCAGGCGTGGTGGGCGGCGAGGCGGCCCTGCTCCATGGAGGTCGCGGCGAGCGAGGGGAAGCCGATCACGTCGCCGACGGCGTAGACGTGCGGGACCGCGGTGCGGTAGTTCGCGTCGACCTTGATCCGGCCGCGGTGGTCGGCGCCGAGGCCGGCGGCCTCCAGGCCCAGCTCCGCCGTCATGCCCTGGCGGCCGGCGGAGTACATCACGGTGTCGGCGGGGATGCGCTTGCCGCTCTCCAGGACGGTGATCGCGCCGCCGTCCATCCGCTCGACGGACGCGACGGTCTCGCCGAACCGGAAGGTGACCGCGAGGTCGCGCAGGTGGTACTTGAGCGCCTCGATGATCTCCAGGTCGCAGAACTCGAGCATCCGCTCGCGCCGCTCGACCACGGTGACCTTGGTGCCGAGCGCGGCGAACATCGAGGCGTACTCGATGCCGATCACTCCGGCGCCGACGACGACCATGGTCTCGGGGATGCGGTCGAGGTGGATGATCCCGTCGGAGTCGATGACGGTGCGGTCGTCGAACTCCACGGTGTCCGGGCGGGCGGGGCTGGTGCCGGTGGCGATGACGACGCGGTCGGCGGTGACGCGGCGCTCGCGGTCGCCGCCGCCGGTGACGGCGATGGTGTTCGGGTCGACGAACCTGCCCGCGCCGGTCAGCACGGTGACGTGGTTGCGGGCGAGCTGGCTGCGGATGACGTCGACCTCGCGGCCGATGACGTGCTGGGTGCGCAGGCCGAGGTCGGCGACGGTGATCTCGTCCTTGACCCGGTAGCTCTGCCCGTACAGCTCGCGCTGGTTGAGGCCCGTCAGGTACAGGACCGCCTCGCGCAGCGTCTTGGACGGGATCGTCCCGGTGTTGATGCAGACGCCGCCGATCATCTCGCGGCGGTCGACGATGGCGACCCGCCGGCCGAGCTTGGCGGCGGCGATGGCCGCCCGCTGCCCGCCGGGACCCGACCCCAGGACCAGCACATCGAAGTCGCTCACGCCCCTAGTGTGCCGGGACGGGGCCGTTCCCATAAGGGCTTTCACCGGACCGATCCCGATCTTTCACCCCTCGGACGTCACGGGGCGCCGAGCCCGGCCAGCAGGGCGTCCAGGCCCGCCTTGATCCGCTCCAGCGGCATGGCCCGGACGCGGCGCTGGTGCAGGAAGAGGTTGGCGGCGAGCGGGGCCAGCAGGGCGTCGGCGAGGTAGGGGGCGTCGGCGGCGGGGGCGGTGCGGCCGATGAGCATCGCCAGGTGCCGGTGGTAGAGGCCGTACGAGCCGTCGCGGAACCGGGCGTCGGGCGGGCCGGACTCGGCCATGAGCAGCAGGTCGGCCTGGGCCTCGGTGCGGTCGGCCAGGGCGTGCAGGAAGGCGCGGAGCCGGACGAGGGGCGGGGCGCCCGGCCCGAGCGGCGGCGGGCCCTGGATGAACGCGGCCTGGAACTCCCGCTCGCGGTCGTCGATCACGGCGTAGACGAGCCGGGCCCGGTCGCCGAAGCGGCGGTAGACGGTGCCGACGCCGACGCCGGCGGCGCGGGCGACCTCGTCCATGGACACCGCCTCGACGCCGCGGGTGTCGATCAGCTCCGCGGCGGCCCGCAGGATGCGGCGGCGGTTGAGCGCCGCGTCCGCGCGTTCGGCGGGCGGGCGCCCGGTGACCGGCAGCTCCCGCATCCCGTCCTCCTGTCTCGGCGTTCCCGGCAGCGTACCGGGGCGGACGGAGCGCGCCCGGCCATCCCGGGTTGTATCCGGAGAATTCTCCGGTTAACCTCTGTAACCGGAATCTTTTCCGATTAGAGCGGGGACGGCGATGACGGATCTGACGGGACGGGCGGCGCTGGTCACCGGCGGCGGCCGGGGCATCGGCGCGGCGATCGCGCTGCGGCTGGCGCGGGACGGGGCGGACGTCGCGGTGACCTACGTGCGGGCCCCGGAGCGGGCGGCGGAGGTCGTCCGCGGGATCGAGGCGGCCGGGCGGCGCGGGGCGGCGATCGCCGCCGACGCGGCCGACCCGTCGGCCGTCGCGGCGGCGGTGGACGTCGCGGCGGAGCGGTTCGGCCGGCTGGACGTCCTGGTGAACAACGCCGGGATCGCCCCGTACGGGCCGCTGGAGGACGTGCCGCTGGAGGAGGTCGACCAGACCCTCGCGATCCACGTGCGGGCGTCGTTCGTCGCGGCGCAGGCGGCGGCGCGGCACCTCGGGGAGGGCGGCCGGATCATCACCATCGGCAGCAGTCTCGCCGAGCGCGTCCCCTATCCGGGGTGGACGCTCTACGCGATGAGCAAGTCGGCGCTGACCGGCCTCACCCGGGGCCTGGCCCGCGACCTCGGGCCGCGCGGGATCACCGCGAACGTCGTGCACCCGGGGTCGACCGACACCGAGATGAACCCGGACGGCTCGCCGGACGCCGAGTTCGAGAAGGGGTTCACCGCGCTCGGCCGGTACGGTCGCCCCGACGAGGTGGCCGCGATGGTCGCCCATCTCGCCGGGCCGGGCGGAGCCTATGTCACCGGGGCGTCGATCGCCGTCGACGGCGGATACGCGGCCTGAGGGGAGAACGACGATGCCGTGGGTCTTTCTCGTGATCGCCGCGTTCATGGAGCTGGTGTGGGCGACGGCGCTCAAGCAGTCGGACGGGTTCACCCGGCTGTGGCCGAGCCTGATCGGCCTCTCGGTGGCGCTGCTGAGCGTCGTCGTCCTGTCGCTGTCCCTGCGCGACCTCCCGGTGGGGACGGCGTACGCCGTCTGGGTGGGCCTCGGCTCGCTGGGCGTCGCGGTGACCGGCATGATCGTGCTCGGGGAGAGCGTCACCGTGCCCCGGGTGGCCTGCCTGGCGCTGATCCTCATCGGAGTGATCGGCCTCAAGGCCGTCGAGGGCTGAGTGCCGCCGGTCCCGGGAGATCGTCTTTAGCGGGCCATGATCGGGGCACAGGAAGGTCATGGGCGAGGAGATGCTGGGGATCGACATCGGCGGGACGGGCATCAAGGGAGCGCCCGTCGATCTGTCGGACGGGACGTTCACCCGCGACCGTTTCCGGGTGGAGACGCCGCGTCCGGCCGAGCCCGGTCCCGTCGCGGAGGTGATCGGCCGGATCGTGGACCACTTCAGCTGGGACGGGCCGGTCGGCGTCACGTTCCCCGGGGTGGTGATCGACGGGGTGACGCTGTCGGCCGCGAACGTGTCCCGGCACTGGATCGGGGTGGACGCGCGGTCGCTGTTCGCGGAGGCGACGGGGCGGCCGGTGACCGTGCTCAACGACGCGGACGCGGCCGGTGTCGCGGAGATGCGCCTGGGCGCCGGGCGCGACGTCCCCGGCACGGTCGTGCTGCTCACGCTGGGCACGGGGATCGGCAGCGCGCTGTTCACCGGCGGGGTGCTCGTGCCGAACACCGAGTTCGGGCACCTGGAGATCCGCGGGAAGGAGGCCGAGAAGCGGGCGTCGGCCAAGGCGCGCGAGGATCACGACCTCGGCTGGGAGAAGTGGGCCAAGAAGCTGGGCGAGTACATGGCGCATCTGGAGGCGCTGGTCTCGCCGTCCCTGATCATCGTCGGCGGCGGGGTGAGCAAGAAGGCCCATCACTTCGTTCCGCTGATCGAGGGAGTGCGGGCGCCGATCGTGCCGGCGCGGCTGGTCAACAACGCGGGGATCGTGGGCGCCGCGATGGCCGCGGCCGCCACCCAGTCCGCCGGGACGGCTCCCGGCTGACCGTCAGCGCATGTCGAGCCGGACGGTGGCGATCTCCCAAGGGCGCAGCGGCAGCGTGAGCGTGCCGGACCGCACGGCCAGCGGCGTGCCGGGCCCGCCACCGAGGCGGTCACCGAGGCCGGTGCGGACGGCTCCGGTGAACGGGCCGCGCAGGACGGCGGTGACGGGCGCGTCGCCCTGCGCCGTCACGCGGACCTCGACCCGGCCGTCGTCCCGGGGCCGCAGCGCGGTCATGACCACGCCCGGCCCGGTGATCTCCAGTCCGTGCAGGCCGGGCGGCGCGGGCGTGTCCACCGGCCCCTGGCCCGCGGCGGTGAGCAGATCGTGCCGGAACGCCTCGGCCGCCCGGAGGACTTCGAGGCCCGGCCGGTCGCCGTCGTACGGCAGGACGGCGAGGTCCACCGTCCGCTCGCCCCGGCACTGCGCGCCGGGCACCGGCGTCTCCGGGCCGGCGGGCTGGTCGCGGCAGGCGTTCCGGTCGCGCGACAGGAGACCGATCGAGCGCAGCAGCGTCAGGGCGATCTCGTCGCCCGCCCCGCCGGTCTCGCCCGCCCGGCCGCCGACGATCTCGTACTCGGTGACGTGCTCCAGCAGGACGGCGAGGCCGCCGGCCGCCACGAACCCGGACGTGGGGTAGGTGGGGACGGGCCGTTCGCCGAAGCCGCCCTCGGCGGCCCGCCCGCGCTCGGTGATCGCGAACTGTCCCTCGGCGAACGACGAGCGGGCGCGGCGCGGGAGCGCCATGTGCAGCCGCACCCAGTGGTCGTCGCAGCGGTTGTCGAACGTGACGCGCAGCCGCAGGAACGGCTCGTCCGCGCGCAGTTCGGCGCGCATCGCCACGGTCACGTCCTCCTCGTCCGCCGACCGGGCGTCGCCGGGCAGGTCGCCGGTGGCGGGCCAGCGGTAGGACCGGACGATGTCCAGCGCGGCGACCAGCGGGCCCTGGTGGACCGGGTCGACGCGGATGTCCAGCGGCGTCGCGATGAGCCGGTCGTGCGCCGGGGACGCGTGGTTGTACGTGTCCCCGAGGTCGCCGCCGTCCACGACGCGTCCGACGCCCTTGAGGAGATGACCGTCCGGCGTGCGCACCTCCAACGTGCCGTCGTAGCGCACCTCCGCCCTCACCAGCCCGTTGTCCAGGACCCGGGGCCCGGCTTCGGCCGGTCGCCCGGCGAGCACGTCAGACCGCTCGCCCGCGGGGGCGGGGGCGACGGAGACCAGGCCCAGGGCGGGGACGGTGACCATGGCGGCCACCGTGCGGCGCGGGTCGGCCAGGATCCGCACGCGCCAGTCGCCGTCCGCGCCATGGAGGGCGGCGCGGACGTCCTCGATGTCGAACGGGGCGTCCGAGCGGGCCGTGACGCGGAACGTGAGCGTGCGGTCGGCGCGAGAGACCGTCCAATCTCGGATCTCCCGCCCGAACAGGACGCGCCCGTACACCCGCTCCAGCACGACGGGCAGCGCGGACGCGGGGTGCACGGCGTCGTCCAGCACGGTCGGCGCCACCTCCAGCGTCTGGACGGGCACCGGGCGCCCCTCCCCCGTCACCAGGCGGGGCTCCACGCCCTCCGCCGCCGGGACGTCCAGAATGGTCAGCGCGGTGCGGGGCTCCGGCGACGGGTTGAACACCAGGTGCCCGCCGAGCGGCACCGCCGCGGCCCGCTCCGCCAGCACGAGGTCGCAGACCGCGCGGCCGAGCTGCTCCGCCTCGGCCGTCCGCGCGGCGACCTGCGCGGCCGTCTCGTCGGAGCCGCAGCCGGTGACCGAGTCGTGGCAGCTCGCCTCGATGATCCGCCGCCACGCCAGGTCGAGGTGGAACCGCGCGTCCCCGCCGTACCAGAGCGCGGCCAGCGGCTCGGCGTACCGCTCGACGCGGCGCTCGGCGCGTCCCAGCAGCCGCTTCAGCCCGATCCTGGCCGAGAGAACGCCGGGCAGCAGGTTGGCGCGGGCGTGCGAGCGCAGCTCGCCGCGGACGCGGACCAGCCCCTCCGTGGACGGGTCCTGCGCCGCGAAGTACCCGGCGAGGGTGTCCAGGCGCATGTCCGTCCCGGGCGCCGCGACCCGGTCGGCTAGATCGGCGGCTGGCGCGGTGTGGTCGGCGCCGTACATCGCCAGGACGGGCGCGCCGTCCGCGCACCAGGGACGCATCCGCTCCGCGAACGCGGCCGCGCGGGCTGCGGGCGACCCGCCGCGGTCCTCCAGCAGCAGCGCCGCGTTCCCGTAGCCGCCCTCCGCCAGGTACTGGGCGCGCACGGCCGTCCCGTCCGGCGCCTCCCAGGCGAACGAACGGGACCGGACGCGGGCGGGCACCCCGCGCCAGACGCACGCGTGCTCGATGCCGGCGGACCGGAGGATCTGCGGCATCTGCGCGCAGTGCCCGAACTGATCGGGCAGGTAGCCGACCATCATCGCCGCGCCCAGCTCCTCCGCGCGGCGCAGCCCGAGCTCCAGGTTGCGGACGATCGTCTCGCCCGAGCAGAGGAACTCGTCGCCGAGGATCTGCCAGGGGCCGACGGCGAGGCGCCCGGCGCGGACGAGCGCGGCGACCCGGTCCCGGCGTTCCGGGCGAACCTCCAGGTAGTCGTCGACGGCCGCCATCTGGCCGTCAAGGGTGAACCGCCAGCGCGGGTCCGCCTCCATGGCCTCGACGACCGCGTCCATCAGGGAGACCAGCCGGAGGCGGAACCGCTGGAACGGCAGGTACCACTCGCGGTCCCAGTGGGTGTGGGGAACGACGACGATGGCCGGGCCGGTCAACCGCACAACGCGAGCACCTCGTTCTCGTGGGACTCCAGCCGGTACATGCCCGGCCCGTCCGCCGGGAACCGGACCCGGTCGCCGCGGACCGCGGCGCGGCGGCCGTCCGGCCGCACCAGCACAGCGCCGTCCGCGCCGTCGGCGATCAGGTCGTCCTCGACGCGGAGCAGCACCGGCGCGTCCCGGCCCGCCGAGACGGACGTGCGGCCCGCCGCGAGCGCGTCGAGCACGCCGTCCTCGTCCTCGGCGAGCACCCACGTGGTGGGCTCGCCGAGCGTCTTGTGCTGGGCCGGGTCGTGGAAGTCGCTGCCGCCTAGCGGGACGGCCCCGCAGGGCAGCCACAGGTCCGTCCAGGCCAGCGGGGCGCCCCAGCGGCGGTCCCACCAGGAGGAGTGCCAGATCTCCACGAACCGGGGCCGGGCGGCGGCGGGCAGCGGCCGCCGCCACGCGCAGTCGCCGCTGAGCGGATGGTTGATCGACATCAGGCCGCCGCGCGCCGCGGCGAACGCGGCCCAGTCGGCGCTCGGCCGCCGGAAGTCGACCCAGCCGGTGTCGCCGAACACGTTGGCGTGCCCGAGGTCGGTGGTGACCTCCTGCCCCGGCACGAGCGCGACGCCCGCGTGCGCGGCGGCGGCGGGCAGCTCGGCGTGGTGGCTGACGGTGTTGTGGTCGGTCACCGCCAGGAAGTCCAGTCCCTGGGACGCGGCGAGGCAGGCCAGCTCGTGGACGGTGAGCGTCCCGTCGCTGTGCACGGTGTGGGAGTGCAGGTCCCCGGCCAGCCAGCGGAGCCCGGCGGGCGCGGGCAGGTCACGGCGGGGCGGGCGGTCCGGCCGCGGCGGGGGCGGCGGGACGTCCGGGCGCGGGACGGGCGACGCCGACGTGGTCACCGTGACCTCGTACGGGACGCCGCCCGGCGGGACGCGGTGCAGCCCGAGCCACACGTGCCAGGTGCCGGGCTCCGGCTCGCCGGGAAGGTAGCCGGGCGTGGCCCAGTCCGCCGCGACGGTGTAGGCACGGCGCGCGCCGCCCGACCAGCCGCGGAAGCCGCCGGGGCCGTGGCAGCCGAGGTCGATCACGCCGCCGTCGAAGGACAGCTCGACCGTGACGGACGCGGTGCCCGCGGGGACGTCGAAGGGCAGTTCGCGCAGGCCCCTTTCCAGCCGGTCCTCCAGGCTCCAGCGCCCGCGGTGCACGACCATCCACGTCTCCCATCGCTCGATCATCGGCACGGCCGTTGACACGGCCCGGAACAGGGCGCGCACCGCGTCCGCGACGCGGCCCCGCGCCGGGTCCGCGCGGTGCGCGCACAGTGCGGGGGCGGGCTCTGAGCCCGCCCCGTCCCGTACTCGCGATGCTCCGCCTCGCCGCCCCCGGGATCAAGCGGTGCGCGCGATCAAGGGGGTGCGGACGATCAGCCGGTGCGGGCGATCAAGCGGGGGCGCGCGATCGAGCGGTGCGCGCGGCCGGAGACGTGCCCGTCAGGGATCCCGCCGCTCGGCGGCGCGGGCCGCGAACGTCTCCTGGGCCTTCGCGGTGACCGGGCCCGGGGCGGCGGGCAGCGCGGTGCCGTCCACCGCCCTGATCGGCTGGATGATGCGGGTCGTCGAGGTCAGGAACGCCTCCTCCGCCGTGTAGAGGTCCTCCAGCGGGATCTCCTCCTCCACGCCGTCGCACCACTCCAGGATGAGCCCGCGGGTCACGCCCTCCAGACAGCCCGACGTCGACGCCGGCGGCGTCAGCAGCCGCCCGCCCTTCACCACGAACACGTTGCTGCCGGTGCCCTCGCACAGGTCGCCCGCGAGGGTACCGAAGAGCGCCTCCCCACAGCCGCGCTGGCGTGCGTAGTCGAGCGCCAGCGCCATCTCGGCATAGGAGGTCGTCTTCAGGCCGGCCAGTGCGCCCCGCTCGTTGCGCGGCCATGGCGCCACCGACACCTCCTCCGTCGACGGGAACGGGGCCTGCTCGGCGACGATGATCGATATGGTCAGGCCGGAGTCGCCCCGGTTCGAGCCGAGCGGTCCCACCCCGCTCGTCACGGTGACGCGGATCCGCGCCAGCGGCCACTTCGGCGCCGCGTCCAGCACCTCACGGGTGCCCCGGGCGAGCGCCTCCTGATCGAGCTCGGGCAGGTTGAGCCCCGCCGCCGAGCGGGACAGCCTGCGCAGGTGCCGGGTGAGCCCGAACGGCTCCCCGTGCTCGGCCCGCACGGTCTCGAAGACCCCGTCACCGACGAGCATGCCGTGGTCGAACACCGACACGACCGCCTGCTCAGGGTCGACCAGGTTCCCGTTCAACCAGATCTTGGTCTGCGTCACCCGATGCCACCTCCAGTAGCCGAGCCGCCTTCAGCTCGGTCTCGCGCCACTCGCCGCGTGGATCCGACCCCCAGGTGATGCCCGCGCCGGTACCGAAGCGGAGCAGGCCGTCCGTGATCCAGAAGGTCCGGATGCCCACCGCCAGGGCGCCGCGCCGGGAGTCCGCGTCCACCCAGCCGACGGCCCCACAGTACGGGCCGCGTGGCACGGGTTCGAGCCTTTCCAACAGGGACAAGGCGCTCGCCTTCGGCGCACCCGTGACCGAGCCGGGTGGGAACGTCGCGGCGACCAGCTCCGGCCAGCCGCCCGTCAGACGGGCCCGGACGGTTGACACCAGATGAACCAGGCCGGGGTGCTCCTCCAGCTCGCACAGCCCGGGCACCTCCACCGTCCCCGGCCGCGCCACCCGGCCGAGGTCGTTGCGGACGAGATCGACGATCATGACGTTCTCGGCGCGGTCCTTGGGCAGCAGGCCGTCCGCGGTGCGGGCCGTGCCCTTGATCGGCCGTGACTCCACCACGTCCCCGTCCCGCGCCAGGTACAGCTCGGGCGACGCCGACGCCACCGCCAGCCCCGGCACCCGCACCGTCATCGCGTAGGGCGCCGGATGCAGGCGCGCCAGCCGCGCCCCGAGCCCCTCGACGCCGGCGCCGGGCGCGAGCGGCGCCGACAGCACCCGGCACAGGTTGGCCTGGTAGACGACGCCCTCGGCGATCGCCGCGCGGATCCGCTCCACGCCCAGGACGTAGGCGCTCTCGTCCAGGGAGCTGGTCCACTCCCCCGGCGGGCTCCACGGGCCGTCCGGGTGGGGCGCCGGCCGTACGTCCGCGAACCGGGCGCAGGTGATCTCGCCCTCGTACGTCACCACCACGGCCCACCAGCCGCGCGAGTCCAGCGCGGCCGGGTCGGTGGTCACGTCCACAAGGCCGGTGGCCAGCAGACCCCCGGCGTAGGCGAAGCTCACGGCAGGACGCACCCGAACGCGTCCGCCAGGCCCCGCCGTCCCGCCTCCGTCACCTCCAGGGCCCGTGGCGTACGGCCCCGTTCGAACCAGCCGAGCTCGATCATCCGCTCCGTCAACGCCGCGCCGAGCGCCCCGTTCAGGTGCGGGCGCCGCTCCGTCCAGTCGAGGCAGTGCCAGGCGAACCGGCGCCGCGACCGCCGCACCGCCGCCAGGTCCAGCCCGAGCCCGCCCAGCCGGTCCTCGCCCTTCTCCGTCACCGCGTACGACTCCGGGCCGTCCTGCTCGATCATCCCGCCGGACAGGAGCGCCTCGAACAGCGTCACGCCCGCCTCGCCCGCCAGGTGGTCGTAGCACGTCCGCGCCTGGTGCAGCCGCCGCGCGTCCCGCGACTGGCGCAGGCTCCGCGCCCGCACCGGCGGACTGATCCGCGACAGCGCCTCGATCACCTGCGCGACCTCGGCGCCCCGCAGCCGGTAGTACCGGTGCCGCCCCTGCCTGAGGACGGTCACCATCCCGCCGTCCAGCAGCCGGGCCAGATGGGCGCTGGCCGTCTGCGCGCTGACGCCCGCCGTCCGCGCCAGCTCGCCCGCCGCCAGCGGCCGCCCGTCCAGCAGGGCCGTCAGCATCGCCGCGCGGGCGCGGTCGGCCAGCAGCGCGGCGACCGGGGCGAAGTCGGCGTCCAGGACATGTTCGGAAGCCATACCGCCGAGCCTAGGCGACCCACCCTTCGGCCGGCGTCGAAGCGTCCGCCGCGCCCCTTCGCCGAAACCGGTTTGGGGAACCGGCCAGGACGCGCTAATGTTTCCTCCGTCGCCGCAAGGAGGCAAGGCCCGGAAGGGCCCGCCACCGGGCAGCACACGCGGAAGTGGCTCAGGGGTAGAGCATCACCTTGCCAAGGTGAGGGTCGCGGGTTCAAATCCCGTCTTCCGCTCTGAGGGACCTTTCGGGTCACGATCCAGAGGTCTCGATCTGGTGGAGTGGCCGAGAGGCGAGGCAACGGCCTGCAAAGCCGTGTACACGGGTTCAAATCCCGTCTCCACCTCAGCACCGCTCCTCCCCCGGGAGGCGCAGGTTCCGGGCGATTAGCTCAGTGGGAGAGCGCTACCTTGACACGGTAGAGGTCACTGGTTCAATCCCAGTATCGCCCACAGACCGGGCCCTGGGGCCGATCATCTGATCGGCCCCAGGGCCCGAGACGTTCTCCCGGCGGGACGGCCCGCCCTCCCCCGCCTCGGTCGAGGCGCCGGATCAGGCGCCGTTGGCGGTGACCGATAGTTCCCCCTCCTCTGAGGCGAGGGAGACTCCTCTCTCGGCCAGGCCCTCCTCGAGCTCGGACCGGCCCGAGACGCCCAGCTTGCGGTAGGCGCGGGTCAGGTGCTGCTCCACCGTGCTGACGGTGATCCAGAGCTTGCGGCTGATCTCGCGGTTGGAGTGACCCGTGGCGGCGAGGACCACGACCCGGTGCTCGGCGTCGCTGAGCACCGGATCCGCCGTCTTCGCCGAACCGGTCTCCGACAGCGCGCGGTGCGCGCGGGCCAGCTCCAGCCGGTCCCCGGACCGCTCGAGATGGGCGACCGCCTCCCGGAGGAGTGCCGGACGCTGGGACGGGTCGCTGCACGCGGCCAGGACCCGCAGTGACATCCCGCGCAGCCGGGGGCCGCGGGCCGCGCGGAGCTGCGCCACGGCGAGCTCGCGGGCGGTGCCGCGGCGGCCCAGGCGCAGGTTGGCCTCGGCGAGGTCGTGCTCGACGGGGACGAGCGCGCGGACGTCCAGGCCGTGCTCGCGGATGAGCCGGCGGCACGCCTGGAAGTCGGTGACCGCGGCGAGGACGCGGTCGGTGGCGAGGTGGGAGCGGCCGCGCGCGTGCAGGTAACGGGCGCCGAGCACGGTGCCGAGCATCGCGTCCGGGACGGGGTGCCGCGGCGGCTCGGGACGCCCGAGGGCGGCACCGGCCAGGAGCAGGCAGGTGAGCGGGTACCCGATGAGCACGCCCCACTCGCGCGGCGGCAGCAGTTCGAGGGCGCGGGACGCCTCGGCGTGCGCCCCGGCCGGGTCGCCGAGCCACAGCGTGATCTCCGCGCGGACGCTGCCGAGGACCGCCTGCCAGAGCGCGCCGCGGCGGCGGGCCGCCTCGGCGACGAGATGGTCGCACCAGCGGGCGGCCCGGTCGCCCTCGCCGCCGTGCGCGAGGGCCAGCAGCGCCGTCGCGAGGACCTCCAGGGTGCCGTCGCCGAGCGCGCAGCTGCGCAGGACGTGCTCGGCGCTGGCGGTGGCGGCGCGGTGCCCGCCGCGCGCCCACAGGGTGGTCAGGGCGTCGGCGGCCTGGTTCCACGGGTCGTCGCCCGGCGCGTGCTCCCGCGCCGCCGTCCCGTAGTACCAGTGCAGCGCCAGGCGCAGCTCGGCGGCGAGCCGGTGGTCGGGCGGCCCACCCGCCAGCCGGTCCAGCGCGCCGGACACCGCGGCGCGGTCGCCGCGCCAGAGCGCGTGCCTGATCACCGTGGCGGCGTCGTGGTCGGTGACCGACTCCGACAGGTAGGCGTCCGCGGTGGCCGGCGCGACGCGCCAGGTCGCCTCGGCGAGCGTCGCGCCGATCTCGGCGCGCCCGGCGGGGTCGTCGCAGGCGGTCATGGCCAGCTCCAGGAACCGCTCCGCACGGCCCGGGAGGTCGTCGGCGAGCGCCGCGCGGGCGGCCTCGCGCAGCACGTCCACCGACCACGGGCCGGCGGCGCGGCCGGCGGCCAGCAGGTGCCCGGCGACGGCGGTCGCGGCGGCGCCGCGCCGGTGCAGCAGGTCGGCGGCGCGGATGTCGAGCCAGGCCCGCTCCGGCGTGGACAGGTCGCTGAGGACGGCCCTGCGGACGGGCTCGTGCCGCAGCCGGCCCGCGGCGAGCAGGCCCGCGCCGGTGAGGATCTCCATGATCTCCGCGACGCCCTCCGGACGCGCCCGCAGCAGCCGGGCGGCCAGCTCGGCGGTGGCGTGCTCGCCGAGCACGGCCAGGGCGCGGCCGACCTCCAGGACCTGCGGGCCCCACCGGTGCAGCGCGTCGAGCACGGCGCGGCCGACATGGGCGCCGCCGCCCGCGGCGCCGGCGAGGTGGTCCTCGATCAGGGCGCTCGCCAGCATCGGGTTGCCGGCGCTCCGTTCGAGCAGCTCCGGAGCGAGGCGGGCGGCGGCGCCGGCGTCCATGGAGCGGGCCGCGAGGTCGGTGACGGCGGCGCGCGACATCGGCGCCAGCCGCAGCCGGTGGTAGGGACGCCGGGTGAGCTCGGCGCAGAAGTCCGACAGCGTCGGCCGGGGCCGCTCCCAGAAGTTGAGGACGAGCAGGACGCGCGCCGTGCGGATCCGCCGGTGCAGGTACAGCAGGGCCAGGAGGGAGCGGCTGTCGGCGAACTGGACGTCGTCGACGCCGATGACGACCGGCCGATCCCTGGACAGGGCCAGGAGCGCGCCGCAGGTGGTGCGCACCAGCGGGAGGTCGGCGCCGTGGGAGGCGGCGCGCCCCGTCTCGGCGGGCAGGAGATCGCCGCCGCGCACGAGCTGCTCGATCACCCCGCCGGGCAGATCGGACTCCGACCGCGCGCCGGTGGCGCTGAACGTCGCGGCGCCGCGCTCGCCGCAGTGCCGCAGGAAATCGTGCAGCAAGGTCGTTTTTCCGCTCGCCATTCCCCCGTTCACGAGCAGTGAGCCGCCATTGCCCGATGACGCCTCTTCGTACATGTTCCGCAGCACCGTCATGGCGTCGCGGTACTCGACACACACCATCCGAGAAGCCCCCGTAGTTTCCCCGAATCACCTCTGGCCACGAGTCGTGCACACCCCGTGCCCGCCTGCCACAGACCGGGCGAGCATACCTGTTACCCTTTAGATATGTGAAGCTCTCTTACTCCCTGGAGAGACTTCCAGAACTCCCGGTCACCGACCATTCACTGGCCGAGCCAATGGCGGGGAAATGGATCGGCTGGTACAGGTGGAGCGGCGCTGACGATTGTAGTGTCCAGCGCTAATGGCTCGCTAACGCCGTGATCCTTTTCGGCGACAAATGATCGCGACGCAGAAGAGCCGCCGGGCACCTGGCCTCATGGCCGGTGCACGGCGGCTCTCACACGCGGTGCTCTCACAGCAGCGGACGCTGGGCCTTGCGCTCCTCCTCGTAGCGGGCGCGGGCCTCGGCCGTCGCCTCCAGTGTCGAGACCTCCGCGACCGGAACGTCCCACCACGCCTCGCTGTCGGGGGCGGGGACGGCGGGATCCGTCTCGATGTGCACGACGGTCGTGTTCGCGCTGTCGCGCGCCTGGCGCAGCGCGGCGCGGAACTCCCGCGCGGTGGTGGCGCGCAGCACGTCGGCGCCCATCGCGGCGGCGCTCGCGGCGAGGTCGCCCGGGAGCCGGAACCGGGTCCCGAACCGCTGCGCCCCGACCGACTCCGACAGGTTGCCGATGGACGCGAACCCGTGGTTCTGGACCAGGACGACGACGAGCTTGACGCCGTCCGCCACGGCGGTGACCAGCTCCTGCGCCATCATCAGGTACGAGCCGTCCCCGACGAGCACGAACACCTCGCGGTCGTCGCCCGCCGCGAGCTTCACGCCGAGGCCGCCCGCGATCTCGTAGCCCATGCAGGAGTAGCCGTACTCGACGTGGTAGCCCTTGGGGTCCCGGGTGCGCCACAGCTTGTGCAGGTCGCCCGGCATCGACCCGGCGGCGCACACGACCACGTCGCGCGGGCCGCTCACCTCGTTGACGATGCCGATGATCTCCGACTGGACGGGCAGCGGCCCGGGGCCGGGCGCGTAGGCGCGGTCGACGGCGGCGTTCCAGCGGGCGGTCAGCTCCGCCGTCTCGGTCCGGTAGGACGCCGCGACCGTGTGCCCCGCGAGCTCCGCCCGGAGCGCGGCGAGACCGGCGCGGGCGTCGGCGGTGAGCGCCAGCCCGGCGTGCTTGGCGGCGTCCAGTTCGGCGACGTTGAGGTTGACGAACCGCACGCCGGGCCGGGCGAACAGGCTGCGGGAGGCCGTGGTGAAGTCGCTGTAGCGGGTGCCGACGCCGAGCACGACGTCGGCCTCGCGGGCCAGGGCGTTCGCGGCGGCCGTCCCGGTCGCGCCGATCGCGCCCACCGCCGAGGGGTGGTCCCAGGGCAGCGAACCCTTGCCCGCCTGCGTCTCGGCCACCGGGATCCCGGTCTCCCCGGCGAGCACGCTCAGCTCGCCCGTCGCGCCCGAGTAGATGACGCCGCCGCCGGCGATGATCAGCGGCCGTTCGGCCGTCCGCAGCAGTCGCGCGGCCTCGGCGAGCACCGCCGGCTCGGGCACCCGCCGCGGGACGCGCCACACCCGCCGCTCGAACAGCTCGGCCGGCCAGTCGTACGCCTCGGCCTGCACGTCCTGCGGCAGCGCCAGCGTCACCGCCCCCGTCTCCGCCGGGTCGGTGAGCACCCGCATCGCCGCCAGCAGCGCCGCGGGCAGCTGCTCGGGGCGGTTGATCCTGTCCCAGTACTTGGAGACGGGCTTGAAGCAGTCGTTGACCGACACGTCGTAGGACCGGGCGTCCTCCAGCTCCTGAAGGACCGGGTTGGCGACGCGGGTGGCGAACACGTCGCCGGGCAGCAGCAGCACCGGGATGCGGTTGATCGTCGCGAGCGCCGCGCCCGTCACCATGTTGGTCGCGCCCGGCCCGACCGACGTCGTGCACGCGTACGCGCGGAGCCGGTCGTTCATCCGGGCGTAGCCGACGGCGGCGTGCACCATCGCCTGCTCGTTGCGGGCCGCGCGGTAGGGCAGTGCGTCGCCGTACTGCAGCAGCGCCTGCCCCAGTCCCGCCACGTTCCCGTGGCCGAAGATGCCGAAGCAGCCCGCGAAGAAGCGGTGCCGCTCCCCGTCCCGCTCGGTCCACTGCTCCGCCAGGAAGCGGACCACCGCCTGCCCGACGGTGAGCCGCACGGTCGCCGTCATCGTTCCTCCTCCGGTCCCGCCGCCGAGGACATCGGCAGCCTCGGGTCGGCCGGCAGGTCCGGCCAGGTGCCGCGGATCCAGGCGTGCGCCGGATCGTCGCAGATCAGCCAGGCCCGCTCCGCGCCGGGTCCCGCCATCACGTTCAGGTAGTACAGGTCATGCCCCGGAGCCGCCATGGACGGCCCGTGCCAGCCGTGCGGGATGAGCACCGTGTCGCCCGTCCGCACCTCCGCCAGAACGTCGATGGGCCGCTCGGCGGTGCCGTAGACGCGCTGGTAGCCCATCCCGGCGCCGCCGTCCGGCGCGCCCGCGACCTCGAAGTAGTAGATCTCCTCCAGCACCGCCTCGGTCGCGGTCTCCTCGTCGTGCTTGTGCGGCGGGTAGGACGACCAGTTGCCGCCCGGCGTCAGCACCTCGCAGGCGATGAGCCGGTCCGCCTCGAACGCCTCCGGCGTGCAGAAGTTGTTGACCTGCCGGCTCATCTGACCGGCGCCGCGCAGCTCGACCGGCACGTCCTCGGCCGGGCCGTAGCGGGGCGCCAGCCGCCGTTCGCAGCGGGCCGAGGGCAGCGCGAACCGGCCGCCGTCACGCGACGCCAGGACGAGCGACGCCTCGCGCGGGGCGTAGGCGAAGTCCGTCACCCGGGAGAACACGTCCCGCCGTCCGTGCAGCTCGAAGGTGACGGCGACATCGTCCGCCGGGACGCCGACCGTCACCGCGCACGCCCCCGCGAGGGGCAGCACGAGGGTCTCGGCGTCCCCGGTCTCCAGCACGATCTCCTCGCCGGGGGCGAGCGTCACCACGCGCAGGCCCGAGTAGGCCCAGCCCGCGCCCTCCGGCGTGACCTCGGTGGTCACCCGGCCGATCACAGCAGCCCCACCGCGGCGTCGACCGCCGCGGCGACGTCGCCGCCGGGCGGGTACAGCAGCGACCGGCCGACGACCAGGCCGCGCACCGACGGCAGCGCGAGCGCGGCCTGCCAGCCCGCCAGCGCCGCGTCCGGGTCGGCCCGCACCTCGCCGCCGAGCAGCACGGCCGGCAGCGTCGAGGCCGCCATGACCTCCTCCATGCGGTCCACCACCGGGATTTTCAGCCATGTGCGGGCGGACGTGGCGCCGAGGCCCGAGGCGATGGACACCGCCTTGACCATCGCCTCGGTGGTCAGCACGTTGGTGACGGCCCCGTCACCGCCGCGGGTCGACATGAAGGGCTCGACCATCGCCATCAGGCCGTGCCCGGCGAGGTCGGTCACCGCGTTCGCGCACGCCTCCAGCGTGCGGACGGTCGCCGGGTCGGCCAGGTCGACGCGCAGCAGCATCTTCCCGCCGTCCAGGCCCGCCGCCGCGATCGCGGGCGCGGTGTAGGCGGTGAACCGGTCGTCGAGCTCGAACGCCGAACCGGCCAGCCCGCCCCGGTTCATCGACCCGATGACGACCTTGCCGTCCAGCGCGCCGAGCAGCAGCAGGTCCTCGATGACGTCCGGGGTGGCGAGGACGCCGTCCACGCCGGGCCTGGCCAGCGCGACGCACATCCGCTCCAGCAGATCGAGGCGGTTGCCCATGGCCAGCGGATCGGTCCCGGCGCGCAGCGCGCCGCGCGCCGGATGGTCCGCGGCGATGATCATCAGCCGGCCGGACGCGCCGGGCGGCGCCGCGGGCCGCGGACGCAGGGCCGCGGCCTCGGCGATGGCCTCCGGCCGCGCGGCCCTGGTCTCCAGCAGCGCCGCGAGGCGTTCGGGGAACGTGCCCATGCTCAACCCGTGCTCTCCTTGTCACTCGTTCCGCCGGTCGTTCCCATGCCGTCGTCGGCTCCGTTCCTCGTCGCCCGCCCGTCCGGCGTGCCGGTGCCCGCGCCGCCGCCGAGGATCCGCTCGACCTCGCCGGCGTCCGGCATGGCGTCCGCGCAGGCGAGCCGGGACGCGACGATCGCCCCGGCCGCGCCCGCGAACCGGACGGTGCGCTCCAGGTCCCATCCGCGCAGCAGCCCGTGGCAGACCGCGCCGCCGAAGGCGTCGCCCGCGCCGAGCCCGTTGACGACGTCCACCGGGGTCGGCGGGACCTCGACGATCCCGTCCGCCGACGCGGCGAGCGTCCCGCGGGGCCCCTGCTTCACGATGGCCACCGACACGCCGCGCGCCAGCAGCGCGCGGGCCGCGGCGCGCGGCTCCCGCTCGCCGACCGCGACCTCGCACTCCTCCAGGTTGCCGATCGCCACGGTGGTGTTCCGCAGCGCCGCCGCGATCCGCTCCTGGGCGTCGTCCCGCGTCTCCCAGAACATCGGCCGCCAGTCCAGGTCGAGGACGGTCGTGCCCGGGTGGACCTCCAGCGCGTCGAGCGTCGCGGCAAGGCTCGGCTCCTGCGACAGCCCGGTGACCGTCGCCCAGAAGATCCGCGCCGAGCGGAGCGCGTCCAGGTCGAGCTCGTGCGGATGGATCTCCAGGTCGGGGGCCTTGGGGTAGCGGTAGAAGTAGAGCGGGAAGTGATCCGGCGGGAAGATCTCACAGAACGCCAGCGGCGTCGGCAGGCCGGGGACGGGGGTGACGAACCGGTCGTCCACCCCGTACTCGCGCAGCTTGCGGTGGATGAAACGGCCGAACGGGTCGTCGCCGGTCCGGGTGATCACCGCGGTCCGGTGCCCGTACCGGGCCGCCGCCACCGCGACGTTGGTGGGGCTGCCGCCGAGGTACTTGCCGAAGGACTCGACGTCCTCCAGCGGGACGCCCGTCTGGAGCGGGTACACGTCCACGCTCACCCGCCCCATCGTGACGAGGTCGTGGCTCATGGCGCGCCTTCCTCCCCCGGACCTCCGCCCAGGGCGGCCAGGAACGCCAGGCTTTCGCGGACCCCGGCGCACGGCCCCGCGCCCGGCGCGGGCTCGTCCGTGAGCACCGTGTCCTGCTCCAGGACGTACCAGCCACCGTAGCCCGCGCCTTCGAGCGCGCCGACGATCCCGGCGACGTCGACGTCGCCCCGCCCGAGCGGCCGGTAGACGCCGTCCCGGACGGCGGCGGTGTAGGTGGTCTCCCCGGCGCGCACCTTCGCGGCGAGCGCGGCGTCGACGTCCTTGAGGTGGACGTGGGCGATCCGGTCCGCGGCCGACCGCGCCAGCGCGAGCGGGTCGGTGCCGCCGATGAGCAGGTGCCCGGTGTCCAGGCACAGCGGGACGTCCGAGCCGTCCAGGACCCGGTCGACCTCCGCGCTCCGCTCGACGACCGTGCCGACGTGCGGGTGCAGGGTGGCACGGTGGCCGCGGGCCTCGGCGCGGGCGGCGGCGCGGCCGAGGTTGCGCAGCAGCGCCGCCCAGTTCTCCGCGTCCAGGTCGGGCCGCCCGTCGTAGCCGTCCAGGCCCGTCGCGGCGGCCAGCACGACCGTCGCGCCGGGGTCGCCGAACGAGTCGAGCGCCCGTTCGAGGTCGGGGATCGGGTCGCGTCCGGGGTCGTGCAGGACGAGCGGGACGAACCCGCCCACCGGCCGGAGCCCGTAGGCCCCGAGGAGCGCGGACCGCTCGGCGGGCCCGGCGGGCAGGAACCCGTCCGGGCCGAACTCGGTCGCGGCGACGCCGAGCTCGCGCATCTCCGCGAGCACCCGGGCCGCGGCCATCTGATGGCCCCAGCCGGGCACCTCGCAGACCCCCCAGGAGATCGGCGCGGCGGCGATCCGCGGCGCGGGGACGGCGGGGGCCGCGGGCGTCATCGGCGCACCTCCTCGATCGTGACGGTGCGGCGCTCGCGCCGGGAGATCTCGCACGCCTCGGCCACGTAGAACGCCTCCAGGCTCTCCTCGGGCGGGCAGGGGTTGGGGGTGCGCCCGGCCACCACGCCGACGAAGGCGCACAGCTCGGCGGCGTAGGCGTCGGCGAACCGCTCCAGGAACCCCGTGTGCGGCGGTCCCGCCGGGCCGAACCCGGCGGCGGCGGACGACAGCGGAGTGCGGTCGTCCAGCCCGGCGACGACCCCGTCCCGCGAGCCGAGAACCTCCAGCCGCACGTCGTACCCGGCCGCGTTGTAGCGGGTCGCGGACACGAGCGCGAGGGTGCCGTCGTCCAGGGTGAGGACGGCGGCGCCGGTGTCGATGTCGCCGGACTCGGCGAAGACCTCCGCGCCGCGGTTGGCGCCGGTCGCGGTGACCTCGGCGACCTCGCGGCCGGTGACGAACCGCACGGCGTCGAAGTCGTGGACGGAGCAGTCCCGGAACAGCCCGCCGGAGGTCGGGATGTAGTCGTCCGGCGGAGGCGCCGGGTCCAGCGTGCAGGACCGCACGGTGTGCACCCAGCCGAGCCGCCCGGACCGCACCGCGTCGCGCGCGGCGACGTGGCCCGGGTCGAAGCGGCGCTGGAACCCGACCTGGACGGGAACCCCGGAGCCGCGGACCGCCGACAGAACTTGGATCGTTCCATCGAGGTCGGCCGCGACGGGTTTCTCCACGAACACCGGCAATTCCGCCTCCACCGCCCGGATCACCAGTTCCGCGTGCGCGGCGGTCGGCGTGGCGACGACGACGGCGTCCGGGCGCGCGGCCAGCAGCGCGCCGACCCCGTCCACCGCGCGCGCGCCGAGCTTGCCCGCGACCGCCCGGGCGCGCCCGGCGTCGGCATCGGCGATGACGACCTCCTCGACCTCGGCGAGGCCCCGCAGCGTCTCCGCGTGCCCGGCCCCGATCCGCCCGGCCCCGGCCAGCCCGACCCTCATGCAGTCCCCCTTCGGATGCCGCGGTGAATGCGTTCGAGTGTCATGGAACGCTCCAAATTCTGTCAAGGTCATGTCCTGACATACAGACTTAAGAACTTTGTAGCACCGAGTCCGTTATCCTCGTCCGCGACCGAGGCGAGGAGGCTCCGACGTGCACAAACCCGCGGTGACGCTGGACCGTGGCAGTCCCGTCCCGCTCTACTTCCAGGTGGCCCAGCAGCTCGAGGCCGCGATCCGCGCGGGCGAGCTGCCGCCCGGGTCGCGGCTGGAGAACGAGCTGGAGCTGGCGGCGCGGTACCGGCTGTCCCGGCCGACCGTGCGGCAGGCGATCCAGCACCTGGTCGACAAGGGGCTGCTGGTGCGCCGCCGGGGCGTGGGCACCCAGGTCGTCCAGTCACAGGTGCGCCGTCCTCTGGAGCTGTCCAGCCTGTACGACGACCTCGTGGCGGCCGGGGAGGAGCCGGGCACGCGGGTCCTGGAGCTGGGGCCGGTTCCCGCCGGGGGCGAGGCGGCCGACCGGCTCGGCGTCCCCGTGGGCACCGAGGTGCTCCGGCTGCGCCGGCTGCGGCTGACCGGCGGCGAGCCGCTGGCCCTGATGACGAACCTGCTGCCCGCCGGTCTGATCGACGTCACCGCCGCCCACCTGGAGGAGCACGGGCTGTACGAGACGCTGCGCGCGGCGGGCGTGAACCTGCGCATCGCCCACCAGACGATCGGCGCGCGCGGCGCGACGACGGCCGAGGCCCGGCTGCTCGACGAGCGGCGCGGTACCCCCCTGCTCACGATGACCAGGACGGCCTTCGACGACAAGGGCGAGGCCGTCGAGTACGGCACCCACGTCTACCGGGCCGACCGCTACACCTTCTCCCACACCCTCGTAGGCAAGTAACACGCCCGCCCCCAACCGTCAGACGAACACCGCGGCCCCTCTGACCACGCCCGAAGCAGCGCGCCCGGCCTGCTTGAGGAGATCCTCACCCACCCCGCCCAGGAACGATGAGCCTTGCGCCCCTAAGCCACAACCGGCCGTCGACCGCCCAATGGTCAGACTGCATTGACGGCATCCGGACGGGCATACTCAGCCGTCACGCGAGCGCGCTACCTGCCCGCTTGAGGCGAAGCCGAAGGCGAGCCTCAAGCGGGCAGATCGCGAAGCGATTCGCGCTCGCACAAGCACGGTCACGGTCCGAGCCGCCAGGCGAGGATCGTGGGCCGGGATTGCAATTAATCCAGCTGCACGACGGTGCTCGCGGTGCCTCCCTTCTTGGCGGCGAAGGCGAGGGTGAGCAGGCCGCTGGCGCCCTGGACGGTCACCTTCTGGGTCCCGGACCGCTGAACCTCGACCTTGGTGGTGCCGAGGACCTTGCCGTCCCAGACGTGGACGTACGCGGTGCCCGGTCCGGTCGCCTTCAGCGTGAAGGTGACCGAGCCGCCGGAGACGACGGGCGCGCCGCTGACGGTGGCGCTGTCATCGCGCGGGGCGGCGGGTCCGGCGGCCAGCGGCACGCCGGTGCGCACCGCCTGGACGATGGACTCCGGCGAGTTGACCGAGGCCGCGGCGTCGGTGGGCATCACCGGGGCCGGCGGGGTGGTCGGCAGGCCGGACGGCGGGGTGTGACCGGGAAGGGTGGTCAGGCCCCACCGGTACGGGTCGCCCTGCACGCCGCCCCAGGTGGACCACCCGATGCGGGTCTGGCCGGTCTTGTCCTGGGTGTCGGAGTCGTAGACGAAGATGTTCAGGCCCATCCGCGCCGGGTCGACGGCGGTCGGCAGCGCCTTGAACGGGATCTTCGCCTCGATGACGTAGCCGTCGTAGGGGCTGGTCACCGACGAGGCGACCTGCATGCCGGGCGCGGTCTCCGCGCCGCCCTGGTGGGCGTCGGCGTCCCGTTCGAAGCAGGGCTTGCCGTCCGACATCTGGGGGAAGATTCCGGTCTTGAACGTGGTGGAGGTGTTCTCGGAGTCGCCGCGCGGGTCGATCCCGATCTCCACCGAGTCGCTGCGCCAGTGCCGCTTGCAGTCGTCGGCGCCGAGGACGGTGCCCTGCTTGTCGTCGCGGACCTTGACGAGCACGTGGAGCGCGTCGTCGGTCCAGGTGACCTTGCCGGTGGCCGAGCAGTCGGCGGCCGAGTCGCAGGCCGTCCCCTCCCAGAGGCGGGACAGGTTCAGCTCGGGTCCGGGGTACTCGCCGGGCGTCTCCTTGCCGTCCACGGCCGGGGCGCTCGTGGCCTTGGGCAGCTCGGCCGCCGGGACGAGCTCCAGGGCGCCCTTCTGGACGTCCGGCGCGCCCGAGGCGGAGGTCGTGGTGATGGTCAGGTCGTAGTCGCCGCCCGTGCCGCCCTGGTTGGAGGTGGGCAGCGAGGCGTCGGTGTTGGTGACGGTGAACGTCGCCGAGCCCTTCGCCCCGGCGGCGAGCGTGTACGGCTTGGACGCCGCGTCGGCCGCGAAGCCGGCGGGCAGGTCCAGCTTGACCGTGCCCGACTGGGCGGACGCGGTGGTGTTGGCCAGGTCCACCCGGACCTTGCGGGACTTGCCGGAGGCCAGGGTCAGCACCCGCTTCATCCGGCCGGTGAGGGCCTGGACGTCGTTCTTGGCGGCCCAGGCGTCGAAGTCCGCCACGCGGGGCAGCGGCTCCTGCGCGCCGGTGACGGCCGGGCGGACCTCGACGAGCGTCGCGGTCTGGCCGGTGGCCTTGCCGGAGGCGAGGGTCGCCGAGATCCGGGCGCGGCCGAGCGCGGCGCCAGCCGGGGGCGTGACGGTGAACGTCGCGGTGCGGTCGTCGTCGCGGACCTTGCCCAGGTCACCGCTTCCTGTCACGTTCCAACCGGTGGGCACGGCGAGCGTCGCGCGCGCCCCGGAGAGTGTCCGCGGGGAGGAGGCGTGGGCCGTGACCTTGAACGCACGACCGGGAGTGACGCCGAACGAGTCGGTGGTGAGGGAGAACTGCGTGCCGAACGGGAGGCCGCCCTTGGCGGGCTGCACCGCGCCCTCCAGCGGGGCCGTCGGGTCGGTGTTGCCCAGGGTGAACGGCACGCGGCTGTGGATCTGCGTGAAGTAGTCGCAGCCGACCTTCGCCGGGTCCGCGGGGACGTCGGGGAACCCTCCCCAGCCCTGGCTGACGTAGGTGCGCTGCGCCTCGCGCTCGACCTGCGCCCAGGTCTTGCCGCCGTTGCGCGCGGACGCGCGGCCTCCCCACACGCCGTAGGCGAGCGCGCCCTGGCCGGCCGGGGTCAGGTCGGTCGCGCACGCCGCCCCCGCCGGGCCGGACGCCCCGCCGGTCTGGAAGAGCCGTCCGGGCGCCCAGGCGTCCAGCCGCTCCTTGCCGCGGAGCTGGCCCGGGTAGGCCGCCGGGTCGGCGGCGGCGAAGTACGCCTCGGTCGCCAGCCGCGCCGCCTGCTGGTGGTTGCCGTGCTGGCCGGGCACCGGCGCGGGCTCCATGGTGACGATCACCTTGGGCCGCGTCTCGCGGACGAGCCGGACGACCTTCTCCAGCGTCGCGTCGTGGTCCCAGGTGGCGCTGGTGAGCGGGGCGCTCACCGTGTAGTAGAAGTCGACCTTGTCCAGGTAGTGGACGTCGGTGACGCCGGCCTTGCCGACGGCGCGGCGCTCCTCGTTCTCGCGGAGCAGGCCGAGCGGCGGGCCCTCCTCGTTGCCGGCGGCGTTCCCGCCGCCCTCGCCGCGGGTGACGGTGAGGACCCCGGTCCGGACGCCGCCGGACTTGCCGGTGGCGTACTCGTTCCACTGGCCGAGGGTCGACAGTGTGCCCGCCTCGTCGTCGGGGTGCGCCCCGACGAACAGCACGTCCAGGCCGCCGCGGTCGGACGGCCCGCCGCGCCCGGACGGGGATGCCGCCTGCGCCGAGGCCGGCGGACCGGCCAGGGCGAGGGCCGCGAGCGCGGCCGACAGGACGGCGGGTAGGGCGAGTCTTCGCATGAACTCTCCTGTTCGTTCCCTGCGTCCGGGACCGCGCGCGGCCCCGGACGCCCTACTCCTTGATGGCCCCCGAGAGCATTCCTGCGATGAACTGCCGTTGCAGGAAGACATAGACGATCACGACGGGCGCGGCGATGATCAGCGCACCGGCCATGAGCAGCGGATAGTCGGTCTTGTGCGAACCCTGGAAGAAGGACAGGCCGAGCGGCGCGGTGCGCAGCGCCTCGTCCGAGTTGATGATGACCAGGGGGAGCAGGAACTCGTTCCAGGTCCACATGGTGGTGAGCAGGAGCATGGTGAGGATGGCCGGGCGGCCGATCGGCACCAGCACCCGCCACAGCGTCGTCCAGCTCGACGCGCCGTCGATCCGGGCCGCCTCCAGCAGGGAGCGCGGGACGCTGCGGAAGTAGGCCCGCATCCAGAACGTGCCGAACGCCACCGACATCGCCACCTGCGGCAGGATCAGCCCCGCGTAGGTGTTGTCCAGCCCCATCGAGCGCAGGTCGAAGTAGAGCGGCACGACGATGGTCTCGGTCGGGATGGTCAGCCCGGCCAGGAACAGCAGGAACACGGCGGTGGCGCCGCGGAAGCGCATGGTGCCGAGCGCGTACCCGGCCATGATCGACAGCGTCGCCGAGACGACGACGGTGATCGAGGTGACGATGACGCTGTTGCGCAGGTAGGTGGCGAAGTGGCCCTCGCGCCACGCCGTGCCGAAGGTCGAGAAGTCCAGGCCGGGCAGCCGCAGCGCCTGCGTCACGATCCCGATCATCGGGAACACGGCGATGACCGCGAAGACGGCCAGGACCGCGTGGTTGACGAGCCGTTCCCCCCGCGTGCTCATGCGCCCTTCCCTTCCACCAGGCGGCCGATGCCCGCCGTCGCGGCGAACGCCAGCACCGCCAGCGTGATGCCGATGGCGCAGCCGAGCCCGACCTCGCCGGTGTTGAACGTGCGGTTGTAGACCTCGTAGGCGGGCACCTTGGTGGAGTTGCCCGGGCCGCCCGCGGTGGCCATGTAGATGAGGTCGAAGTTGCGGATCGCCATGATCGTCGTGAGGGTCAGCGCGACCGCCAGCTCGCGCCGCAGCCCCGGCAGGGTGACGGCGAAGAACTCGCGGACGGGACCGGCTCCGTCGATGCGCGCGGCCTCGTACAGCTCTCGCGGGATCTTCTGCACGCCGGCCAGGAACAGCACCAGCGCCAGGCCGATCCCGACCCAGGTCCCGACGAGCCCGACGGCGGGCAGCGCGAAGGTGAAGTCGCCCAGCCAGCCGCGGCGCCAGTCGGGGAGGCCGAGGTCGTGGAGCCATCCGAGGACGGTGTTGACGGGGCCGTCGGCGGAGTAGACCCACTGCCAGGCCACGGCCACCGCGACCATCGCGACGACCTGCGGCAGGAACAGGACGGTCCGGAAGAACACGAGACCGCGGATCTTCGTCCGGGACATGACGGCGACCAGCACGAACGCGATGCAGCACGGCAGGACGGCGTAGAACACCACGAGGATCAGCAGATGGCCGAAGGCGCCGCGCAGCGCCGGGTCCGTCCAGATGCCGGTGTAGTTGGAGAGGCCCGCCCACTCCGCCGTGCCAAGGCCGTCCCAGTCGTACAGGGAGAACTGCGCCCCGCGCACCAGCGGCCACAGCAGGAACCCCCCGTACACCAGGAGGGCCGGCAGGACGTACAGCCAGCCCAGCCGGCGGGGCTCTCCCGGCGATCTGGTCACCTCAGCGCGCCCCGGGCGCCGGACGGCGCCCGGGCCGGCGGACCCGGTCCCGGACTTCGGGGTCTTGCGCCGCGCGACGGTCGTCATGTGCGGGCTCCCTTGCTCTGCGGTCGTCAGCCCGTGTCCCGCCGCCGGCCGCGCGGCGGACCGAGCGCGGCCGGCGGCGGGAGCTGATCGGCTACTTCTTCTTCTGGAAGGCGGAGTAGTCGTCCTGCGCCGCCTTCATGACCTGTTCGGCCGACTTCTTGCCGGCGACGAGCTCCTGGAGCGGGCCGCCGAACCCGTCGGTGAACGTGGGCGAGGTGTAGTCGATGTAGGGCGTGGTGCCGTCGTTCTTGCTGAGCTCCGCCCATGCCGCCGACACCTCCTTCATCAGCGCCGCCTCGGGCTGCTTGCTCGGGGCGGCCAGCACCGGGAGGCTGCCGGTCTCGACCGCGACGTCCATCGCCGCGGGCGAGGTGATGAAGTTGATGTAGGCGGCGGCCACGTCGGCGTGCTTGGACTTGGCGGTGATCGACCAGGGCAGGCTCTCCCCGCCCATGGTCGCCGCCGGCGCCCCCGCCTGCGCGGCGGGCGGCAGGATGAAGCCGACCTTCTCCTTCATCCGGTCGTTCAGGTCGGGCGCCCACCAGGTGCCGCCGAACATGAACACGCCCTGCCCCTTGGCGAAGTTCACCGGGGTGTCGTCCCACTTGATCGAGTTGGAGTCCTTGGTGAAGTAGCCCTTCTTGGCCCAGTCGGCGAGCTTCTGCGCCGCCTGGACGTTCGGGGCGTCCGTCCAGGATCCGCCGCTGCCGAACACGAGCTTGCGGACGGCCTCCTTGTCGGTGAGACCGTCCTGGAGGATGCCGTAGAGCTGCATCGCGGGCAGCTTCTCCAGGTTGCCGAACGCGATCGGTACCTCGTTCTTGCCCTTGGCCGTGGCGAGGGCCTGCTCGAACTCGGCCCACGTCTTCGGCGGCTGGACGCCCAGCTTCGCGAGCTTCTCCTTGTTGTAGTACAGCCCGACGATCTCACCGTTCAGGGACACCCCGTACAGGTTGCCCGAGCCGATCAGCTTCCCGTCGGGGGTGACGCTGTTCAGGTCGAGCAGGCCCTTGGGGTAGCGCTTCTTCCACCCGTAGACCTGGTCGTAGGAGTCCATCGGCAGCAGCATCCCGGCCTTGACGAACTGCGCCATGGACGCGTAGCCCTGGTTGGCCTCCACGACGTCGGGCGGGTTGCTGCCCGACAGGGCCAGCCGCAGCGTCTTCTGCAGGTCGCTGAACGAACGCGACACCCGGTTGATCTTCACGTTCGGGTACTTGGCCTGGAACTGGGCGTTCAGCTTCTCGATCTGCTCCTTCAGGCCGCCCTGGACCTCCTGGTCCCAGACGGTGAGCGTCACGTTCCCGGCCTTGGCGACGTCGGTGCTGACCGCCGCGGGCGCCTTGCTCTCGGGCTTGTCGTTCGACGAGCCCGGGGCGCACGCGGCGGCGAGCGCCGTCACGAGGGCGACGGCCGTGGCCACCGCCCCTCGCCTCATCAGTGTCGGCATTCCAGCGGCTCCTTTCTCTGTTGCGCGATCCTGGGGGTGGGTGGTCCCGCGTCGCGGGACCGGGGTCAGGACGGCTGCTGGAGGTCGGCCCGGAGGGTGGGCTCGGCCCGGACGACGGTGTCGGTCGCCGAGTCGGGGATGTAGTCCACGACGAAGGCGTACTGCTCGAGCACGGACTCGGGAACCTCCCCGGACTCACCGAACGCGGCGATCTCGCCCCAGCAGGGCGCGCCGAGCGAGCCGCTGCGGTGCCGCACCGACAGGCCCGCGCACAGGTTGGCGAACCGCAGGCGCTCGGCCAGCGGAAGCTCGGCGAGCGTGCCGAACAGGAACCCCGCGGCGAACACGTCGCCGGCGCCGGTCGCGTCGAGCGCCTCGACCGGCAGCGCCGAGGTCTCGGCGACCTCGCCGGTACGGGAGTCGATCGCGATCGCGCCGTCCCCGCCGCGCTTGACGACCACGACCGGGACCCGCGCCGACAGCGCGCGGGCGGCCTCCTCGGGGCTGCCGGTACGGGTGTAGGCCATCGCCTCCACGGCGTTCGGCAGGAACACGTCCACGTGCTCCAGCCGGTCCAGCACCTCGCTCGACCAGGTCTCGGTCGCGTCCCAGCCGAGGTCGGCGAACACCAGCGCGCCCGAGCGGCGCATCTCCCGCGCCCAGCCGGGCACGGGACGCTCGATGTCGACGAAGCACGCCCGCGCGGACGGCGGCGGGGAGCCCAGCACCGCCCCCGCCCCCGTGCCGGCGTCCGTGCCGTCCCCGTCGTCGTTCACGGCGCCGCCGACCAGGCCGGCGGCTGCTCCCGTGAGCTCCGGCATGGGCTTGGCGTAGGTGACCATGCTGCGGTCGGAGTCGTAGGCCAGCGACACGGTGACGGGCGTCGGCCAGGCGGGGATCTTCCGCGAGTGCCCGAGGTCGACGCCCTCCTGCTCGGCGAGCGTCCGCCACAGGTAGGCGCCGAACAGGTCGTCGCCGAACGGCGCCGCGAGGCCGACCCGCAGGCCGAGCCGGCTCATCGCCACCGCGATGTTCGCGACGCCGCCGGGCGCCGAGCCGAGCCCCTCGGTGAACAGCTCCGTGCCGGGCGGCGGCAGCCCCGGCAGCCCCGTGAAGATCATGTCCATGAAGACCTGGCCGCTCAGAAAGACGTCCAGGCCGGGAGCGGTGCCGCCGGCGTCCCCGGTCCGCCGGAGCAGTTCCCCGGCCAGGCCGCGCTCGGCGCACGGGTCGGTCAGCGACGGCTCGGGCGGCCGCCCGGGTGCCGCGGCCTCAGCTCCCGGGGAGTCCGCGGCCGCGGCCCCGCTCAGAGTTTCTGCTGTCATGACGCCTCCTCACGAGGGCCTTCGTTGATGACGTTCGAGGTAAGGGAGGACCGCGGGCCCGCCGGCGACGTCCCGGCGGACCCGCCTGGGTCCGGTCGTTGAAGGTGGGGGGTGGGATGGGTGAAGTGGGGTGGTGTACGGAGGTGGATCGGTCGGGTCAGAGGACGGCGGTCACCGGGGGCCGTCCTTGAACACGGCCGCCACCTCGGGGATCCGGTCGATGTAGCCGTCGAGCAGCCTGCGCCCGACCGAGACCGAGTCGACCAGCGGGTGCAGGGCGAACGCCTTGACCGCCTCGGTCCGCGAGCCGCTGAGGGCCGCGCCGATCGTCAGCCGCTCCACCGCCTTCATCTGCTGCATCAGGCCCGTCTGGTGCAGGTCGGGCTGGTCGAGGACGAGCGGGTGGATCCCGTTGGCGTCGACGGTGACGGGCACCTCGACGACCGCGTCCGGCGGCAGCGCGGTGACGGTCGACCCGTTCCGCACGTTGAGGATCATGGAGGCGGGCTCGTTGCGGCTGATCGCCGCCATCACGCTCAGCGCCACACCGGCGTACCCCTCGTCGACCGGGTCGACGCCGGAGTGGTCCTCCAGGGCCTCCCCGGTCGCCGCGCCCTTCATCTCGGCCATGTAGCTGGCGCTGCGGGAGGCGGTCGTCTCGCGCCAGATCTCCAGGGCCGCGCCGCCGGACGCCGCGGCGATCCGCTCGTAGAACGCCTCCTGCTGCCGGACGAGGAACTCGCCGCGGGTCTGCGGGGCGTCGAGGGTGGCGCGGACCGCCTCCCGGTTGAAGTAGTAGTAGTACAGGTACTCGTTGGGGATGGAGCCGAGTTCGCGCAGCCACTCGCGGCCGAAGACCACGCCCTCCTCCAGCCCGCCGAGCAGGTCGTCGTCGGCGAGCAGGCGCGGCAGGACGTCCACGCCGTCGTGCAGGATGCGGCGCATCCAGCCGAGGTGGTTGAGCCCCACGTAGTCGAGCTGGAGGCGCTCGGGCCGTAGCCCGAGCGCCAGCGCCACCCGCGTGCCGAGCCCGGACGGGGTGTCGCAGATGCCGAGCACCCGGTCGCCGAGGACGGACTGCATCGCCTCGGTGATCATGCCGGCCGGGTTGGTGAAGTTGATGACGTAGGCGTCCGGGGCCAGCTCCTTCACGCGGCGCGCGACGTCCACCATGACGGGGATCGTGCGCAGGCCGTAGGCGAGACCGCCCGGCCCGGTCGTCTCCTGTCCGAGGACGTTCAGGTCCAGCGCCACGCGCTCGTCGCACACCCGCCCCGCCAGCCCGCCCACGCGGACGGCGGAGAACACGAAGTCGGCGCCCTCCAGTGCCCGGTTCAGGTCGGTGCTGGTGCGGACCACGGGGGCGCCCTCGGCACCGGCGGCGGAGGCCGCGAGCACGGCCGCCATCGCGGCCAGGCGGCCGTCGTCGGTGTCGTGCAACCAGACCTCCCCGATGCGCGGGGAGCCGTGGTCGCGCAGCAGGGCCTGGTACACGTACGGCACCCGGAACCCGCCCCCGCCAAGGATGGCCAGCTTCATGCGATGAACACCTTCCCGCCCGCCTGCCGGCAGAGCTCGAGAGTCTGTGGGTCGGCGCCGGCGGTGGTCACCACCGCGTCGACCGCCGCGAGGGAGCACACGCGCAGCGATCCGGTGCCGGGGAACTTCGCCTCGGAGGCGACCAGCACCACCCGGTCGGCGGACTCGATCATCGCCTGCTTGATCGGCGTCTCGACCTCCATGTCGTCGACGACATGGCCGTCCGGCCGTACCCCGGTGCAGCTGAGGAACATCAGGTCGGCGCTCACCCGGCGCAGCGCCGTCTCGGTGAGCGACCCGACGAGCGAGAGGTAGTTGCGCCGCACCACCCCGCCGAGCAGGCACAGCCGCACGGCCTCGTCGTCGCGGAGCTCGTCCAGCACCGCCAGGTTGGCGGTGATGACGGTGACGGGCCGGCCGCGCAGGTGCCGGGCGAGCAGCCGGGTGCTGGTGCCGATGTCGAGCACGACGACCATCTCGTCCTCGACCAGCGCGGCGGCCCGCCTGGCCACCGCCTCCTTCTCCGCGCTGTCGTGCTCGGCCGAGGCCGCGAAGGAGATCTCGGGCACCGCCGCCTGAGGCGACAGCGCCGCTCCCCCGTAGGTCCGGACGAGCTCGCCGTTGCGGTCCAGCACGTCGAGATCGCGGCGGATCGTCGACTCGCTCACCTGAAGGGTCTCGGCCAGCTCCCGGACGGACGCCGCACCCTTCGTACGCAGCGAGGACACGATCTGCGCACGCCGCTTGCTTGATGTCACGCAGGGAACGTAGCACCCATGCGCGACTTCAGTCATCTGTCACCGCTTATTTGCTCGAAGTCCGTCATCTAGGGACGTGACCTGCACAGACGCGGTCAATCCGGGTGTGGAGTCAGGCCGTCCGGTCAGGACCGCCGCCGAACGCCGAACCGCCCGCGGCGGGTGCCGCGGGCGGTGGCCGGTCCGGTGATGTCAGGCCGGGCGGTCAACCCGGACTCCGTGGTCAGGGACGCGCGCGAGGAAGTTTCCGGGCCCGGGACGAGAGCGGGCGTCGCTCAGGACGCGGTGAAGACCCCGATCCCGTTCGCGACGGCGCGCTCGGTGCCGTCCGAGGGGACGTTGCGGACGGTCGCCTCCGGCTCGCCGGGCCCCCGCGCGACGAGCGTCGAGGAGCCGCCGCCGTCGAGGTTCACCGCGTCGTCGGCACCGGCGCTCTCCAGCAGTTCGGCCAGCTCGGCGACGGTCAGCCCGGCGCTGAGCACGGACCGCCCGTCGGCCACCACGAGGTAGAGGTGGCGGCCGCCGTGGCCGACCCCGGCGGCGGTGCGGGGCGCCGGGCCGCGCGGGTCGAGCCCCTCCAGCGGCTCTCCGCCGCGCAGGATCGGGAACCCGCCGACCGCGGCGCGGAACCGCTCCGCACCGGTGAGCGAGTAGCGGACGCGCACCCGCTGGCCGGGCCGGAACGCGCGCAGGGCCGCGGCGGACGCGCCGCGCCCGACCAGGACGGTCGTCCCCGGCGGGATCGCGCCGCCGCCGATCGTCCCGGCGACCTGGGTGACCCTTCCGTTCCGCACGGTCACCTCGGCGACGTCGGTGTCGCACGGGTCGGCGCGGCGCTCGTCGGTGCCGCACACGGCGCGCAGCCGCGACACCGCGCCCCACGCGCTGGTGAACGCGCCCGCGCCGCCGACGGGCAGCGCGTACTGGTTCAGGCCGCGCAGCGGCAGCGTCCTGCCGCCGGTAGTGATCGTCCCGGTCAGGCGCAGCCGCGCCACGCGGCCGCGCCGGTCGGGACCGACGCCGATGACGTCCTCGGCGGACGTCGTGGGCGGCAGCGCCGGGCCGAAGCGCTGCCCGTCCGGGACCGCGGCCTTGAGCGGCCGCCCACCGTCCACCTCGGGGCCGGACGACGACCCGGTCGGGGTGACGCCCGGGTGCGTCTCGCTGATGTTGAAGAAGTCGCCGTTGACCCCGGCGACGGCGCGCTGCGCGGCCGCCATCCGCGACACCGTCAGCCGCGCGGCGATCGCGGGCGGGCGCAGCAGCCCGACCCGCACGTGCGGCGCGCGCAGGTCGACGTCGACGAGGTCGCCGCGCACCGGCCCGCCGATCCCGGACGTCTCGAACGCGCGCAGGACCACGCCGGGCGCGAGCCTGGTCTCGGAGGTGTAGCGGAGCGCGGGCAGCGCGCCCGGCCGTGACGAGACGGCCGCGCGCCGCGCGTCCGGGCGCTCGCCGGAGCCCGCGCCGTCGGCGCGGTTCGCGTCCGGCGGGACGGGGACGCCCGCGTGCGCCGGGACGGCACCGCAGAGCGCGACCAGCGCACCGGCCGCCGTGAACGCGGCCGTGAACCTTCCCAGCATGGGGCACCACCTTCGTCGACTGCCGAACGTGCCGATCATCGCCCGCAGACGGTGAAGAGGCGGTGGGGCGGACGTCAACGGCAGTCGACGATCAGGGCTCGGCACCATGACCCGGCACCGACCGCCAGGCCGCCTCGTATCCGGCGAAGGACTCGCCGACGGCGGCGGCGCGCAGCTCGACGTCGCGGGCGAGCGCCGCCAGCAGGGCCGGGCCGTCGTCGGGGGTGACGGCCCCCAGGTGCGGGCGCAGTAGCTCGCGCAGCTCCAGCTCGGTGCGCCGGTGCCGCAGGAAGCCGTCGAAGAACTGGTCGGCGCAGGCGAACAGGGCCCGCACGGCCGCCGCCGACTCCTCGGCCAGCGCCCGCGACAGCCGCTCCAGCACGTCCTCGACGACGGCGGTGAGGGTCTCCCCCAGCCACCGCGCCGTCTCCTCGGCGCCCTCGGTGACCGGGATCATCTCCGCGACCCGCGCCGGGGACAGCCCGCGCGGGTCACCGCGCCGCCACCCGCGCAGCGGGATCGAGGCGCTGACGCCGACGTCCGCGGGGATCGCCCACGGCGCCAGGTCGACCGCGACGTGAAGCTCGGGCCCGCCGTGGCCCGCGCCGGACCCCGCGCCCGGTGCCGGCGCGGCGGGCACGACGGGGCCGCCCTCGTCGATGCCCACCACGATCGGCTGGACGACGCGCAGGAACAGGCTCTGGTCCCCGTAGCCGACGCTGAGCGCCGCGAGGTCCTCGATCGGGGTCGCCAGCGCGGCGAGTCCCTGCTCGCGCAGCGCCGCGCCGAACGCGGCGAGCGTGTGCTCGCCCGGCAGCACGGGCGCGGGCAGCCGCGCCCACAGCGCCGCGACGACCATGCCCTGCAGCTCGCCGATGGCCTGCGCGAGCGAGGGGTCCACGAGCCGCTTGAAGGTCTCGGCCACGAAGTGCCGGGCCCGGATGAACTCCTGCTCGACCGTCGCCCGGCGCAGCACGAGGATCCGCTTGCGGACCCGTTCCAGCCACACGTCCCGGCCGCCGCCGCCGAACCCGTCCGCCAGCCACGCCCGCACCTGCCCGGCGGCGGCGAGCGCCGCGGCGTCCAGCTCCTGGCTGCGCAGGCCCTCGCGGACCCGCGCCAGGTAGCCGTCGCGGACGCGGGCCAGGTCGTCGGCCAGCTCGTCGACCACGGCCGGGACGAGCTCGGCGAGCCGCTGGTCGTCGCTCGGCACCCGCAGCCCGGCCGCGCGGATCCCGTCCGCGAGCGCGCCGGCCGCCTCGACGGCGGCCCGGCCCGCACGGACCGTCGCCTCGTGCGCGTCGTAGAGCGCGGCACGGTCCATCGCGGCGAGCCGGCCCGCCAGATGGGTCAGCACCGGGCCGAGCACCCGCTCGCGCACCTCGTCCGGGGAACTGAGGTCGCCGGACAGCACCCCGACGCCGTGCGAGGCGCCCGCCGCCCGCGCCTGCTCCACCGCGCTCCCGAACTCCTCCGCCGTCAGGTCGGCCCTGGCCTCGTCCCGGTTGAGCACGATGAACATGAAGTCGCCCAGCGCTACGCCCGCGCGGGAGGCGTGGGCGAGCTCCTGCAGCTCGGTGTCGCCGGCGGAGAACAGCACGTTGATGCGGCTCGGCCGCTTGACCTGGATGAGCAGGTCCACCTCGTTGCGCAGGTCCTGCATGAACTGCCGGGCCACGTCGAGGCCCCGTTCCTGCGTCCCGGGCAGGTCGATGAGCGCCAGGTCGCGCACGGGGTTGTTGGGGAACGGATGGTAGATCCGCACGTCCCGGACCGCCAGGTAGCGGCGCTCCGCCGACGGCGGCGCCGGGTCGGCCGGGTAGGAGACGAAACCGGGCACCTCGGGCAGCTCGATCTGCCGGACGCGGGCCCCCTCGAACAGCTCGCGGTAGCGCGGCAGCGCCGTCTGCGCCTGCCGCAGCCGGGTCAGGTGCTCGTGGTTGGACGGCACGTCCCGCCCGGACGCCGCCGCCGGCCCGGCGAACTCGGTCCAGGACGGGTACCGGAACGCCGCGAAGTCCTCGATCCCCGCCGGCACCGGCAGGCCGAGCGCCTCGTGCCGGGGCCGCAGGTAGACCTCGCGGAAGTCGTCGAAGGTCCGCAGCACGACCTCGGCGCGCGGCGACGGGGAGTTGAAGATGCGGCTGCGGGCCGCGGTCGTCGGCAGCAGGTCGGCGGAGGTGGGCAGCACGTCCGTGCCGAGCCGGTCCAGGCCGGAGACGGCGCGCAGCAGGGTGCTCTTGCCCGCCTGCGTCTGGCCGATCACGCCGATGTTGAGCGTCGGGCGGAGCGCGCGGCTGCGCACCGCGTCGACCCGTCCGGACGCCTCGGCCAGCGACTGCCGCATCCGCCGGGCGCTGCCGCCGTCGAGGAACAGGCGCAGCGCGGCCGCCAGCGCCTCGCCGCGGCCGCCCGCCGTGAGCGCCGGGTCGAGCTGCGTCCGCTCGGCCTGGTCGACGAGCGCGCCGAACCCGTCGCGGAACTCCCGCCAGGCCCCCGACAGCCGCTCGACCCGGTCGCGCTGCGCGTGCCGCGCCGCCAGCGCCGCCGCGATCTCGGCCTGGATCCGCTGGTCCTGCATGTGCCTCCTCTTGTGGGCGTGCCCGGCCGGTTCAGGCCGGCCAGGTCGAGACCGTGAGCTTGGCCTTGTAGCGGTCCGCCGACACGACCGTGATCAGTGCGACCCGGTCGTCGGCGAGCAGGCAGAGGCTCTGTGCGTCCTCCGGCACGAGGAAGGCGAAGCTGGGCTTCTGGCCCCGCACGCGCTGCGGGCACCCGCCCTTGTCGTCCTCCGGATGTTCCGCGGCCACCAGGATGTTGCGCAGCCCCGCCTTCAGCACCTTGTCGGAGTAACGCACGTCCCCTGCCTGGGCCGCCGGCCGGGGCGCGGGCGACACCTTCAGCCACTGGCCGTTCGGGACGGTCACCGCGACCCCGCCGGGCGGCGGCTCCGTGGACGCGGCGGTCGTGGGCGGCGGGGACGGGACGCTCGTCGTGCTCTTGAAGACGGGGTCGGGCCGTCCTCCGGCGTCGTCGGATCCGGCACCGCCTCCGGTCAGTCCGACGGCGAGCACGACGACGGCGACCAGGGCCAGCAACGCGCCGCCGCCGGCCAGCGCCGGGACCAGCCAGCGGGGCGGCGGGGACGGCCCGGCGAAGAGACCGCCCGGCACGGGGACCGCCGCTCCCGGACGCTCCGACGGCGGTCGCGCCGGGCCGGGCGGGGGCACG
>NZ_CAACVB010000012.1 GCF_900659635.1 Actinomadura roseirufa | reverse complement strand
CTGAGCCGCGGCGCGGTCGTCGCGCGGCAGTGCCAGGGCGAGCAGCACGGCGAGGGCGAGGAGAATCCCGCCCGCGGCGAAGCCGTGCCGGTATCCGCCGGCCCGCTCCGCCGCGTCCCCGGCCTCCCCGGCCCCCGCCGCGGCGAGGGCCGCCATGGCGGCCAGGCCGAGCGCGCCGCCGACCTGCTGCGCGGTGCCGGTCACCCCTGAGCGGACCCCGGAGTCCAGGTCGGAGGCACCGGTCATGACGAGCGCGGTGGCCGCCGGGAGGACCAGGCCCGCGGAGACGCCCAGCACCGACATCCCCGGCAGCACGTCGACCGCGAAGCTCCCCGGCACCGGCACCCGGGCCAGCCAGGCGAACGCGAGCACGCCCGCGGCCGCCCCCGCCAGGAGCACCCGCCGCACGCCGAACCGGGCGATCAGCGGCTCGGCCAGGACGAGCGAGGTCACCGCGATCACCACCGAGGCCAGCAGGTAGGCGAGGCCCGTCTCCAGGGAGCTGAGCCCCAGCGCCTCCTGAAGGTAGAGCGTGACGAGGTACTGGCAGCCGAACATCGCGCCGACGAACAGCGCCTGCAGCAGGTTCCCGCCCGACAGCGCGCGCGACCGGAAGATCGACAGCCGCAGCAGCGGCGCCGCGGCCCGCGCCTGGCGCACCGCGAAGCCCGCCAGCAGCGCCAGCCCGAGCACCGCCAGCGCCGCGGGGAGCTCCACGCCCGAACCGTCCGGGCCGATGTCGCCGATCGCGAACACCAGCAGCATCAGCCCGGCGGTGACCAGCGCGGCGCCCGCCAGGTCGGCGCCGCCGCCCCAGCCGGTGCCGCGGTCCGGGGCCAGCGCGCGGCGGCCCGCGACCAGCAGCGCCGCGCCGATCGGCAGGTTGACGAAGAACAGCGCCCGCCAGCCGAACAGCTGGGTCAGGACCCCGCCGCCGAGCGCGCCGGCCGAGCCGCCGCCCGCCGCGACGAACGCGATCACCGTGATGGCCCGGACCCGTTCGCGGCCCTCCGGGAACAGCACCACGACCATCCCGGTGATCACCGAGCCGGCCATCGCGCACCCCACGCCCTGGGCGAACCGCGCGGCCACGAGGACCGCCATACCGCCCGTCCCGCCGCCCGTCACACCGCCCGCGGCGCCGCACAGCGCGGACGCGGCGGTGAACACCGCGATCCCGCACAGGAAGATCCGGCGCCGTCCCAGCAGGTCGCCGAGGCGGCCGCACAGCAGCAGGAGCCCGCCGTAGGCGACGAGGTAGCCGTTGACCACCCACGACAGCTGCGCGCCGGCCAGGCCGAGGTCGGCCCGGATCCGGGGCAGCGCCACCGCGACCCCGGTGCCGTCGACGATCAGCATCAGCTGGCCCGCGGCCAGGACGGCGAGCGCCGCCCGGCGGGAGCGCGCCGTCGTCGCCGCGGTCTCCACCACGTCCATCCGGTTCCTTTCGTCGGCACCGATCATTCCGGCCGGCACCGGTTCGCGGTAGAGGGAACATCCGTGTGACCACGGGAAATTGAAGTGCCTTCTTCCGCCCCCGGGAAAGCTGGTGAATGATTCAGGAAGACCCAAAGGACAAGGAACGCCAGATGACGAACATCGCCATTATCGTTGGCAGCACGCGACCGGGCCGGATCGGCCGTGACGTAGCGGACTGGGTGCACGGGATCGCGGCAAAGCGCGCCGATGCCAAATACGAGATCGTCGACCTCGCCGACCAGGATCTGCCGCTCTACGACGAGGAGCTCCCCGCGGCCGTCGGCCAGTACGCGCGCGAGCACACCAAGCGCTGGGCCGAGGTCGTCCGCCGTTTCGACGGTTACCTCGTGGTCACCCCCGAGTACAACCACGCCCCGCCCGCGGCGCTGAAGAACGCCTTCGACCTCGTGTACGCCGAGTGGGGCAACAAGGCGGTCGGCTTCGTCGGCTACGGCGCCGTCGGCGGCGCCCGGGCCGTCGAGCACCTCAAGCAGGTCGCGACCGAGGTGAGCCTGGCGTCGGTCGCCGCGCAGGTCACCCTCCTGATCCCGGGGGACTTCCCGGCCTACCCCGCGTTCTCGCCGCTCGAGCACCGCGAGGCCGAGCTGGAGCGCGTCCTGAACCAGCTGGAGTCCTGGTCGAAGGCGCTGGCCACCGTCCGGGCCTGACCCCGTGGCACGTGGGCGCGGGCACCTGCGAAGGTGCCCGCGCCCACGTGTTCCCGGACCGCTCTCAGAGGACATCGAGGCGGGTCCCGGACGGCCGGGAGACCCGCGGCCCTGTCACCTCGCCGGGCCGGGGCGGCGGCCCCGGCCCCGCCCCGGCCCGTCCGTCACTTCGCGTCCTTGGGGAACGGGATGACCTTGTGCGGGACGACCCTGACGACCACGCGTGAGACGTCGTCCACGTCGTGCACCTCGTCGAGGTACTTCAGGGTCAGCTCGTCGGCCAGTTCCTTGCCGCCGCCCTCGAGCACCGTCGCGGTCCCGCGGATCTCGATCGAGGTGATCGGGTTCTCGATGTCGAACACCGACACGTTCACCCGCGGGTCGCGGGAGATGTTGCGCTCGGTGCGATACCCGGCATGGGTCACGAACAGCAGCGCGTCGTCCTCGTCGCGTTTGATCAGGACGATCGAGGAATGCGGGCTTCCGTCGGCGTTCACGGTGGCGACCACGGGGAAATTCTTCCGGTCGATGAATGCCCGGGTCTTCTCATCGAGTTTTTCAGCCATGGCCTCAAGGTATAAGCCGGAGCGGTCCCCGCGTTCCCCTGATCACCCCCCTATTCGGCCGTTTCCGAAGTGGCCGCGTCCAGCCATCGTCCGGTGACCTCGCCGACCGTCTCACCGCTCACGTCGGCCAGTTTCCTGGCGAGCAGAAGACGCGTTCCCGGGGCGGTCGGACAACGGAACGGAGGGTCGTCGGAGGCGAGCAGGTCCACGATCGCCTCCGCGACTTCAGCGGGCGTCTGGGTCGGTGGCAGCCCGGGCAGCGTCCCCCGCAGCGCGGCGGCGTTGTCCACGTATTGCCGCAGAAGCCCCTCGTAGGGACCGGCTCCCTTGAAGACCCGGATCCAGTCCGTCCGCCGGACCGCCTCCGTGCTGATCGGCCCCGGCTCCACGACCGACACGGCGACCCCGGAGCGCCGCGCCACGGGCGCGAACGCCTCCAGGATCCCCTCCAGCGCGAACTTGGACCCGGAGTAGGACTCCTGGAACGGCAGGCCGAGCACGCCCGCGATGCTGCCGACCGCGATGATCCTGCCGCCGGAGGCCCGCAGGTACGGGAGGGCGCTCTTGAACAGCGCGACCGGGCCGAAGACGTTCACGTCGAAGACCCTGCGGTAGTTGGCGAGGTCCTCGTCCTCGAAGGTCTCGACGCCGGTGACGCCGGCGCTGTTGACGACCGCGTGCAGGCCGCCGTGGCGGGCCACGACACCGGCCGTGAACGCGGGCAGCGCGGGTTCGTCGGTGACGTCCAGCTCGGCGACCTCGACCTCGGCGCCGGACCGGGCGACCAGCTCGTCCAGGCCGGCGGTGCGGTCGAGGGAGTGGACGGCCGCGACGACCCGGTACCCGCGCCCGGCGAGCGCGGTCGCGGTGCTCGCGCCGACCCCCGACCCGGCACCGGTGACGATCACCGCCCCGGCGGGCGGGCCGCCGCTCACCGGGGGCTCCGCTCGCCTCGCGCCGGGTGCGCCGGGCTTCCCAGATAGGTCTCCAGCGCGTCGGCCGCGCGCCGGGCGCCCCCCGCGGCGCGGTTGTGCTCGCTCAGCTCCCGCAGGCGCTCGCGGACGGCGGCGTCCGAGGCCACGGCCTCCGCCTCGGCGACGAGCCGCTCCCCCTCCAGCTCGTCCAGGGGGATCACCCGGCCCGCGCCCAGCTCGCGGTTCCGGTCGGCGTAGGGCAGGAAGTCCGGGGCCGGCGGGACGACGATGACCGGCGTCTCGGTGTGCCACGCCTCGAACAGCGAGCCGCTGCCGCCGTGCGTCACGAAGACGTCGGCGTGCTCCAGCACGGAGAGGTTGGAGATCCAGCGGTGGACCTCCACGTTCGGCGCGATCTCGGCGAGCCGCCGGACCTCCGCGTCGCCGAGGGAGTCCCCGACCGTCACGACGACGTGCCACGGCCGCCCGGCGAACGCGCCGGCCACCGTCGCGAAGAACGCGCCGTCGGCGTTGCGCACGCTGCCGAGGGACACCAGCGCCACGCGGGCACCGCCGGCCGGCGGCTCCCAGGTGCCGAGGAAGTCGCGCTTGTCGACGCTGGACCCGACGAAGACGACCCGTTCCCGGTCGAAGGTCTCCAGCGCCGGCTGGAACAGCGGCGGGATGAAGGAGATGGTGAACTCCTCGACCCGGCGCAGGCTCCACAGGAAGTCCTCCGGCCGGTCGGCGAGCCCGAGCCGGCGCAGTTCCTCGGTGATCTCCTCGACGGGGTCCACCAGGCGGTGGCCGGGCGCGAGCCGCTCCATGTGGTCGAAGTAGGAGTAGTGCTCGTTGGCGACCACGCTCGGGGTCAGCAGGACGGGCGGCAGGTGCCACGTCCGGGCGAGGATGCGGCCCGCCTGGAACGCGGCCTCGTCGTAGGCGACGGCGTCCGGCCGCAGGTCGCCGAAGTGCTCCCGCGCGGCCCGCAGGATCGCCAGGTTCTCCCGGAAGAACGCGCGGGTCGCCGCCGCGGGGTCGTCCTCGGCCAGGCTGGCGAGGGGGTCGAGCGAGGGATAGGTGACCACCTCGGCGCCGAAGCGGCGCACCCGGTCGGCCACGCGCTCGGCGACCACGTAGGTGACCCGGTGGTCGCGCCGGACCAGCTCGTCCACGACGGCGAGCTTCGGCAGGACGTGCCCGTTCGAGGGGATGTCGAGAACCAGGATGTGCAGGGTCATGGGATCCTCCGGACCGGGCTCGCGCCGTCGTCCATCCGCGGGAAAGCCGCTCTCATGCCTCGCCTTTCGCTCGGTCGTCGTGTTCCGGGCCCGGTTCCGCCGGGTCCAGGCCGTACACGTCCCGGGCGGCGGCCGCCGAGACGAGTCCATCGCGCACGTCGGCGAGGACGGCCTCGCGCGCACGCTCCCGGGGGTCGCCGTAGCCCCCGCCGCCGGAGGTGTGGATCTCGATGACGTCGCCGCGGCCGAGCACGAGCGTGCTGTTGGTCCGCGGCACCGTGACCCGCCCGTCCCGGTGGTGCACCACGCTCCGGTTCGCCGGGGCCGCCCGCCCTCCGGCCAGCCCGTACGGCGCCGTCCCCGTGAGCGCGCCGGAGCCGATGCAGACGACGCGGACGCCGTCCTGGTCGATGCGCCACCGCGAGACGCCGCCGAGGCCGCCGCGCCAGCGGCCGGCGCCGGCCGAGTCGGTCTCGAATCCCTGGTGCAGGATCGTCGCGGGCGCGGCGAGCTCGTGCAGCTCGACGTCCACCTCCCGGCCCCCGCCCATGGCGACGGGCGGCCCGATCGCGTCCCACCCGTCGAAGCCGAGGGTGGCGCCGGAGCCGCCCTTGAGCGCTCCGGTGGCGCCGAACGCGCGGCCCGTCCGCTCGTCGACCCCGATGGCGGCGAACGCGTAGCCGCGGCACCAGCCCGCGTTCGTGATCGCCGGGTCGGCGCGGGCGAGCGCCCGCCACACCGTCTCCACGATCGCCTCGCACGCGGTGATCGTGCACAGCGTCGTCGCCGCCGGTTCGACGGCGTGCGCGATCGTGCCCGGCCGGGTGAGGACGTCGATCGCCGACAGCGCGCCGCCGGTGCGCCGCTGCGCGGGGTCGGTCACCCCGAACAGCGCGACGAGCGTGGAGGCCACGGTGTTGGCCCGGGTCGAGTTCGCGTAGCCCACGACCTGGGGATCGGACTCGGTGAAGTCGAAGACCGCGCGTTCCCCCGCCACGGTGAGGCGCAGCCGGACCGCGATGGGCTCGCGGTGGTGCTCGCCCCCGTCGTCGAGGTGCCGGACGGCCTCGTAGACCCCGTCCGGCCAGCGGGCGATCTCCGACCGCATGTGCCGGGCCGAGGCCGCGAGCTGGAGCGCGACGGCCTCCAGGACCGGCTCGACGCCGAACGCGTCGAGCATCGCGAGCAGCTCGCGCTCCCCGATCGCGGCCGCGCCGATCTGGCAGTGCAGGTCGCCCTCCACCGCCTCGCGCAGCCGCAGGTTCAGCAGGATCAGGTCCCACACGTCGTCCTGCCGCTCGCCCCGCCGGTAAAGCCGGACGGGCGGTATCCGCAGCGCGTCCTCGTAGCAGTCGCGGGCGCCCGGGTTGTAGCCCGCCTCCCCGCCGCTGCCACCGGAGTCGGCGTGGTGGCCCTTCGTCACGGTCCAGAACCGGAGCACTCCCCGGTGGAAGACCGGCTTGAGGACGGTGACGTCCGGCGGGTGGTTGTTCCCGTGGTAGGGGTCGTTGAGCACGAACACGTCGCCCTCGCCGACGTCCCCGGCGAACTTGGCCAGGATGCCCTCGTAGGCGCTGGGCAGCGACCCCGCGAGGACGGGGATGAAGTCCTTGGTGGCGATCCACTCGCCCTCGGCGCTGAAGATCCCCGTCACGAAGTCGCGGCTCTGGAACGCCGTCGACCGGCAGGACCGCAGCATCGCCTCGGCCATCCGCTCGGCGATCGCGTGCAGCCGGTTGTCCACCACCGACGCCAGGATCGTCGCCGTCATCGGACCGCCTCCGCGAGCTCGCCGCTCAACCCCGCCAGTACCTCGGCCCGCTCACGGTCCGCGCCGAACACCAGGGTCGTGCCACTCCCGGTGACCTCGAACGCGTACCCCGGCGGGACCACCACGGTCGTGCCCGGGGCCGCCAGCAGGACGGGCCCCTCCTGGCGCTCGTCCACGGGCACCGATCCGACGTTCCGGACGGGCACGTCCAGGAAGGCGCCGTCGAACCACGCCCGCCGCACCCCGGCCGGCCCCGCCGGGAACGCCGCCGCCGGCCCGCGCAGGCGGGAAGGCCCGACGGTGGGCACGCGGGCCTCCAGCCGCAGGTTCACCACCTCCACGGGCACCTCCGGCTGCGCGAACCCGTACAGCCGGTCATGGAGGCGATGGAACCGCTCGATGAGCCCGTCCACCACCGTGCCGTCCACCACGGGCCCGTCCACCACTTCCACCACGGGCGCCTCCGGGAAGGGCACCGTGACCTCGTGGACCTGGCCGACGTAACGGACATCGGCCAGCCTGTTCAGCCGGATGCCCGTGGCGGCCGCCGCGCCCGCGGAGAGGTCCGCCCTCGCGCGGTCCTCCAGGGCGGCGAACGCGGCGCCGACCTCCAGGACGTCGATCCCGGCGTCGCCCGGACCATTTCCGCGGCCCAGCAGCGTGTGCACGTAGTAGCGGACGAGGTCGGCGCGCAGCATGCCCCGCGCGCACAGCACCGACGCGCCCGGCGGCACCACGACGAGCGGGATCTCCAGGTCGCGGGCCAGCTCCACCGCGTGGACCGGTCCCGCGCCGCCGGCCGCGACGAGCGCGAGCCGGCGCGGGTCGAGCCCGTGCCGGGCGGTGGCGAGCCGCAGGCTGTCGGCCATCTCCGCGTTGACCGCGCGGTGGACGCCGGCCGCGGCCTCGATCCGGCCGATCCCCAGCCGCCGCGCGAGGTCGTCGACCGCGCGGCCCGCCGCGTCCCGCGAGGCCGCGATGCCGTCGCCGAACCCGCCCGCCAGGTAGCCGAGCAGGAGGTCGGCGTCGGTGACCGTCACCGCCTCGCCGCCGCGCCCGTAGCAGGCCGGGCCGGGGTCGGCCCCCGCGCTGGCCGGTCCGACGCGCAGCAGGCCGCCCGCGCTGACCCAGGCGACCGAGCCGCCGCCCGCGCCGATGGTGCCGATGTCGAGCATGGGCACCGAGACCGGGTGCCCGGCCGGTTCGGCGTGGGTGGTGATCCCGGTGACGCCGCCGGACGACAGGCTCACCTCGAAGCTCGTGCCGCCCATGTCGATGGTCATCGCCTCGGCCACGCCGAGCTCGGCGACGACGTCCGCCACGGCGGCGGGCGCGCCCGCCGGTCCCGACAGCAGGGTGTGCACGGCGCGCCCGGCCGCGTCCGCCAGCCCGACGACCCCGCCGTTGGACTGGACGATCAGCACCCGCCCGGTGTGGCCGAGGGCCTCCAGCCGCCGGGCGAGACGGCCGAGGTGGTCGCGCAGGACCGGGTCGACGTAGGCGTTGAGCACCGTCGTCGAGGTGCGCTCGAACAGCCGGACCTCGGGCGCCACCCGGGAGGACAGCGACAGCGGCACGTCCGGCAGCTCCGCCGCGAGGATCTCGGCGGTGCGCCGCTCGTGCGCGTCGTTGAGATAGGAGAAGGCGAAGCTGACGGCGACCGACTCGACGCCGGCGCCGCGCAGCCGCCGCGCCGCGCTCCGCACGCTCTGCTCGTCCAGCGGCGTCGCCACCGCGCCGGTGCTGTCCACCCGCTCCCGGACGGTCTCGATCAGGTGGCGGGGCACCAGCGGCGGAGCCGGCGACGACCGGGAGTCGAACTGGCCGGCGCGGTGGCCCTGCCGCGCGAGCAGGACGTCGCGCAGGCCCTCGGTGGTGAGCAGCCCGGTCCGCGCGCCGGTCCCGGTGACCAGCGCGTTGGTCGTGACGGTCGTGCCGTGGACGATCGTGCCGGTGCGGCGCAGGAGGTCGGTGAGCGACAGCCCCGCCCGTCCCGCGAGCGCGGTCAGCCCGGCCACGACGCCCTCCGCCGGGTCGTGCGGCGTGGAGCCGGTCTTGTGGTCCAGCTCCACGCCGTCCGGTCCGAGCAGCGCCAGGTCGGTGAAGGTGCCTCCGACGTCGATGGCGATGCGATAGGTCACGACAGCCAGACGTCCAGCAGGGCGGGCAGCCGGGAGTCGGCGTCCAGGACGAACCCGTGCACCTTCTTGCCCACCGCCACCAGGGCGGTGTCCTCCACCAGCGGGACGAACAGTCCCTCGCCGATGATGCGCTGCTGGGCGTCGGCGACCAGCTTGGCGCGGGCCTGCGGGTCCGTGGTGGTCGCCTGCTTCAACAGCAGCGGCTGCAGCGCGGCGTCCTGGACGTTGTAGAAGTTCGGCGGCGTGCTGGTGAAGGTGCCGAGCAGCCCGACGCCCGCGTCGAGGCCGCCTGCGACGCCGGACAGGAACAGGTCCCACCGGTTGCGCGCCTGGAGCGCCTCCACCGACTGCGCCGGGGTCGCCAGCTCCGGCTTCAGCTCCACGCCGAGCTTCTTGAACTGCGCGGTGAGCAGCTCGATGAGCGGCTGGTCCCACGGGTTGCCGCGGTTGAGCCAGCCGAGCTTCAGGGTGAGGCGGGTGCCGCCCTTGGCCCGGATGCCGTCGCCGCCGGGGGCCCAGCCCGCCTTGTCGAGGAGGGACGCCGCTCCCGCCGGGTCCGGCTTGAGAAGCGCGCTCTGGTCGGCGTGGCCCACCGTTGCGGCGGTGACGACGCTGGTCGGCACGCCCCACTCGGGCGTGAGCAGCGTGTCCCGGACCTGCTTGGCGTCCACGGCCTTCACCAGCGCCTGCCGGACCTCCGCCTCCTTCAGCGGGGCGCGGTCCGCGCCGGTCACCACCACGCCCTCGGTGAGCCGGGGGATCTTCTGCGCGACGATGGAGAACCCGGCGCCGCGCACCGGTGCGATGTCCGCGGGGTTGAGCGCGCCGGCCAGCTGCACCTGGCCGGTCTTCAGCGCGCCGGTGCGCACGCTCGGCTCGGTGACCACCTTGTAGACGACCTTGTCGAGGTAGGCGTCCCCGTCGTGCTTGCGGGTCTGCGGCCCCCACCGGTATCCGGCGCGCCGGGTGAGCACCACCTGGCTGTTCTTGACGTACGACTGGAGGACGAAGGGGCCCGATCCGACGACCTTGTCGAAGCGGTCGGCGTAGGGCAGCGCCAGGGTCTTGGGCGCGAGGATGCCGAAACCGGCGCCGGCGGCCCACAGCGGCCACGTCGGGTACGGCTTGGCGAAGCGCTGCACCACCGTCCGGTCGTCGACGGCCACCGTCTCCTTGTAGCCGCCCTGGTCCAGGAGCGTCGTGGCGGTGGACCCGACGGCCTTCGCCTTGTTGGCGATGATGTCGTCGAAGTTGGCCTTGACCGCCTTGGCGTCCAGGGGCGTGCCGTCGGAGAAGGTGACCCCGGCGCGCAGGTGGAAGGTGAACTCGGTGGCGTCGGCGTTCGCCTGGTAGGACTCGGCGAGCCAGGGCACCGGCTTCTTGGTGGCGGGGTCGAGCGCGAGCAGCGAGTCCACGATCGGCCGCGTGACCTCGCGGACCAGCGGGGTGACGGCGCGGGGGTAGAGGCTGATCGGGTCGCCGGGAAGCGCGAGCGTCAGCGTGCCGCCCCGCTTCGGCGTGCCGGACTCGCCGGAGCCGCCGGACGCCTCGCCGCCGCACGCGGCCAGCGCGAGGGCCGTGGCCGCGACGGCCGTCCCAATCTTAATATTTCCGACCGATTTTGTGCGGAACACGGGGCAGGTTCTCCTTGTCATTCGTACCGGCCGCCTCAGCGGCGGCCGGGGATCGCGTCGAGCAGCTCGCGCGTGTAGGCATGCCGTGCCCGCGCGAAGATCTCCTCGGTGGGGCCGGACTCGACCAGCCGGCCCCGGTGCAGCACGCCCACCTCGTCGGCGATGTGCCGGACCACCGCCAGGTCGTGCGAGATGAACAGGTAGCTCACGCCGAGCTCCGCCTGGAGCGCGGCGAGCAGATCGAGGATCTGCGCCTGGACCGACACGTCCAGCGCCGACACGGGCTCGTCGCAGACCACGAGCTCGGGGTTGAGCACCAGCGCCCGCGCGATCGCGACCCGCTGCCGCTGCCCGCCCGACAGCTCGGCCGGCCGGCGGCGGAGCACCGAGGCCGGCAGCGCGACCAGGTCGACCAGCTCGGCCGCGCGGCGGCGGCGCTGCGCCCGCGAGCCCAGCCCGAAGGACGCCAGCGGGTCGGTCACGGTCTGCTCGATCGTCCGCCGGGGGTCCAGCGACGCGAACGGGTTCTGGTGGACGATCTGCATCCGGCGGCGCAGCAGGCGCTGCGCCGCGCCCCGCGTCCGGGTCACGTCCTCCCCGCCGAGCAGCACCCGCCCCTCGGTCGGCTCGGCCAGCCGCAGGATCAGCCGCGCCGTCGTGGACTTGCCCGATCCCGACTCGCCGACCAGCCCGTAGGTGCGGCCCCGGGGGATCGCGAAGCTCACCCCGTCGACCGCCCGGACCGTGCCCGGGGCGCCGGAGGAGCGGGGCAGCCGGAACTCCTTGACCAGGCCCTCGACGCGCACGACGGGCTCGTCCGGTCCGCCGGGCGCCGGGTCGGCCCGGTCCTGCCCCGTCCGCGCCGCGAGGTCGGGGGACGTCTCGGCGAACGGGTCGCCGGGCGCTCCACCGGGGATCACCGCCGGCCCGGCCCGGCGCGGGCGCGGCGCCCCGGACAGGCTCGGCGCCGCCTCGATCAGCGTCCTGGTGTAGGGGTCGCGCGGGTTCGCCAGCACCTCCTCGGGGGCGCCCTGCTCCACGATCGAGCCCGAGCGCATCACCAGGATGCGGTCGGCGCGCTCGGCCGCGACGCCGAGGTCGTGGGTGATGAGCAGCATGCTGGTGCCGGACGCGCGGATCAGCCCGCCGATGTGGTCGAGGATGCGGCGCTGCACGGTGACGTCGAGCGCGCTGGTCGGCTCGTCGGCCACGATGAGCCGGGGCCGGGCCGCGATCGCGATCGCGATGAGGGCCCGCTGGCGCATGCCGCCCGACAGCTGCGAGGGATACTGCCGCGCGCGAAGCTCCGGCTCGGGAAGCCCGGCGTCGGCGAGCAGTTCGAGGGTGCGGGCCCGCACGGCGTCCCGGCCGGCGCCCTCACCGGCCTCCCCCGACAGCAGCAGGGCCTCGGCGACCTGCGCGCCGATCCGCTGGACCGGGTTGAGGGACGTGCCGGGGTCCTGCGGGATGAGCGCGATCTCACGGCCGCGCAGCTCGCGCCAGCGCCGTTCGGGCAGCCCCACGAGGTCCCGGCCGGCGAAGACGATCCGCCCGCGCGCCGGCGCGGCCGAGCGCGGGAGCAGGCCGAGCAGCGCGTACGCCGTGGTGGACTTGCCCGAGCCGGACTCACCGACGATCGCGACCGTCTCCCCCTCCCCGACCGTGAAGCTGACCGCGTCCACCGCGCGGACGACCGAGCGCCGCGCGCGGTAGTGCACCGCCAGGTCGTCGACCTCCAGGAGATGCGGGCTCATCGCAGGCCGGTCCTTTCACCGTCGAGCGCGCGCGACACCCGGTTGGCGGCCAGCACGGTCAGCGCGACGACCGTGCCCGGGAGGATCGACAGCCACCACGCGCTGCCGAGGAAGTCGCGCCCGGACGAGACGAGCGAGCCCCACTCGGGCGTCGGCGGCTGGGCGCCGAACCCGAGGAAGCTCATCGTGGTCACGCCGAGGATCGCCTCGCCGAACAGCAGCATCGTCAGCACCCACACCGGGCCCATCGAGTTCGGCAGGACGTGGCGCAGCACGACGCGCACCCGGCGCGCCCCGCCCGTCCGCGCCGCCTCCACGAACCCGCTCCCCGACACGCGCAGCACCTCGGCGCGCATCACCCGGGCCGTACTGGCGATCGCGGCCACCCCGATGGCGACGGCGACGTCGACCGTGTCGCCCTTGCCGAGCACCGAGACCAGCATCAGCGCCAGCAGGAGGCCGGGGACGGCCAGCAGCACGTCGACCAGGCGCATGATCACCAGATCGGCCGCGCCGCGCAGGAACCCGGCCAGCAGGCCGAGCACCGAGCCGGCGCCGAGGCCGATCACCGTCGCCAGCACCGCCGCCGGCAGCGTCCGGCCGGTCCCGTGCACGGTCTCGTCGAACAGGTCGCGGCCGAGCCGGTCGGTGCCGAACGGGTGGTCCGGCGAGGGCGCCCGCAGCCGCGCCGCGGTGTCCACGGCCAGCGGGTCGCCCGGCGCGAACAGCGACGGCGCGACGGCCGCGACGACCACCACGCCCACCCACAGGAGGGAGAGGACCAGTCCGGGGCGGCGGCGCAGGAGGCCGGCCAGGCCGCGCAGGCCCGCCCTGAGGCGGAGCCCCGGCCCGCGCGCGGACTCGGGTTCGGGCAACCGCCCGCCGGCGGGCGGGGCCAGGTCGGTGACGGACATCCGGCTCACCCCCGGCCCGCGAACGCGAACAGCGCGGACCTGCGGCCCGTCCGGCGTTCGACCGCCAGACGCGGATCGAGCACCTGGTAGAGCAGGTCGACGCCGATGTTGACGGTGACGAAGACCAGCGCGCCCAGCAGCACCATGCCCTGGACGACCGGCAGGTCCTCCGCGGACACCGCGCCCTGGGTGATCTGCCCGAGCCCCTGCCGCGAGAACACCGCCTCGACCACGATCGCGCCCGTGAGCAGCCCGCCCACCAGCAGCCCGGTCAGCGTCAGCGCGGGCAGCGCCGCGTTGCGCAGCACGTGCCGGACGTTCACCCGGAACGGTCCCGCGCCCTTGGCGCGCGCGACGTCCACGTAGTCCTTGCCCAGCTCGTCGCCCATGCTCTTGGCCAGGACCTGCGCGATCAGCGCGGCGGGCTGGACGGCGATGGTGACCGCCGGGAGGACGATGCCGCGCCAGCCGCCCTCGCCGATGGCCGGGAACAGGTTCCAGGTGAAGGAGAACCACTGCAGCAGCAGGAGCCCCACGACGAAGGACGGGATCGCGACGCCCAGCGGCGGCAGGCTCAGCAGCGCCCGCCCGAGCCGGCCGTGCCCGGTGACGGTGGCCAGCACCGCCAGCCCGGTGCCGAGGGCCACCGCGAGGACGAACCCCGCGCCGGTCACCGCCAGCGTCGGCGGCACCGCCCCGCCGATCACCGAGGACACCGCCTCGCCGGACTGCGTCGAGCGGCCGAGATCCCCGTGCAGCGCCCCGCCCAGCTTGGTCAGGTACTGCTCGGTCAGCGGCCGGTCGATGCCCAGCTCGTGCCGGAGCGCGTCGAGCTGCTCCGGCGTCACGCTGTTGCTCGTTCCGGCCACGATCGCGGCCGGGTCGCTCGGCAGCGCGAACAGGACGGCGAACGAGAGCGTGTACGCCGCCCAGAGCACGAACGCGCCCTGCAGCACCCGTCCCAACAGATACCGCGCCATCGATCCGAAAACCCTCCTCGCGCCGGCGGCCCCGGCGATTCTGGTCAGTGCACCAGGCTGCCGTCGAAGGTGCGGTGGAACCCCCTTTGGCAACCCCCTATGCCACCCCTGAGTCCACGGGCGAGGGCTCCTCGGCGAAGGTGTGGAAGCCCGGCCCCGCCTCGGCGGCCGTCCCGCCCGGGAGCACCACCCGGGCCGTCGTGCCGGGCGGCACCGTGACCTCGGCGGAGAACCGGCCGCCCGCCGTGCGCCAGGCGACCTCGATCCGGCCGTAGGGGCTCTCGTACCGCGCCTCGGCCCAGGTCAGCCCGCCGCCGGGCTGGGGCGCGACCCGGAACCGCCGGTAGGCGGGGACGTCGTCGTCGAGCCGGATGCCGGCGACGTGCCCGTGCAGGAACTCGACCACGCTCGCCCGCGTGGGCATGTTCAGTGCCAGCATCGTGGAGCCGTCGGGGGTCATGCCGTCCCAGATCTCCCAGAACGTGGTGCCGCCGTTGTCGATCACCGACATCCAGGAGCGCGTGCCGCCGCGCAGCAGCAGCTCGTAGGCCAGGTCGAGGTGGCCGTTGGAGGCCAGCACCGGCAGCAGCAGATGCGTCGTCGGCAGGCCCGTGCCGGGCCGCGTGCCCGCGGCTCGGATCAGCTCCACCAGCCGGGCCGCGGTCCGCGCGCGCAGCCCGTCCGGGACCAGGCCGTACGCCAGCGCGCGCAGATGCGTCGCCTGGGTGTCGCACGTCAGGCTTCCGTCGGCCGCGATGAACTCGGCCTGCCACGCGGCGCGGACGTTCACGGCGAGCCGCGCGTACCGCGCCGCGTCCCCGTCCCGGCCGAGGACACCGGCGATCCGGGACAGCAGCCGGGCGGAGCGGTGGAAGTACGCCGTCGCGAAGGCCGCGTGGTCGCGGGCCTTCATCTCCTCCACCACGGCGGCGGTGAAGGATTCGAGGTCGGTCAGCCCGGCGAGCCGCCGCCTCCCCAGGGTCACCGGGCGCTTGGGCGGCCCCGGCTCCAGATGCTCCCCGAAGTGGTAACCGGTGTCCCAGAGGAACTCCTCGTGCGACGCCGGCACGGGACGCGCCGCGCGCCGGACGGGATGCCGCTCATCGCGCGCCACCGCCGCGACGCGGTCGACCCAGGCCGTCATCGACGCGTACTGCCGCTCCAGCACGTCCTCGTCGCCGTAGGCCCGCCAGACCTCCCAGGGCACCGTCACGGCCGAGTCCCCGAACCCCGCCTGACCGTGCGGGATCGCGAACCGCGCGGTCAGGCTGTCCGGGCCGAGGGGATCGGGCGCGTAGTTGCGCACGGTCCCGTCCGGCCACTGGTCGGCGGCGAGGTCGGCCAGCCACTTCACGCTCAGCCCGGACACGTCGTGCAGCAGCCGGGCGCCGAGGATGTTCCAGCCCCAGTCGGTCCACCCCGAGACCTCCCTGGTGATCTCGGCCGTCGGGATGTCGCACGCCTGGTTGCGGTAGGTCCACAGGGCGATCTCGTACAGCCGGTTCACGCGTTCGTCGCTGCACCGGAACCAGCCCGTGCGGGGCAGGTCGGAGCCGACCGCGACGGCGACGACATCGTCGGCGGCGATCTCGCCGGGGTGCCCGTCGACGCGCAGGTAGCGGAAGCCGTGCCGGGTGTGCCGCGACTCGAACGCCCCGCCCTCCCGGCCGCCGGAGACCACCCGGTCGCCCTGCACCCCGCGCGGCGGCGCGTACCAGCGCAGCGTCGCCTCGCCGCTGGAGGTGTCGACGTCGCCGTCCGGCCGCAGCGCCTCGGCGTGCGTCAGTGACAGCTCCGTGCCGCGCGGGCCGAGGTCGGACAGCCGGACCCGGCCGCCGATGTTCTGCCCGAAGTCGATCACCTGCCGACCGGGCGCCGGACGGGTGATCGCGACGGGCCGCAGCTCGCGCAGCCGCCGCACCGGCGGGGCGGGCGACGACACCAGCCGGGCCGTGACCCGCTCCCGCACCTCGACCGGCGACCAGTCACCGGCCGCCGCCGGGCCTGGATCGCTCCAACCGGCCGGTTCGTCGCGCAGGTCGACCGCGACGCCGTCGAACAGGTCCGCGGCCTTGGTCGCCCCGACGGCCGACCGCCAGTCCGGCCCCGTCCCGGCCACCGTCGTCGTCCCGTCCTCGTGGTCGGCGTGCAGCTGGACCAGCAGCGCCGTGCGGTCGCCGAACCCGTCGGGAAGGCGGTGGTAGCAGGTGCGCCCGCGGAACCAGCCGTCGCTGAGCACCGCGCCGAGCACGTTGCCGCCCTCCCGGACCAGCCCGGTGACGTCGTACGCCTGAACGTGCAGGTGGTCGCGGTAGGCGGTGAGGCCCGGCGTGAGCTCGGCGTCGCCCACGCGCGCACCGTTGAGGAACAGCTCGTACAGCCCGTGCGCCGTGACGTAGGCCCGGGCGCGCACGATCCCCCGCCCGGCGGTGAACTCGCCGCGCAGGTGGTAGCCGGGGCGGAAGCCCGGCGGCGGCACCTCCGCCTCCGCGGGCCCGATCCAGGTCGCCACCCAGTCGTCCGGGGCGAGCAGCCCCATCTCCCACTCGACCGGCTCGGACCAGGCGCTCTGGCCCGCGTCGGTCCGGACCTGCACGGCGCACCGCACGGCCTGGCGGGACGCGAGCGGAGGCCCGCCGTAGGGAACGAACAGGCTCCGGTCCGATCCGCTCCACCCCGTCTCCCAGGGCCGGCCGCCCGCCATGCCCCGGATCCGGTAGGCCCGCTGGACCCGGGTGCCCGGCGGCAGCCGCCAGCTGAGCCGCGGCGCCCGCGTGGTCAGCCCCAGCGGCGCGGCGCGGTGCTCGACCCGCAGATCAGTCGGCGCGGACACGTCTCACCCCTCACCCATTCCGGCGGCCCGAGCTGGATCGCAGGTTCGCTCAGGAAAACACGGGACAGGGTGGTAACAGCAATGTTCCTTCTTTTCCCGGCGCTCTCCGCCGCGTACGTTTGGCGACCGTAGAAGAAGGCGAACTCCCCCCTGTTCCGTCCGGACGGAAACGCGGCGGGCACGAACGGAAATGCGGCGGTAACGAAAGTGAAGTTCTTCGGTGTGGCGCCCATCCGCCATCTGGAATCCGCGGGCGACGACGAGGCGTCCGCGGCGGGGGCGAGCTTCCGGCGCACGGTCGCCACCGCGGTGCGCATGGAGGAGCTCGGCTTCGACGGCTTCGGCGTCGGCGAGCGCCACCACTGGCCGTTCCTGTCCAGCGCGCCGCCGGTCGTCCTCGCGCACGTCGCCGCGCTGACCAGCAGGATCCGGCTGTTCACCGGCGTCACACTGCTGTCGATGCTCGACCCGGTGCGCGTGGCCGAGGACTACGCGACCCTCGACCACCTGTCCGGCGGGCGGCTGGAGCTGATCGTGGGCAAGGGCGCCGGACCGGGCGGCGCGCTGTTCGGCCTCACCCCCGCGGAGCAGCGGCCCGCGCTGGGCGACAACTTCAGCCTCCTGCACGAGCTCTGGACCAGGGACAGCGTGTCGTGGCCCGCCGGGCGGCGGCCCCGCCTCGACGGCGTCCGGACGCTGCCCCGCCCGCCGCGCGGGCGGCCCCGGATCTGGCACGGCAGCTCGTCGTCGCCGGAGTCGGTGGCGCTGGCCGCCGAGTACGGCGACCCCGTGGTGTTCTCCAACGCGGGCGCCTCCAGCGAGAGCGCGCGCCCCCTCGTCGAGCACTACCGCGCCGAGTGGGCACGGCACGGCCGTCCCGCCGACCGGCTCTTCACCGGCGCCGGGACGCCGGCCTTCCATGTGGCGAAGACCTCACAGGCGGCGATCGCCGCCCACCGCCCCGCCTACGAACGCCACGCCGCCCTCCAGCGCAGCCTCGGCGGCGGGCCCTCCCACCCCACCGTGGAGGAGTTCGTCGCACACTCCCCCGCGCTCGTCGGCAGCCCGGAACAGGTGATCGACAAGGTGCATCGCCAGCACGAGATCTTCGGCCATTCGCTCACGGTCTTCAGCGTCGACTCGGACGGGCTGTCCGAGGCGGACCACTGGGGCTCCCTCGAATTGTTCGCCACCGAGGTGGCCCCGGCGCTGCGGGCCGCGCTGCCCGACCCGCCGGGCTGACCGGACCGGGGGGACGGCTTGCCCGCGCGGTGGATCGCGTGTCAGGGTGAAACGTCCGCACCTGGGAAGGGGGCCCGATGGCCGCAGGATCTCGGCTGCCCGACGACGTCGAGCCGGACACGTGCGCTGCGTTCCGCGACGCCCTCGACCGGGTCGGCAGCAAATGGGGAATCGCGATCATCGCGGCCGCGAGCGACGGCCCCATCCGGTTCGCCGAGCTGCACCGCTCGATTCCGGGCATCAGCCGCCGCATGCTCACCCTCACCCTGCGGACCCTCGAACGCGACGGCCTCATCATCCGGACCGTCCACCCCACCGTCCCCCCGCAGGTCGAGTACACGGCCACGCCCGTGGCCGAGGAGCTCTTCGCCTCCACCCGGGCCCTGTCGGCCTGGGCGGAGAACAACCACGAGAAGATCACCGCCGCCCGCGCCGCCTACGACGACAACGAGGGTGGGGCGTTCATCGCGAGACCGGCCCGGGAACGCTCGCCCGGCGGCTCGCTGGATTGACTGCGATCCCGGCCCACTGCGCTCGCTGGCGCTCGCTCCGTGACCGGGCTTGTGCGAGCGCGAATCGCTTCGCGATCTTCCCGGCGGGGCTCGCCTTCGGCATCGCCCCGCCGGTCAGGTCGCGCGCTCGCGTGACGGTTCAGGGCAGCGGGTCTCGATCCCTCGGGGATCGTGGGCGATCCGTTGGGCAGGTCGGCATAGGGACGATGGGAGCACAGGGTATGGGAGACGGCGGTCAGGCCCGGGGGACGGCGGCGTGGCATGGGCGCATCGAGCATGTGCGCGGCGCCGATCTGGGCGGTGACACCGCGCAGACCCCGGGGATGCGCAGGTACGAGGCGATCTCGGGCAAGAGCGTGGGCTCCGAACGGCTCTGGATGGGCCGCACGCACGTCGGGCCCGCGACCAGCTCCGGCGACCACCACCACGGCGAGGCGGAGACGGCGATCTACATCGTGTCCGGGCATCCGGTGTTCGTCTTCGCCGACGGCGACGAGGAGGTCCGGGTGGAGACCGGGCCGGGCGACTACATCTTCGTCCCGCCCTACCTCCCGCACCGCGAGGAGAACCCCTCCCCCGACGACGAGGCGGTCGTGGTGATCGCGCGCAGCACCCAGGAGGGCATCGTGGTCAACCTGCCCAGCCTCTGGGCGGACGTGGAGCGCCCGGCGGAGAAGTGACGGCCGCGCCGCGGGGCCCGGCGGGCGCCCGCGCCGGCGGGGGCGGGACGGCCCGCCCCCGCCGCGCCGGTCAGCGGGCGAGTGAGGCCCGGTCCTGCGGCTCGTCCCAGTCGGCCCGGTACGGCTCGACCTCGATGCGGTTCGTCACGGCCTCGTCCAGGAACGGCGGCCCGAGGTGCGAGAACGCGCCGAAGTCGGTGGTCTCGCGGAACGCCGGCAGGCTGTGGAGATCGCGGGCGTACGCCCACAGATTCGGAAAGTCCGTCAGCCGGCGCTCGCTGATCTTGGCGAAGGGGTTGTAGGTCAGGTCGAACCGGGCCAGCGTCACCCACAGCCGGACGTCGGACTCGGTGATCGAGTCACCGTGCAGGAAACGGCGGTCCGACAACCGCTCGTCCAGCGTTTCCAGGGCGGAGATCACGCGCCGGCGCTTTTCGGTGTAGGCGTCGTTCGTGTGGGCGCCGGCGACCCGGTAGGTGCCCTCGTTGACGTTGTCGTAGATGTAGGCGTTGAGCTCGTCGATCTTCTCCCGCAGTTCCACGGGGTAGGGCCGGACGTCCGGGTCGCCCCATTCCTCGAACGCGGTGCCGAGATCGAGGGTGATGTCGGGGAAGTTGTTGCTGACGATCCGCCCGCTCTCCCGGTCCCAGAGCACCGGGACGGACACGTGACCTTCGTACCCGGGCTCGGTCGCCTCGTACGCCTCGCGCAGGAACCGGAATCCGTTGACGGGGTCCGCGCCGCGCTTCTCCCGGAACGCCCAGCCGCGCCCGTCCCGCTCGTCATCGACGTACGAGAGGGAGACGACGTCCTCAAGGCCCTTCAGGCGGCGGACGATGGCGCTGCGGTGCGCCCACGGGCAGCGGTGCGAGATGTAAAGGTGGTAGCGGCCCGGCTCGGCACGGTATCCACTCGATCCGTCGGCGGTGATCCGTCCCTGGAATGGGTATCGAGGGCGATTCCAGCCGCCTTTCTTCACACTCAGTGCGTTGGCTCCGTAAACACCGTGCACTTCCAGGTCCACAGCGTCGGCATAGGTGGGGGCATCGGCCGGTTCCGTCGAAAGAGGCATGCTCATAGCGAACCATGGGGACGGCCGATAATCAACTATTCCTACTGTTTTTATCCTAAATCTGGGACGCTCCGCCGTCGGCGGCCCCCGCGAGGTGAGTAGGACGGGCGTGGGGCAAGATGGAAGAGGACATCAGCCGGTTCACCGCCCTTCTTCGGAGTGGCACTCCGGATCGAGGCACTCATGAACGAAGCCCTCACCCAGCTGGACGAGGCCGCCTGCCGCGAACTCCTCGGCGAGGTCCAGGTCGGCCGGGTCGCGTGGGCCGACGGCACGGGCCGTGCCGCCCTCCTCCCGGTCAACTTCGTCCTGGACGGCGACGCCGTGGTGTTCCGCACCGCCGAAGGCGCCAAGCTCGAGGCCGTCCGCGCGGGCCGCCCGCTCACCTTCGAGGCCGACGACCTCGAACCCGCGCTGCGCACCGCCCGGAGCGTCGTCGTCACCGGCCCCGCCGAGATCGTCACCGATCCGGCGGAGATCCGGCGCCTCGGCGGGCTCCCCCTCACCCCGTGGGACCGCTCGGCCAAGCCGTTCCTCGTCCGGCTCACGATCCAGGAGGTCACCGGCCGCAGGATCCCCGTCCACCGCGGCGGCGTCGCCCGCGAGCGGATCTGACGCCGGCGCCGGACGGGCCGAAGGTCCCGGCGGCCGGGGACGCCCGGCACTGCCCCTCCCAGCACGCCGGCTGCCAGGCTGTAAGCGACTCAGGGAGGTCACCGATGCAGATCGTTCCCGAACACCGCACCGTCGTCGTGGGCGTCGACGGATCCCCCAACTCGATGGCCGCGCTGCGCCGCGCCGCGCGGGAGGCCCACGAGCGGCACGCCCGCCTGGAGGTCATCCGCGTGCTGGACCCCGGCCACGGCACGGCGCCGCGCGTGCTGCGCACCGCCAGGGAGTGGCTGGAGCTGCGCGAGCTGGTCGCCGACGTCGTTCCCCGCGAGCAGCACCTGACCACCCGGCTCCGGATCGTCTACGGCACCCCCGGCGAGACGCTCGCCGAGGCCGCGGCCCACGCCGAGGTGCTGGTGGTCGGCGCCCGGGCGCACTCCGAGAACGGCAACCTGCTCGGCGGGGACACCGTGCCCGAGGTCCGCGACCGGGTGCGCTGCTCCCTCGTGATCTGCGCCGACCAGACCACCGCCCCCACCGAACCGGTCTGACGGCACGGCATGATGACCGGCCGCACGGGCGACGCCGCCGTCAGCGAGACCCACAGCGGTGTCGTCTTCTTCGTCGGGGACCGGGCCTACAAGCTGAAGAAGCCCGTCGACCTGGGATTCCTCGACTTCAGTACCCGTGAGCTGCGTGAACGCGCGTGCCACGAGGAGGTCGGGCTGAACCGGCGGTTCGCCCCGGACGTCTACCTCGGGGTCGCCGACGTGCGCGGCCCGGACGGGGAAGTCTGCGACCATCTGGTGGCGATGCGGCGGATGCCCGCCGGGCGGCGCCTGGCGGACCTCGTCCGGGCCGGCGAGCCGGTCGAGAACGCCCTCCGCGACACCGCGCGGATCCTGGCGGCCTGGCACACGCGCGCCCCGCGCGGCCCGCGGATCTCGGCGCAGGAGACGCGGGACGCCGTGCGGTCCCGCTGGAACGACGGTTTCGAGCAGGTCAGGCCCTTCCACGGGCAGGTCGTCGACGGCCCGGCCGCCACCGAGATCGAGGAGCTCGCGACCGCGTTCCTCCAGGGCCGGGAGCCCCTGTTCGAGAGCCGGATCGATGCCGGCCGGGTCGTGGACGGTCACGGCGACCTGCTCGCCACCGACATCTTCTGCCTGGACGACGGCCCGCGGATCCTGGACTGCCTGGAGTTCGACGAACGCCTGCGATGGCTGGACGGGCTCGACGACGCCGCGTTCCTCGCCATGGACCTCGAACGCCTCGGCGCCCCGGGCCTCGCCGAGCGCTTCCTCGGGTGGTACACCGGCTTCGCGGGCGATCCGGCGCCGTCCTCGCTGCGCCACCACTACGTCGCCTACCGCGCGTTCGTCCGCGCCAAGGTCGCCTGCCTGCGCCACGCGCAGGGGGACGAGCGGGCGGCGGCGGAGGCACGCGACCACGCCGAGGTGGCCCTGCGTCACCTGCGCGCGGGGAAGGTCGACCTGATCCTCGTCGGCGGCCTGCCCGGAACGGGGAAGACGTCCCTGGCCGGCGCACTGGCCGACCGGCTCGGCTGCGCGCTGCTCAGCAGTGACCGCATCCGCAAGGAGCTCGCGGGGCTGCCACCCGAGACCTCCGCGGCCGCCCCGTACGGCACCGGCGTCTACACGCCCGAATGGACCCGGCGCACCTACCGGGAGCTGATCGAGCGCGCCGCCCGGCTGCTCCGGCTGGGCGAGACGGCGATCCTGGACGCCTCGTGGACCGGGGCGCCCGAGCGCGAACTGGCGGCCACGGCGGCCCGGGACGAGCACGCCGGGCTGGTCCCCCTGCGCTGCGACGCCCCGGCGGACCTCGCGGCCGACCGCATCCGCGACCGGAAGCGCACCGCCTCCGACGCCGACGCCCGCATCGCCTCGATCATGGCCGCGCAGAGTGACGCCTGGCCGGACGCCACCTCGATCGACACCACCGGCCTTCTTCCAAAGACCCTCGAAAAAGCACTTCGGGCCGTCCGGCCTCACGGCGCCGACCACGTCTGGCCCCGCCGCCCCGTCCTCCCCCCGGACTAGGTCGCTGTCAGATCTCCTCGATCAGGACCTCCTCGACGGGGCGGCGGACGCTGGCCAGTTCCTCTCCTTCCGGCACGCCCAGGCGCAGCAGCATCTGCGGATGGGCGTTTCCGCAGAAGTGGGCCTGGATGAACGAGCGCAGCTCGGGGACCTGCAGCGCCTGCGTGTGATAGGCGGCGGCGAGGCCGTGCTCGGCGGCCAGCAGCAGGACCCGCTCCAGCGCCTGCCCGGCGTGCAGCCACGCTTCGGGATCGTCCTCGGGCGTGACGATCAGCAGCACGATGCCGGCCTGGGCCTCTCCGCCGCCGCCCGCGGACTCCACGCCCCACCCCTCGCCGCGGGCGAAGTCCCGGGGCGGGAAGTGCGGCTCGGTCCGGGGCGTCCGGTTGGGGTAGCCGGCGGGTTGCACGCCGTCCCTGCGGGCCGTCGTGGGCGGCGGCGCCCAGCGGGCGATCTCGGTCGCGTAGGCGGGCGTGCGCCGCTGGACGTGCTCGGCGGCGTCGGTGAGCGCGGCCAAAGCGCCCCTGACATGCGGGTCGACGGCCTGGACGAGCCGGGCCCCCTCCATCTCGGCCGCCCGCCGCAGCGCCCCCGGCAGGCCCTCCGGCCCCGGATCGGAGCGGAATCCGCCGCGGTGGCTGTGGCGCCGCCCGATCTGCGCGTACTCCCGGTGGACGGCCGGTTCCACGGTCCCCTCCGCGTCCTCCATCTCCACGTCGGCCAGCAGATGCGGACGGTCCGGGTCGGGCAGCAGCCGCACCGCCGGCTCGTAGCCGTGCTCGCGCAGCGACAACCGCAGGTTGTAAAGCGCGGCACCGCAGCTGATCAGCATCTCCCGGCCCGCCGGGTCGGCGACGCCGAGGCGGCGGTCCACGTCCGCGCGCACGCTGATCCGCGTCCCGCGCACACCGAACCGCCACGGCTGGGTGTTGTGCACCGACGGCGCCCGCACGGCGTCCCCGACGGCGCCGCGGACGGCGTCCGAGATCTCGGCGGGGGCCTTGCCTGCACTGTGCATCGGTCGCTCCCTTCTCTCCCCTCCAGCCCACCACCCGGCCCTGACCTGCGACAGGGCCGAAGGTCCATCCGTCGCCGAGCGTTCGTCCCCCGGGCGGCGCGGGAGTTAGGATCACTCATGACCAAGGTCAAGCGGCTGCCACGTGAGGTGTACGAGCGGGAGTTGTCCCGCCTCCAGGAGGAGCTGGTGAAGCTCCAGGAGTGGGTGCGCGCCGAGGGCGTCCGCCTCGTCGTCGTGTTCGAGGGACGGGACGCGGCCGGCAAGGGCAGCACGATCAAGCGGGTCACCGAGTTCCTCAATCCCCGTGTCGTCCGCATCGTGGCGCTGCCCGTGCCGACCGACCGCGAGCGCACGCAGTGGTACTTCCAGCGTTACGTCGAGCATCTGCCCGCCGCGGGCGAGATCGTGCTGCTGGACCGTTCCTGGTACAACCGGGCGGGCGTCGAACGCGTCATGGGGTTCTGCACCAAGCAGGAGTACATGCGGTTCCTGCACCAGTGCCCGATCTTCGAGCGCCTGCTCGTCGAGGACGGCGTCCTGCTGCGCAAGTACTGGTTCTCGGTGAGCGACGCCGAGCAGGAGCGACGTTTCCGCAAACGCCTCGAGGACCCGATGAGGCGCTGGAAGCTGTCACCGATGGACCTGGAGTCCATCACCCGCTGGGAGGACTACTCCCGCGCCAAGGACGAGATGTTCCTGCACACCGACATCCCCGAGGCGCCCTGGTACGTCGTGGAGAGCGAGGACAAGCGGCGGGCGCGGATCAACATGATCGCCCACCTGCTGTCGACCGTCCCCTACCACGAGGTGGAGCGGCCCCGGCTCCACCTGCCGGAACGCCCCGCCGCCAAGGGGTACGAGCGGCCGCCCCGCGACATGCAGACCTACGTCCCCGACCATTCGGCCGGCCTGTCCACCTGACCTTCGCCCCGGAGGGCCGGGTCTTCCTCGCCGCCCACGGGGTCGGCTGCGCGGTCACCGCCGGGGCGGACCCGGCCGGTCCGCTCGGCGGCCGGTTCGGCGAAAGGGACGGGCGCGTCGGCGACCCGGCCCCGCCGCTGCTCCGGCACCCGGTGCGCCTCGTTCGCGGGTCGCGCCGCCAGGTCCGAGCCGCGCCGGCCGGACACCCGGCCGGCGGAGTCCGCCATCCACCGGCCGGCGACGCCCCCGACGCCGCCCAGCAGGACGAGCACGGCCGCCCGGAGGAGATCGTCGGCGGTGAACGACAGTTCCCCGGCCTTGCCCACGTCGAACCCCGTGACGAACGCCCAGCCCGCGAGGCCGACGGCGGCGCCCACGGCGGGCGACGCGGCGAGCGCGGCCCCGGCGACCGACGCGGCCACCGCCGCGAAGCCGACCTGCCACGCCGCGTCCTTGAGCACGACCGCGAGGACGAACACGCACAGCACACCGGCGGCCAGCGGCCAGGCCGCCGACTCCAGGCGATCCATCGCGAGCCTCCCGAGGGTCCGGCACCCCGTCCCAGCGGGGATCGCCTCCCAGTCAACGGCCGGGGCCGTACCGAGATAAGCCCTCTTGATGGACCCTTAGCGCACCCGGCGCCAGGCTTAACGCCGCCCTAATGCCCCTGCGCTCCGCCGTCGGCCCGGCCCGCGCCGTAGGGAGGCGCCCCGTCCACGGCCGGGCCTCCATCGAGCAGCTCCGGACGGACGCTCCAGCGCGTTTCAGACCGACAGTTCGCACCGGAACAAGCGCCCGATATTGCCCTACATTCGCATCCGAACTTTCGTCTCCTCACTTCTCCCGCACAGGCTGCCGGGCTGGAGGAATTCACGGAGAGGTGGGCAACGGTTCCGCAGCGCACGGAACGTCCTCTGGAATTGGAACGATCCATGAGCACCGACCGCACGCCGGACGGCCATTTCCAGTTCGACCGTTGTGGACGCGGCACCGATGCGAGATTAGATTGACGCCGAGTTCCCGGCTCCAAAGCTGACCCGCCACCCCCGTCGACCGGTCATTCGTCAGAGTCGAGACAAGAGGAGCGCCCCATGAGATTCGGAAATCGGATTCGCAGATGCGCGGTGGGATCCGCCGTCACGCTGCTGGCCGTCGCGGCGACCACGGCCGCCGTCCGGCCGGCGGACGCCGCGGGCCCGCCGGCCATCACCTCGCTGATCTGCGAGCAGCTCGGCCGGACGAGCTTCAGCTGCGACGCGACGTGGAGCGGCGGCACGGAACCGGCGACCTGGAACTGGTCGGTCACCAACGGCGGGATCACGCGGACGGCGATCCTCAACGGCAACCCGCACACGCTGTACGCCGCGGGCATCTGCAACGTCTACTCGTACTACACCGTGCAACTCACCGTGACCGACGCGACGAACACCTCCACAACGGCCGCGCACCAGTACTACTGCCGGTCGGGCGGCAATTCATAGGACGCTCGCCCGCTGATCCGACTTCGCCGAGACGAGACCTTTCGTACAGCGGGACGGCATCCGCGCCTGGGAGCGTCGCGGCGGTTTCCGCCGTTTCTCACACGCGGGTCAAGCCGTTCTCTCCGGAGTCGCCGCGAGGGGCGATTCTCCGGAGGGCGGCGGGCGGGTGGCGACGGTGGCCGCGGTTCGCACGAACGCCGCGAGGGCACGGGACCGGCGCCCTCGCGGCCAGGCCAGGACGAGGGTGGTCGGCGGGGCGTCGGTCACCGGCACACAGGTCAGGTCGTCGCGGAGCTGGCCGCGGACGGATGCCGGCAGCACGGCCGCCGCGCGGCCGAGCGCGATGAGCTGCATGAGCTGCCCGGCGTCCCGTACGCGCAGCTCGCCCGGGTCGTCGCGGCGACCGGCCGACCATCGGGGCATGGTCTCCCCGGCCAGGTCGGCCAGCCGGACGCTCGCACGGCCCGCCAGGCGGTGGCCGCGCGGGAGGACGGCGACCTGGTCCTCGGTCCGGAGATCCTCGGTGTCGAGACCGGTCAGGTCGGCGTTCACGCGATGCAGCAGGCCGACGTCGGCGCGGCCGTCGCGGATCATCCCGGCGCGCTCGTGGGCCGAGCACAGGGCGATGTCGACCGGGACGGCGTCCGGGGCGGACTCGTAGGCCGCCAGGATCTCGGGCAGCAGGCCGCAGTCACCGCCGGGTTTCATCACCAGGACGAGCCGGGACGAGGGCAGGCCCGCGCGCCGGGCGCGCCGCGCGGCCGCGTCGACCGCCTCCAGCGCCCGCCTGCTCTCGGTGAGGAACACCTCGCCGGCCGGGGTGAGCGCGACCCGCCGGCTGTCGCGCTCCAGCAGAGGCACGCCGACGCGGCGTTCGAGGCGTCCGATGGCCCGGGACAGCGGCGGCTGCGCGATGCCGAGGCGCCCGGCCGCCCGGCCGAAGTGCAGCTCCTCGGCGACGGCCACGAAGTACTCCAGCTCGCGCGTCTGCAGCCGGTCCATACCGTGAGGGTATCGGCCGGGACCCGTTCCGGCATTGCCGGCGCCGGGCGGCCGGTGATGGGGTCGCCCTCATGAACGACGGGACGATCGCCCTGATCACGGGGGCGAACAAGGGATTGGGGCGCGCCGCCGCCCGCCGGCTCGCGGGTCGCGGGATGACGGTGCTGATCGGTTCCAGGGACCGTGCGCGCGGTGCGGAGGCGGCCGAGGCGCTCGGGGCGGACGGCGGTGACCTCCGGGCCGTGGCGCTCGACGTCACCGACGCGGCGACGATCGAGGCGGTGGCCGGGGAGATCGGCGAGCGCTTCGGCCGGCTGGACGTGCTGGTCAACAACGCCGGCGTCTCGGGCTTCCCCGGGCGGACCTCGCCGGGGACGGCCGACCTGGAGCTGGTCAGGCGGGTCTTCGAGACCAACGTCCTCGGCGTCATCGCGGTGACCGACGCCATGCTGCCGCTGCTGTCGCGCTCACCGGCGGCCCGCGTGGTCAACGTGTCCAGCGGCGTCGGCTCGCTCACCTTCATGACCGACCCGGGCCACTACATGTCCCGGTTGCCGGGCCACGTCGCGTACCCGCCGTCGAAGGCGGCGCTCAACGCGCTGACCGTGCAGTACGCCAGGGATCTCCGGGAGCGGGGCATCCTGGTCAACGCCTGCACGCCCGGCCCGTGCGCGACGGACTTCACGCGGCATCTCGGCCTCGCGCTCACCCGCTCGGCCGACGACGGCGCCGCGATCGTGGAGCGGCTGGCGACGCTGGGCGCCGACGGCCCGACCGGCGGGTTCTTCGACGACGAGGGCGCGGTGCCGTGGTGATCGGCCGCGGGTATAGCCATCGGTAATCACAGCGGGTCTTGGACGGCCGCGGGCACCGTGGGCGACGGTGGGTCGTGCACGAGGTCACGAGGTGAGCGGGAAGAGGTTCCGATGGACAGGGTCTGGTTGATCACGGGTGCGAGCAGCGGCTTCGGCCGCGCGATCGCCGAGGCCGCGATCGCGGCGGGCGACATCGCCGTCGCGGCCGCCCGCCGCGTGGAGGCGCTGGACGATCTGGTCGCGGCGCACCCCGGCCGGGTCGAGGCGCTCCGGCTGGACGTCACCGACGGCGCGGGGATCAAGGCCGCGGTGGAGGACGTCGTGGCGCGGCACGGGCGGATCGACGTGCTGGTCAACAACGCGGGCCGCAGCCACGTCGGGGCGGCCGAGGAGACCACCGACGCCGAACTGCGGGCGCTGTTCGAGGTCCACGTCTTCGGTCCCGCCGCCCTGGTCCGCGCGGTCCTCCCGCACATGCGCCGGCGCCGGTCCGGGGCGATCGTGCAGATGAGCAGCATGGGCGGGCAGATGTCCTTCGCCGGGTTCTCGGCCTACAGCGCGACGAAGTTCGCCCTGGAGGGGATGTCGGAGGCGCTGGCGGACGAGGTCCGTCCGCTCGGCGTCAAGGTCCTCGTCGTCGAGCCCGGGGCCTTCCGCACCCGGCTGTTCGGCAACCTCGGCGTCAGCGCGGAGATCGACGACTACGCCGCCACCGTCGGGCCGACGCGGCGGATGACCGAGACCGGCGACGGCACCCAGCCCGGCGACCCGGCGAAGGCCGCCGCCGCGATCCTCACCGCGCTGGAGGCCGACGAGACCCCGCTGCGGCTGCCGCTCGGAGACGACGCCGTCGACGCCGTCCTCGGCCACCTCGACGGCGTCCGGGCGGAGATCACCCGGTGGGAGAAGACGGCGCGCGACACCCGCCTGGCGGAGTGAGAGGCGGCGTTCTCGTCAGAGCTCGGGTATGTCGAACTCGGCGCGGTCGGCGTCGATGAGGTCGCCCAGGAGGGCGGCGGTGGCGGCGGCCACCTCTGCCAGGGCGGCGTCGGAGGCGGGGGCGTCGCTCTCGAACGCCCGCTGGACGGTCCGCGCCAGGAGGTCGGCCCGCCTCTCGGGGCCGTCCACGGACGCCGCGTCGCCCGCCGCGTCCCCGGGCGCGTCCCCGGCCCGCAGGAAGCCCTCGAACGTCGCCTGGTAGGCGTGGCCGACCTCGTCGGCGTCCATGTCGTCGCGCAGCAGGCCGTGCTCGGAGAGCAGCCGGAGATACCCGGCCAGCGTCGCGGCGTGCCGGGCGTCGCGCGCGGTGCCGGGCGCGGCGGTGAGCCTGCCGAGCATCTCGGGGTCGCCCAGCAGGAACCCGCGCAGCAGCGGGCGTCTCACGATGGCCAGGAAGTAGGCGCGCGCGAAGCGGTGCAGCAGGCCCGCCCGGGGATCCCGCCGCAGTTCCAGGCGCAGCTCGTCCACCGCCGAGAGCAGCTCGCGCGCGAACACCACGCCGAACAGCTGCTCACGGGTCTTCCAGTGCAGGTAGACGGTGCCCTTTCCGATGCCGGCGCCGGCGGCGACGTCATCGATGGTCACCCGCCGGTAGCCGTGGCGCAGCAGCAGGTCGGCCGCCGCGTCGAGGATCCGCCCGGCCCGCTCGGCACGCTGGCCGGGGCTCCGGAGACGTTCGGTCGGGGCGCTCACACGCGGACCATATGACCAGATGGCGAATCGCGTCAACTCACGATGATAGTTGACTGATTTTCAAAAATCGTCATATGGTCACGCCATGACCACCACCGACGACACCACCAAGACCGTCCTGGTCACCGGCGCCACCGGAAATCAGGGCGGTGCCACCGCCCGCCACCTGCTCGCCGCCGGCTGGCGGGTCCGGGCCTTCGTCCGGGACGGCACGACCACGGCGGCCGCCGCGCTCGCCGCCGCGGGCGCGGAGCTCGTCCGCGGCGACCTGAACGACCGCGACTCGATCGAGGCGGCGGCCCAGGGCGCCCACGGCGTCTACAGCGTCCAGTCCGCCAACCCCGACGAGCTCGCCCAGGCCAAGAACGTCGCGGACGCCGCCAAGGCCGCGGGCGTCCGGCACCTGGTCTACTCCTCGGTCGGCGGCGCCGAGAGCCAGAACGCCTACTACGTGGAGCGGGGCTGGGGACCGATCGAGAAATGGCAGGCCGAGGCCCATATCCGCGAGTTGGGCGTCCCCGCGACGATCCTGCGCCCGGCCGGGTTCATGGAGGACTTCGTCAATCCGGCGCGGTTCTTCCAGGAGGGCTCGCTCAACGTCCCCTGGCATGACGACCTGGTCATGCAGCTCATCGCCATCGACGACACCGGGGCGTTCGCCGCGCTGGCCTTCGCCGACCCCGGCGAGTACGTCGGCGAGTCCATCGAGATCACCGGGGACAGGTTGACGGCCCCGCAGATCGCCGCGGCACTGGGCGCGGCGGCCGGACGGACGGTGCCGCACACCGAGGTCCCTCTCGACACGCTGTGGGAGCACGTCCCCGAGGCCGCCAAGGTCTTCACCTGGGCGGGCGAGCGCTACTTCGACACCGACCTGGCCCCGCTGCGCGAGGCCCACCCCGGCCTCATCGACTTCGGTACCTGGCTGGACCGGACCGGCAAGGACCTGCTCCTGGCGCAGCTGGAATCCCTGCCGGCCTGACAAGTCGCGGCATTTCGGAAATACAACGCGGCCATTTCAGAGCACGGAACTCCGCGGCCCCCGGCCTCCCGTCCCCGGGCCGGTGATTTCCCGATGCGGGCTCGGGCCGACCGACTTTAATGAGGTCACAGGCCCGGCCGGTCATGAAGGGAAATGGCCACAAATGCAGACAGAATGGTTCAGCCGGCGGGGTTTTCTGGGACGGTCCGCCGCGGGACTGGCCGCCGCGCTGGCGCCGGTGGCACCGGGAGGCGTGGCGGTCCCGGTCCCCGCCTCCGGCCGCGGCGGACGCCGGGTCCTGACCTACACCGAGGCGACCGGCGGGTCGGTGACGGCGGGCCCGGACGGCGACCTGATCGCCGAGGTGCAGGGGGTGCTGTGGCGGATCCCCCGCCGCGGCGGCCCGGCGACGCCGCTGACCGGCTGGGACCTGGAGGCGACCCGCCCGGTCCTGTCCCCGGACGGGAGCCTGGTGGCGCTGGGCGCCTATCACGGGGGCGGCTTCCACCTGTGGTCCATGCGGCCCGACGGGCACGGGCTGCGGCAGCTGACCGGCGGGCCCTGGGACGACCGCGGCGCGGCCTGGTCGCCCGACGGCACGCGGCTGGCGTTCTCGTCCGAACGCGGCGGCGACGCCGTGGCGGGCTCGGCCTTCGGGCTGTGGACGATGGACCCGCGCGGCGGCCCGCCGTCCCGGCTCACCGGCGGGGACTTCGAGGACCTCGATCCCGCGTGGTCGCCGGACGGCCGGTGGCTGGTATGCGTCCGCGCCGCCCACCGGCCGGGCGGCGGCACCGACGGCGGCGCGTCACTGGTCCGGATACCGGCGGCCGGCGGCCCCGCCCGGGTCGTCCACACCACGGGCGCGGGCCGCCTGCTGTGCCCGTCGGTCTCGCCGTCCGGCCGGGTCGCCTGCCTGCTGCTGATCGGCGCGACCGACTCGGCGGCCATGCCCGCCTCGGAGGCGGACCTGCTGGTGGACGGGCAGATCGTCGTCTCCGGCGAGGATCTCGCGGCCGCCCCGCCGTGCTGGCTGGACGAGGACAGGCTGCTGTACCTGGGCGACGGCCACGTCCGCATCCGCACCCTGAGCACGGGATCGGTCGAGCAGATCGCCTTCACCGCGCGGCTGCCGGTGCGGCGGCCCCGCTGGAGGCCCAAAAAGCACGACCTGGAGCGCGTGGCCCTTCACGAAGGACGGCCTGCTCAGGTGCGCGGGATCCACCTTCCCGTGCTGTCGCCCGACGGTCGCGACGTCGCCTTCGTCGCGCTCAACACACTGTGGGTGATGCCGCTGGACGGCCCGCCGCGCGAGGCCGTGCGAGCCGAACCCGTCCACTATGTGCAGATGCCCGCGTGGTCGCCGGACGGCCGCAGCCTGCTGTACTGCACCGACAAGGGCGGCCTGGCCGCCGTCCACCGGCTTCACCTGGACGCCGGAGGCGATGAGGAGGTGGCGGCCGGGCTGGTGCATCCGGTGCCCTCCCCCGACGGCGCGCGGCTGGCCTGCCATGACCTCGAGGGGAACCTGCTGCTGCTCGACCCGGCCGCCGGCACGAGACGTCACCTGGCCCGGCCGCTGACCGCCCACGAGCTGCCCGGCACCCCCACCTGGTCGCCCGACGGCCGCTTCGTGGCCTTCTGCGACCGGAACCGGCTCAACCAGCGTTTCCGGGAGGGCTACAACCTCATCCGGGTCATCGACACCGGCACCGGCGCCGAGACCCGTCACCTGCCCGCCGACCACCAGTCGCTGTCGGACCGCGTCGCCTGCGGGCCGGCCTGGTCGCCGGACGGCCGCTGGATGGCGCTGGTCACCGAGTCGGCGCTGTGGCTGCTCCCCGTCACCGCCGCCGGGGCCCCCGCCGGCCCGCCGCACCGCCTCACCGGCGAGCCGGCCGACCACCCCAGTTGGGCCCGCGACTCCAGAACTCTGCTGTACCTGTCCAGCGGCAGCCTGCGCCTGTTGTCGCTGGACTCCACCGGTGCGGTCACCGCGCGCCGCACGATCCCCGTCCCCTTGCGGGTGCGCGGCCCGTCCCGGCGCGGCCCCTCGCGGGACGGCGAGGCACTGCGCGTCCACGCCGGGCAGTTGTGGGACGGCACGGGCGCTCCCCCGCGCCACGACGTCGACGTCCTGATCAGCGGCGGCCGGATCACCGCCGTCGTGCCCCACCGCGCCCGGCGGCCCGGTCACCGGACCATCGACGCCTCCGGCCGGACGGTCCTCCCCGGCCTGTTCGACGGCCACACCCACCCGTATCAGGCCACCTACGGCGCCCGGCAGAACTTGCTGTCGCTGGCCTACGGCATCACCACCACCGTGTGCCTGGGCGGGTCGCTCTACGAGGCGATACGGTTGCGCGAATCGGCCGAGTCCGGCGACTCCACCGCACCGCGGCTGCTGGCCTGCGCCGAGCTGATCGACGGCTCCCGCACGGCGTACACGATGGGCCGCACCCACCGCACCGAGGCGGGCGTCGAGCGCACGCTTGACCGCGCCACCGCCGTGGACGTCGACTTCGTCAAGACCTACGTCCGCGCCTCCGGCGCCGTCATGGCCCAGGCCGCCCGAGCCGCGCACCGCCTCGGCGTACCGTCCGGCAGCCACCTGTGCTCTCCCGGCCGCAACGCCGGGCAGGACCTCACCACCCATCTGCAGGCCACGCAGCGCCTCCCCTACGGACACGCCACCACCCCGAGGGGCGAGATCCACCAGGACCTCATCGCCGAATACGCCGACGGAACCTTCGCCCTGATCATCACGCCGTTCACCGCGCAGGTCATGCTCGGCGACGACCCCGCCCTCGCCCGCGATCCGCGGGTCCGCGCCCTCATGCCGCCCTGGGACGTCGCCACCGTCGACCAGCGTGCCGGGACGCCGCCCACGAGCGGGCAGACCCGCGCTCTGGCCAAGGAAATGGGGAACTACCGGCGCCTGGCCGCCGCCGGCGCCACCCTCGTCCTCGGGACCGACTCCCCGCTGGTGCCCGTCGGCCTGTCCCTGCACCTGGCCCTGCGCGCCCTGCACGACCACGGCTTCACCCCCGGCCAGGCCCTCCACAGCGCCACCGTCGCCCCCGCCCGCCTGTTCGGCGTCGACCGCGACCTCGGTACCGTCCGGCCCGGCATGATCGCCGACCTGACCGTCGTCGACGGCGACCCCTTCACCGATTTCTCGACCCTCGTGAACACGGTCCTGGTCATCCGCGGCGGAGTCCCGCACCACCGGGCCGACCTCACCGCGGTCCACCCGCCCGCCGAGCACCCTCCGGCGCGACACGCCGCCTGGCTCCGCATGGCCAGGACCCGCGTGGATTCCTGCCAATGCGGGGTATCCGACCCGTAGGGCACATATCGGGAGGTGAAGCACGATGCCGAAGACCACGAGCAGGGGCCGGGTGAAGAAGACCGAGCTCCCCGACACGATCAAACGGTCGGACGCCAAGGCCCAGCGCACCTACGCCAAGGCGCACGACTCGGCCGCCAAGGAGTACGGGGAGGGGCAGCGCGCCCACCGCGTCGCCTACTCGGCCCTCAAGCACACCCACGAGAGGGTCGGCGACCACTGGGAACCGAAGCCCAAGGGCGCCAAGGGCCCGTCCGACGCCCGGGCGAAGGGCGGCCGCGGCACCTCGCGCAAGACCGCGGGCGGTGTGGACGCCAACGCCTCCAAGCAGCACCTCTATGACATCGCCAAGCGGCTGGACGTCTCAGGCCGCTCGACCATGTCCAAGAGGGAGCTGGTCAAGGCGATCGGCAAGAGCAACAAGCGCAAGGGCTGAGCCGCTCAGGACGGCGGAGCGGGGATCGGGTTCCGGCCCAGCGCCGAGGCGGCGGCCACCAGGTTGGAGGCCATCGCCCGCCCGGTGCCGTGCGACCAGTCCCGTCCCTCTTCGCTGTCCAGGTAGCTGGGGCCGGGTCCCGGGCCCCGGTTCCAGTACGTCCACGCCTGGCCCGGGATCGTGTAGCCGAACTCGGTGAGCGCGCCGCTCAGGTTGTTGATCACGTGGTGCGCGCCGTCCTCGTTGCCGGTGACGACCACGCCCGCGACCCGGTTGAACGCCACGGGGCGGCCGTCGTCATCGGTCTCCGACAACATCGCGTCCATCCGCTCGACGACCCGCTGCGCGATCGAGGACGGCTGCCCGGCCCACGTCGGCGACGCGAGGATCAGGATCTCCGACCGCAGCAGGGACGCGTGGACGGCGGGCCACGCGTCCCGGTCGACCTGCCACCGCCGGGTACCCGGGCCACCCGCGCCAAACATCGGTACTCGCGCGACCGGGGCGGCCCCGCCTCGACGCCGAACGGGACAGGACGGCGGGACGAGACAGCAGGACGGGACGGCGCGGACGGCCAGGCCTTCCGCGGGCCAATACGGCCAAAGCGGTCCCTCCGGCTTCTCGCACGACCTTGTGTTTCGGTCCCGAGAAGAGTGCAGAGCCGATCGCCTCGGGTAAGCGGAGCGGGCATCGCCTCGGTCAGCTTCCACAGGAAAGGTGGGCCTGGTGGCCTTCAACCCGCTCGAACACCGTGGAATCCCGCTGGACGACCAGCTGCGCAACTGGGACCAGCTGGACGTCGCGCCCACCGATCCCGAAGAGTCCGATCCCTACACCAGATGCCGGATCATCACCATGAACGGCATCGAGGTGGAGGCGATCATGTTCAGCCACCATCTCGCCCGAGTCTGTCCGGACGTGGAGGTCAAACGGCGACTGGCCCGGGTCCGCTACATCGAGGCACAGCAGCAGAAGGTCGTCAACTGGCTGCTGCCGGGCCAGGCGTCGGTGCTGGAGACCACGCTCAGCTACGAGCAGGTCGCCGTCGACCTCACCGGCTGGGTCGCCCGCCAGGAGCCCGACCCCTACCTCAGGCAGTCCTACCAGTTCGGCCTGCTGGAGGACTTCGACCATCTGTACCGGTACGCCAACCTGTACGAGATGATCGAGCACCGCAAGGCCGAGAAGGTCGTCGACCATCTCACCGAGGTCATGCCGGGACGCCCCGGCCGCCTCCAGCACCGCGACCCCCTGGACAACGTCCGCGAACCCTACGACCGGGCCGCGGCGGCGCCCCTGTCCAAGCTGCACGCGCTGACCATCATGTCGGCCGAGCAGCAGACGATGAACTTCTACATGAACGTCGGCCCGATGTACATGGAGCCGATCGCCCGGCAGCTCTACCAGGAGATCGGTCTCGTCGAGGAAGAGCACGTCACGCACTACGAGTCGCTGGTCGACCCGGGCGAGACCTGGTGGGAGCGCCTCGTCAACCACGAGTACAACGAGTGCTACCTGTACTACTCGTTCATGCAGACCGAGTCCGACCGGCGTGTCAAGGACATCTGGGAGCTGCACCTGAACATGGAGCTGGAGCACCTGCGGATCGCCTGCGACCTCATGCGCCGGTACGACGGCCGTGACCCCGAGTCCGTGCTCGCCCCCTCGCTGCCCGAGCCGGTCGCCTTCGAGCCGAACAAGCGGCTGGTCCGCGACCTGCTGGCCACCCAGATCGACTGGACCACCCTCGGCACCGGCTACGTGCAGGAGGCGCACCGCCGGTTCGAGGAGTACCAGCACAAGATCAATGCCGCGCGTCCTGCGCGGGAACGCGTCATCGACGAGCACCGCGACGAGTTCGGCGGCGGCTACCGGCTGGCGACGGTGGGCCCCCACCCGGTCGCGAGGCTGCGCGACAAGCCGAGGGTGTGACCGTGGGTCCGCATCGGGGATCCGGTTCGGCGGCGATCCGCAGACTCGGGTCCAGTCGTCCTTCCCGTGACGGTGAGGCGGTAAGGCACGTGGGACGGGCCCCTGCCCGTCCTGGTGCAGGTGGATGGAGTTCCCGAAGAGGTCGATCGGGGTGACGGTCATTCCGGCGCGTCCGTCCGGCGCAGGACGGTGAGGGCGATGAGCGCCGCCGCGGCCAGGAGCACCGCACTGAGCGCCAGGCCGAGCGCGTAGCCGTCGTTGAGGGCCTCGGGGGTGCGGGCGGAGCCGCTGCGGTGGTGGGCCGCGGTGCCCAGGGCGGCGAGCCCGAGCGAGGCGCCGATCTGGCGCGAGCTGGCGAGCAGGCCGGACGCGGTGCCGGTCTCGTGGGCAGCGACCCCGGCGGTGGCGAGGGAGACGAGCGGCCCGAGGCAGAGGCCGAAGCCGATGCTGGCGACGATCGAGGGACCGAGGACGTCGGCCGCGAAGGAGCCGTCCGCGCTGATCAGGCCGAACCAGCCGAATCCGGCCGCGGTCAGGAGCCCGCCGACGACCAGGAGCTTCCAGGGGGCCAGCCGGTAGCCGAGCTTGATGGCGACGACGGACCCGGCGACCACCCCGAGCGCGAGTGGCAGGAACATGACGCCGGTCAGCGCCGGCCCGGTGCCGAGGACCCGCTGGAGGTAGAGGGAGATGAAGTAGAAGGACGCGGCCATGGCCGCGCCGACCAGGAGGTTGCAGGCGTTCACGCCGGCGACCGCGCGGTTGGCCAGCAGGCCGAGCCGGACGAGCGGCTCGCGGGTGGTGGTCCGCTCGACCTGGAGGAAGGCGGCCAGCAGCGCGGCGGCGGCCGCCAGGGTCGCCAGGGTGACCGGCGACGTCCACGAGTACTGGTCGGTGCGGACGACGCCGAACACCAGCAGGGTCATGCCCGCCGTGGCCAGGACCGCGCCGAGGACGTCCGGGCGGCGGCCGCGGGACGGCGGCGGCTCGGCGGTGACGCCCCGCCAGACCATGGAGAAGGCGACGGCGGCCATCGGCGCGCTCACGAACATCACCCAGCGCCAGCCGGCGTACTGGGTGAGCACTCCGCCGATCAGGACGCCGAGGGCGGCCCCGGCGGCGTTCATCGCGCTCCAGATGCCGAAGGCGCGGACGCGGGCCCGGCCCTCGGGGAACGTCGCGGTCAGCAGGGCCAGCGCGGCCGGGGCCGCCGCGGCGGCGCCGATGCCCTGGGCGGCCCGGGCGGCGACCAGGTGGCCGGGCTCCTGGGCGAAGCCCCCGGCGAGCGAGGCCACGCCGAACAGGCCGAGGCCCGTCAGCAGGGTCCGCTTGCGGCCGTACCGGTCGGTGGCCTTGCCGCCCAGCAGCAGGAGCCCGCCGAATGTCAGGGCATAGGCGTGGATCACCCAGGTCAGCCCCACCTCACCGAAGCCGAGGCCGGCGGCGATCTTCGGGAGGCCGACGTTCACGACCGACAGGTCCAGGGACACCATGAACTGCACGACGGCCACCGCCGTGAGGGTGAGCGCCGCACGCGCGGCCGGCGCGGCGGCCGGCCGGCGGCTCGCCGATTCGATGCTCGTCAACGGATCTCGCTCCTCTGCTCCGTGCCCGCGGCCGCGGCCCCGTTCCTGCCGGTTCCGGACGTGCGGGGCGACGGCGGGCGGCCGCGCGGGCTCACACCGCGGAAGGCGCCCTCGACTGGGTGCTCGCACATGCCGCACATCGTGGCCTTCGGGCCGGGCGGCGGTCGTCCCGCCGGGGACGACTCCTCGGCCCGGCACCCGGGGGGCAGTGCCGGGCCGGCTACATCGTGGGGAGTAGTCATCGACTGCGACGTGGAGTGGACGACCCTGGGCCGAGAATCGCTTAATCTGCGCGAATGAGGTTCTTGGACCAGCGGCGGCTGCTCGTCGAGGACGGTCTGCTCGCCACGGTGAAGGCCGTCGTGCTCACGGTCGTCGTGCTCGTCACGCCGGGCGCGGGGGCGCTGGATCTCGCCGCCGCCCTCGCCGGCTCGGTCGTGCTGGTCGCCTGGCGGCGGGCCCCGCTGGTGTCGCTGTTCGTCTCCACGGCCTGCATGCTCGCGGTCGACGTGCACGTCCAGCCGGGGCCGCCCGCGGCCTTTCCCGTGCTGGTGTCGGTGTTCGCCGCGGTGCGGGCCGGCCACGACCTGGCCGCGGCCCTGGCGGGCGTGGCCTTCCTGACCGCCGATCTGGCCGCGAGACTGGCCGACGGGGGCGGATCCGCCGAGGATCTCCAGGGGACCGCGCTGCTGGTCGGCTGGTTCGTCGCGGCCGGCGTGCTGGCGACGGTGACCCGGCACCGGCAGGCGTACCTGGAGGAGGCCGAGCGGCGGGCGGCCGAGGCCGAGCGCACCCGCGAGGAGGCGGCCCTGCGCCGCGCGGGCGAGGAGCGGCTGCGCATCGCCAGGGAGCTGCACGACTCCCTCACCCACAGCATCTCGATCGTCAAGGTCCAGGCCGGGGTGGCCGTTCACCTGGCCCGCAGGCGCGGTGAGGAGGTGCCCCCCGTGCTGCTGGCCATCCAGGAGGCCAGCGGCGACGCCATGCGCGAGCTGCGCGCCACCCTGGAGGTGCTGCGCGACACCGACGGCTCGGACCGCGAGACCGCGGCCAGCGGCCTCGACCGGCTCGGCGACCTGGTGGAACGGGCCCGCTCGACCGGGCTGCCCGCCACGGTGACGATCTGCGGGACGCGCCGGGAGCTGCCGGCCGAGGTGGACCGGGCCGCGTACCGGATCGTCCAGGAGGCGCTCACCAACGTCGCCAGGCACTCCGGCGGGGCGGCCGCGGCGGTGCGCATCGACTACTCGGGAGCGGAACTGGTCGTGCAGGTCGACGACGATGGCATGGCCGACCCGGAGGCGCCGCCCGTGCCCGGTACGGGGCTGCTCGGCATGCGCGAGCGCGTCACCGCGCTGGAGGGCCGGCTGCGGGCCGAGCCCCGCCCCGGGGGCGGGTTCACCGTGCGCGCTGAGCTCCCGCTGGTAGGAGGATCATGATCCGCGTACTGCTCGTGGACGACCAGGCGCTCATCCGCGGCGGTTTCCGGGCCCTGCTGGAGATCGAGGACGACATCGAGGTGGTGGCCGAGGGGGCGGACGGCCGGCAGGGCGTCGCGCTGGCCCTGGAGCACCGGCCCGACGTCGTGCTCCTCGACGTCCAGATGCCGGTCATGGACGGGATCGAGGCGACCCGGCTGATCGCCGCCGACGAGCGGCTCAGCGGCGTCCACGTCGTGATCCTCACCAACTACGGCCTCGACGAGTACGTCTTCAACGCGCTCCGCGCCGGCGCCTGCGGCTTCATGGTCAAGGACACCGAGCCCGCCGACCTGCTGCAGGGCGTCAGGGTGGCGGCCCGCGGCGACGCGCTGCTGTCCCCGTCGATCACCCGCCGGCTGATCGGCGAGTACGTCGCCCGCCGGCCCGCGGCCGAGCCCGCGGGGTTCGACGTGCTGACCAACCGCGAGCGCGAGGCCACCGCGCTGGTGGCCCGGGGCCTGTCCAACGACGAGATCGCCGCCCACATGGTGATCAGTCTTTCCACCGCGAAGACGCACGTCAGCAGGGCGATGACCAAGCTGTACGCCAGGGACCGCGCCCAGCTGGTGGTGTTCGCCTACGAGTCGGGCCTCGTCACCCCCCGGCAGGGGTGACCGGCGCCGAGCCCCCGTGTAACCCCCGCGCCTATCTCATGCCGAGAGGGCGGACGACGTCGCCGTCCCTTCGCCGGAAGCCGGTCATCGGACCGGCCGAGCATGAAGGAGCGTTCCTTTGTCGAGGAACACAGTGGGGGCCCGTTTCCGGATCGGCGCGAAAGCGGCCGGTGTCGCCGCCGTCGCCGGCGTGACGGCGTTGTCGGTCACCGGCGGCGGCCTGTCCGCGCCGGCGCACGCCGCCGCCGCGCAGCGGTACGTGCTGACCGTCGGCCCGGCCGAGGCCCAGCGCTATCTGGGAATCAACGACGACGGGGACATCATCGGCGTCGGTCAGGAGGCGGGCGCGCAGAACGGGCAGGGTTTCGTCGTCGAGCATGGGACGAACACGCTCGCGTTCCTGGCCACGCCGAGCGACCCCGGCAATCACGAGCAGTACACCACGCCGCGCGCCGTCAACCGTTCCGGAGTGGTGGTCGGAGATCTGCTCTTCACCGATCCCCTCAAAGGCCACAACCGCCCGATCAGGTGGCCTGCCCCGGGTCCCACGGGGGCGGACCTGGGCGTGGACGCCGACCTGCGGTTCTCCGACGTGGAGGCCACCGGGATCAGCGACAACGGCCAGATCTCCGGCAAGACCCTGGACGCGAACAACCGGACCAGCGCCTGGACGGTGAAGGGCACCGCGCTCACCAGGCTGCCCGCTCTTCCCGGCGGGCAGCACGCCCGCGCGAACGCCGTCAACGACGACGGGCTGGTGGTGGGCGGGGCCACCCTGACGGACGTCTTCCCCGCCGTCCAATGGCGGAACGGCCAGATCGAGAATCTGGGGACACTGCCCGGCGGAACCTACGCCGAGGCCAAGGCGGTCAACTCCGCCGGGGTGGCCGTGGGCGTTTCCACCACGACCACGGGAAAGGAGCGCGGCATCACCCATGCCGTCGTTTTCGCCAAGGGAACCGTGACCGATCTCAACGTCTCCGCCACCGGAATCGCCAACGCCTCCGCGAACGCGATCAATGACAAGGGCACGATCGTCGGCTCGGACAGGAGCGGCGGGTTCGTCTATGAGAACGGCGTCGCGACCGATCTGGACACGCTGATCCCGCCGAACTCGGGCTACCACATCACCACCGCCACCGGAATCAACGAGAACGGCGCCATCGTCGGTGTCGCCACGAAGGGTTTCGGAGGGCGCACCTTCGGCGTCCTGCTCACCCCGGCCGGCCGCTGACCAGCGGGTCGCCGGCCACCGCCCGCCTCGCCGTGGGACGCGATTTCAGGTATACCCTACCTACATTGTGAAGATTACGTCGGCGAGGAGAGATCGATGAGCCTGACCAGCACCGCGGCGGCGCCGCCCGTGCTCGACGACGCCGCGGCGGTCGAGGCGGCGCGCGCCTTCGCCGCCCGGATCGCCCCCGGCGCGATCGAACGCGACCAGGGCGCGCTGCACCCGGCCGCCGAGTTGGACGAGCTCGCCGCCAGCGGGCTGCTGGCCATCTCCGTCCCGCGCGAGCACGGGGGCGGCGGGGTCGCCGCGAGCACGGTCGGCGAGGTGTTCCGCGTGATCGCCCAGGCCGACCCGACGGTGGCGCAGCTGGTGCTCGCGCATTTCGTGCTGCTGGCCGTGCTCGGCGAGGCGGGCACCGAGCAGCAGAAGGAGTTCTTCTACGGGCAGGTGGCCGGCGGCGCGCGGATCGGCAACGCGACCGCCGAACGCGGTACCAAGCACGTGTTCGACCGGCGCACGACCGTCGTCCCGGACCCGGCGGGCGGCTACCGGCTCGACGGCCGCAAGTACTACACCACCGGCGCGCTCGGCGCCCAGTGGATCGGCGTGGCTGCCTCGGTGGAGGGCGACCAGAACCTCCCGGTCACCGCCTTCGTCCCGGGCGACGCCGGGGGGCTGGAGTTCGGCGACGACTGGACGGCCTTCGGGCAGCGGGCCACCGCCAGCGGATCGATCGTGTTCACCGGCGTCGGCGTCGCCGCCGAGCACGTCCTGCATCACGGGCCGCTTCCGGCGGATCCGCCGCCGCTCGTCCTCGGGGCCTACGACCAGCTGCTGCACCTGGCCATCGACGTCGGCATCGCGCGGGCGGCCCTGGAGGAGGGCGCCGCCTTCGTCCGGGAACGTTCCCGTCCGTGGTTCGAGTCCGGCGTGGAGAAGGTGTCGGACGAGCCGCACGTCGTCCTGCGCTTCGGCCGCCTGACGACGCTGCTGCACGCGCTGGAGGCGCTGTTCGAGCGGGCCGGCCGCGCCATCGACGCCGCCCAGGCGGCCCTGGCGCTGACCGACGAGAACACCGCCGCCGCGTCGCTGGCGGTCGCCGAGGCCAAGGCGTACGCGCAGGAGGTCGCCGTGCAGATCGCCACCGACGTCCTGGAACTGGCGGGGACCAGCGCCGCGGACGCGCGCCACGGCCTGGACCGCCACTGGCGCAACGTCCGCACGCACTCCCTGCACGACCCCGCCCGCTGGAAGTACGTCCACATCGGCAACCACCTCCTGAACGGGGTCAACCCCCCGCGCCACCCGCTGATCTAGCGGGTCACGGCCGGGGAACGGGCACCGGGAACACGCCGGGGCCGCCGGCGAGCAGGTCGGCGGCCTCCGGCAGTCCCAGCCGGGCGCGCAGCGGGCCCTCGGCCCGTTCCCGGCCGGCGTCCAGGCGCGCGGCCAGCTCGATGGCCTCGCGCGGGTCGGGGCCGGTGGGGCGCAGCACGACGCCGTCCACGATCGTCTCCGGCACGGCGCCGATCGACGTCCGGACCTCGCCGGCCGCCGCGCCCGGCGGGACGTCGACCACCGTGAAGACGAGGGGCCGCCGGTCGGGATCGGCGAACCGGCGGCCGGGCACGGCGTCGAGCGCCGAGCGCACGGCGGACGCCCATTCCCGCCCATGCGGGACGATCAGGACGTCGGACACCTCGACGGCGGCCTCCAGCTCGTCCACCGCGCTCGCCCACCACGCCAGGACGGACGCGCCGTCGCGGGGTGCCGGAAGCGTGAGCGGGCCCGCCACCGAGTAGACGCCCCGGTGCGCGGCGGCGCGGATCCGGTCGCCGCGCGCGAAGATCCGCTGCTCGCGGTCGGCGACGATGGCGTCGTACGGCCAGGTCTGCTCGAGCTTCTGCGTCGCCAGGGCCAGGTCGCGCGTCGCCTCGGTCCCGGCGGGGCGGGTGAGCAGGGGACCGTTCCCGCGCGCCCGCCCGGCGCCCGCCGCCACGAAGGGATCGGCCTGGCCGAGGACCACGCCGGTGCGGCCCCGGGACAGGTGGCCCAGGGACGTGATCCGCCTGGCGAGGTTGTACGGGTGGTCGCGCTCCGGCGAGGACGCGGCGAGGAAGGCGGCGCCGGTGGTGCGGCCCGCCAGCGCCGCCACGGCCACGCTCGGGTCCACGGTGCGCCGGTCGTCCGGCTCGCCGGGCGCGAGCCGGTCCGTCCCGACGACGGTGAACGCCAGGGGCCCGCCGTCGAGCAGCGCCGGGAGCGCGTCGTCCGCCAGGACGGTCAGGGCCTGGTCGCCCGTCAGCGCCAGTGCGAGATGGGCCGGCGAGCGGTCGTGACCGGGCATCGGACACCCCTATTCATGTATTTCAGGTAGGATTAATTAAGTTTAGCAGCGAGAGGAACGACCGTGTCCCCACCACGCACCGGCCATGTACTGCTCGGCGTCAACGTCCTGGTCCTCGGTTACCTGCCCTCGGCGTGGCAGACGCCCCGGCTGGCGCCGGACGCCTTCGTCGATCCCGGGTACTGGGAGACGATCGGGCGCCTCGCCGAGCGCGGAACCCTCGACGCGGTCTTCCTCGCCGACGGGCCCGCCCTGGGAGACCCGTCCCACGACGCCAACAACGGCCGCCTCGAACCCACGATCGACTGGGCGCACGTCGCGACCGCCACGCGGAACGTCGGCCTGGTCGTCACCGCGTCGACCACCTTCAACGACCCCTTCGAGCTGGCCGAGCGGCTCCTCTCGCTCGACCTGCTCTCCGGAGGCCGCGCGGGCTGGAACTTCGTGACCACCCGCGGCGCCGACTCCGCCCGCAACTTCGGGCTGCCGGACATTCCCGGCCGCGACGACCGCTACGACCGCGCCGAGGAGTTCGTCGAGGCCGTGCTCGCGCTGTGGGAGTCCGCCCGCACCGGGAAGCCGGTCGCCTACCACGGGCGGTTCTTCGACCTGGACGGCCGGCTGCGGGTCCCGCCGTCGCCGCAGGGCCGGCCCGTCCTGCTGCAGGCGGGCGGCTCGCCGAAGGGGCGGCGGCTCGCCGGCCGGTTCGCCGAGGGCGTCTTCGCCGCCGAGCTGACCAAGGAGGGCGCGATCGAGCACTACCGCGAGGTCAAGCGCAACGCCGTCGCCTCGGGCCGGCGTCCGGACGACGTCAAGATCCTTCCGGGGCTGCTGCTGAGCCTCGGGAGCACCGAGGAGGAGGCCCGGCGCCGCAGCGACGAGCTCTACGATCTCAGCCCGGCGGCGTACTCGACCCAGTGGCTGTCCGGGGCGATCGGGTTCGACGCGTCCACGCTGGAGCTGGACGAGCCCTTCCCCGAGGAGGTCCTGTCGGGTCCGATCGACTCGCAGACCTTCTCCGGCAGCATCGGCTTCCGCGAGTCGATCATCAAGCAGATCCGCCGGACCGGCCCGACGGTCCGCGAGTACCTGCGCCAGACCCGCTACACCGGGTCCGGGCACGCGGGATTCGTCGGGACGCCCGAGCAGCTCGCCGACCACATCGAGGACTGGTTCCGGTCCGGCGCGATCGACGGCTTCAACCTCCAGCCCGACCGCCTCATCGACGGGCTGGAGGTCATCGTGGACGAGGTGGTGCCGCTGCTGCGCGAGCGGGGCCTCTACCGGCACGAGTACGAGACCCGCACGCTGAGGGAGCACTTCGCCGCCGCGTCGCCCACGCCCGACGCGGCCGTGGCCGCGCTCACCGCCTGAGCGCGGGGCCGACGAGCGCCGGACGCGGGCGCACGGTCATCGGGCCGGTGAACGCTCGGCCCGATGACCGCCGTCCCGGCGGAAGGCGCTGCCCGGGTGGTCGGCGGGAAGCCGGGGCCCCGCGCCGAACAGGGCGTCCCGGACGGTGCGCGGGGCGTCCCGTTCCCGCACCCGGCCGCGCTTGGCCAGCTCGGGGATGAGGTGCTCGGCCAGGTCGTCGAAGCTGCCCGGCGTCACCAGGTAGGAGAAGTTGAACCCGTCGACGCCCGTCTTCTCGGCGTAGGCCTCCAGCGCGTCGGCGACGGTGGACGGGCCGCCCACGAACGCCTCCCCGCCGAAACCGCCGAGCCCGTCGACGAAGTCGCGCAGCGTGAGCCGCTCGGACGCGCCCGCGTCCGCCGAGGCGGCCAGCACCGAGCGGCTGGCGTCGGTGTCGAACTCCCCGATCGGCTTGTCGAGGTCGTACTCGGACCAGTCGACCCCGCTGATCGCCGACAGCAGCACCAGGCCGCCGCGCGCGTCGCGGAACCGCCGCAGGTCGCGGGCCTTGGCCTCGGCGGCCCGGTCGGACTCGTCGACGACCACGGCCACGGAGGTGAGGAACTTGAGGTGCTCCGGCCCCCGCCCGTACTCCACGGCCCGGCGCCGGATGTCGTCGATGTTGCGGCGCAGTACCCCGGGCCGGGGGTCGGCGGCGAACACGAGCTCGGCGTTGCGGGCCGCGAACTCGCGCCCCGCGGTCGAGGTCCCGGCCTGCAGGAGCAGCGGCGTCCGCTGTGGCGACGGCTCCACGAGATGGGCGCCGGGGACCGTGAAGTACTGCCCGTCATGCCCGATGTCATGGACCTTGTCCGGGTCGGTGAACAGCCCGCTCTCCCGGTCGCGCAGGACCGCGCCGTCCTCCCAGGACCCTTCCCACAGCTTGTACACGACCTCCAGGAACTCCTGGGCGATCGCGTAGCGCTCGTCGTGGGCGATCTGGCGGTCGCGGGCGATGATGTTGCGCGCCGCGCTGTCCAGCAGGGACGTGACGATGTTCCACCCGATCCGGCCGCCGGTCAGGTGGTCGAGCGTGCTGAACTTGCGGGCGAGCAGGTAGGGGTGCTCGTAGGTCGTCGACACCGTCACGCCGAAGCCGAGGTGCTCGGTCACCGACGCCATCGCCGAGACCGCGAGGAGCGGGTCGGTGACGGGCGTCTGGACGGCGCGGGCGAGGGCCTCGCGGGCGCTCCCCCCGTAGACGTCCAGTTGCCCCACGGCGTCGGCGATGAACAGCAGGTCGAAGCCGCTCGCGTCCAGGCGCCGGGCGAGGTCGACCCAGTAGGACAACTGGGTGTAGTCGGCGGTCCGGTCGTCCGGATGTCGCCACAGGCCGGTGTTGCTGTGCGACGCGGTCGACATGGTGAACGCCGAGAGGATCAAAGGATCGGGCGAGGTCATCGCAGATCTCCACTTTGCGGGGCGGGGGCGGCGCCCCCGCCCCGCGGGTCCGGGGTCAGAAGATGGTGCCCGAGAACGGCAGCTCGGCGGTGGCGAACAGCGCGTCGATCCGCCGCAGGGCGTCCGGCTCATGGACGGTGACCCGCCCGGTCAGCGCCAGATGCCGCCACCGCGTCCCGCCGAGGTAGGCGGCCGCGAGCGTGCCCACGTCGGTGCTGAGGCCGGCGGGCGCGGACGTGCGCCGCACCTCCTTCGGGCCGATCTCGTAGACGCCGTCGTTCGCGGGCAGCAGCGGGTCGCTCACCCGCAGCGCGACGGGGTCCTCGGCGCCGAACGTACGCGCCCGCAGCGCCGCCTCGACGTCGAGCAGGCGCAGCCACGTCTCGTCGGCGGGCGCGCCGAGGGCGACCGCGCGCCGGTCGGCGAAGGCCAGCGGCAGCGGGTCGTCCAGGGCCAGCGCGTCGAACGCGACGACGTCGACCAGGTCCAGCGAGAACAGGTGCCGCCACAGTCCGGCACGCGCGTCGTCGGTGACCGCGACGAAGTCGGTCACGGCCACCGTCCGCTCGGAGCTGGTGAACCACGCACCGGTGTCCCGGGGCTGGTAGATCGCGTACCCGTCGTCCACACCGCCGGTGCTGTGCACGACGGTGTAGGACGGAGCCGGCTCGGACTCGCGGATGTGCTTCTGCAGCCTCCACCAGCCCGGCGGCCGGTCGATCGCGCCGGGCCGGCCGACCCGCTCGTCGATGCGCGACAGCTGGTCGACCGTGGCCGTCCGGTCGGCGATCCGGACGACGCCGCCCGCCGGGACCCCCGGGCGCAGCCGCGCCCGGGAGAGGTTCACCCGCGCCGGCCGCGCCGAGGAGGCGACGCCGTAGCCGAAGCGCTCGTAGATGACCGCCTCGGAGGCGCGCAGCGAGGCGACGACCCCGCCGCGGGCGACGGCGTCCTTGAGCTGCCGTTCCATGAGCCGGCTCAGGATGCCCCGGCGCCGGTGGGTCGGCAGGACGCCGACGTGGGTGACGGCCGCGTGCGGGACCCGCTCGCCGCCGGGGACGACGAGCCGGCTGGTGTAGGAGTCGGCGCCCCCGACGACCTCGTCGCCGTCGAGGGCACCGAGGAAGCGGCCCGCCTCCGTGATCTCCGTCGCGTCGACGTCGCGGATCGGCAGGCCGACCATGGCCCGCAGGAACACCCGGAACGCCGCGTTGACCTCCTCGGCCGTCGTCAGCGTCCTGATCTCGATGCTCACCGCCGATCGCCGCCGGCGGGGGCCGCCGTTCCCTGCGTCGTGTCCGCGGCCTTGGCGAGGTCGGCGAACTGCCGGGGCAGGGGCAGCTCACCCGTCAGGACGTACCGGCCGATCTCGCGCTGCCGGTAGGGCAGCGGGTCGTGCGTGGTGTGGGTGCGCGCGTTGCGCCAGAAGATGTCGAGGCCCACCGAGTTCGCCGTCGAGCGGGCGCCGGTCGCCTGGTAGATGTTGTGGGTGACGTCCAGGACCGCGTCGGTCGCGACGGCCTTGGCCTGGTCGGTGAGGATCGCCAGCCGTCCCCACTGCTCGTCGGTGAGGTCCGCGCCGAGCGCGAGGGCCGCCTCGAACTCCCCGCTCGCCGCGTCCGCGAGGGCGGTCGCGGCGGCGATCGAGGCCGACAGCCGGCCGAGGAGCTGCAGGTGGTAGGGGTCCTCGGTGACGTCCCGGCTGGTGGCCTCGGGCCAGGGCCGGCCCTTCTCGCGCACGTACCCGGCCGCCGCGCGGAGCGCTCCGTCGGCGATGCCGACGTACAGGTGGACGAAGATCAGCTGGCTGAACAGGCCGCGCAGGCCGTCCAGGCGCCGGTCGGCCGCGCTGTCGCCGAGCCCGGCCAGCACCTCGTCGGCGTGCGCGACGACCCCGTCGAAGGTGACGCTCCCGCTCGCGGTGAGCCGCTGGCCGAGGTTGTCCCAGTCGTCGCCGAAGGAGAGCCCGGGGCGGTCGGGCGGGATGACCAGGTTCACCGGCTCGTCGCCGTAGAGCAGCACCGTGATCAGGTCGGCGACCGCGACACCGGTCGCGAACGTCCGCCGGCCGTTGATCCGGTAGTCGTCGCCGTCACGCTCCCAGGTGACGCTGGGGTCCCGGGGGTTGCTCACGCTGCCCTGGAACCAGCCCTCCGTGCCGACGCCCCGGGCGATCCTCTCCCGCTGCTCCGGCGTGCCCAGGATGTGGGTCCAGACGCCGTTGGAGTAGTGGTAGGCGAGCAGCTGGCCGATCGAGCCGTCCGCCGCGGAGATGATCCGGGTCAGCTTCAGGGCCTGCGTCAGGCTGCCGCCGCCCCCGCCGAGCTCGCGGGGCGCCGCGAAGCCCAGCACGCCCGCCTCGCGGAGCAGGCGCAGCTCCTCGACGGGGTTCTGGTTCGCCCGGTCCCGGGCGAGCGCGGTTTCGGCGAGTTCGGCGGCGACCCGTTCGGCCGTCGACACCCAGACGGCGAACTCCTCGTCGGAGACACCGGCGTAGTAGGCGATGTCGGTTGCGGGAGCTGCGGTCATGTCGTTCTCCTTCGATGGGATGTGATGAAGCCGGACGTCACGGGCGCGCCGCGGGCACGCCGCCGGCGGGCGCGAGCAGCCCGCGGCCGCGCAGTTCGGCGGCGGCGCCCTCGGCGAAGTGGTACGCCTCCTCCAGGTGCGGCTGCCCGGAGAGGATGAAGTGGTCGATGCCGAGGTCGTGGTACTCCTCGATCCGGTCGGCGACCTCCTCGTGGCTGCCGACGAGGGCCGTGCCGGCGCCCCCGCGGACCAGGCCGTAACCGGCCCAGACGTTCGGGTAGACCTCCAGGTCGCGGCGGTCGCCGCCGTGCAGCGCGAGCATCCGCCGCTGCCCGACCGACTCGCTGGCCGCGAGCGTCCGCTGCGTCTCGCGCACCCGGGACTCGTCGATCCGGCCGAGCAGCCGGTCCGCCTCCGCCCACGCCTCGGCCGAGGTGTCGCGGCTCAGCACGTGGAAGCGGATCCCGAACGACAGCGTGCGGCCCGCCTCCTCGGCCAGCCCGCGCACGCGGGCCAGGCGCTCGGCGATCTGCGGGGGCGTCTCGCCCCAGGCCAGGTAGGTGTCGACCACCCGGGCCGCCACCCGCTCCGCCGCGGGGCTGGCGCCCCCGAAGAAGACGGGCGGCGGCTCGTAGGGGGCGTAGGGGATCGCCGCCTGCTCGACGTCGAAGTGCTCGCCGTGGAAGTCGAACGGCTCCGCGGCGTCGCCGACGCCGCGGAACACCGACAGGAACTCCTCGGTCCGCTCGTAGCGCTGGTCGTGGTCCAGGTGGTCGCCGAAGCGCCGCTGTTCCACCGAGTCGCCGCCCGTGACCACGTTCACCAGCAGCCGTCCGCCCGACATGCGCTGGAACGTCGCGGCCTGGTGCGCGGCGAGGGTCGGCGAGACCAGCCCCGGGCGGAACGCGACCAGGAACTTGAGCCGGGTCGTGACCGCCGACAGCGCGGCGGTCGTGATCCAGGCGTCCTCGCACCAGGTCCCGGTCGGGGTGAGCACCGCCTCGAAGCCGAGTTGCTCGGCCGCGCGGGCGATGCCGCCGAGGTACTCCACCGTCGGCGGGCGAAAGCCCGACCGGACCGCGGACAGCGTCTTCTGCGAGCCCTCGCCGGAACCGACGATGTCGCGGTTGTCGCCGTTCGTCGGCAGATACCAGTGCAGATGGATGGGCACGGTGGATTCCTCGTTCCCGATGGGTGGTGGGGGACGCCGGGTTACTCCGGCGTCTGCTCAGTGCGCCGTCCGGCGCGGGCCGCGTCGAGGATGCCGAGGCCGGCCAGCCGCTCCTGCTCGGCCTCCGACAGCGTCTGGATCGACCCGACCCTGGCCGCGACCTCCGGACGGGTCACGCGCAGTTGCAGGTAGCGCGCGAGCCCGAGCCCGATCAGCAGCAGGAACACGTACGGCAGGTACCGGTAGGCGCCCTCCGGGACCGGGACCAGGTTCTTGTAGATCACGTAGAGGATCCCGGCCACGGCGAGCACGGACACGAGCAGGCTGCCGGGTCCCAGCGACCTGATCCTGCGCAGCCACAGCGGGGTGGCGATCGCCACCAGGAGGTAGGCGAACAGGTAGGAGTAGCTGGAGACGATGCTGACGTAGACGTCCCATTTGAACCGGCCGACGTTGTTGACGGTGCCGATCAGGCCGACCACGAAGCCGATCAGGCTCACGAACGCGATCGCGACGTGCGGGGTGCGGAAACCGGCGTGCACCCTGCCGAGCACGCTCGGCAGTGCCCGCTCGCGGGAGAGGGTGAACAGGCTGCGCGCGCCGGAGTTGATGACCGCCGACGAGAACACGATCATCGCGGTGCCGAGCGACAGGTCGACGACGTAGGTCACCCAGTGGACGCCGGCGTTGTCGGCCACCACCGGCAGCGGGGTGCTGTCCGCGTCCAGTTTGTGCGGGCCCTGGAAACCGAGCACCTCGGGGTAGGTGGCGATCAGGTAGACGATCGACAGGCCGATGACCAGCCGCAGGATCGCGCGCGGGACGTTCCGGTGCGCCTCCTTCGCCTCATGGCCGAGCGAGGCGGCACTTTCGAAACCTGCGTACGAGCCGACGGCGGAGACGGCGGCGATCAGCGTGACGTTCTGCCCGAGATGGTGCAGGCTGAACTGGTTCGAGTCCAGGTGCGCGCCGTACTGGACGTACGAGGCGACCACGATGACGGAGATCGCCAGCAGCGAGATGACCTCGAAGGCCAGCCCGGCCTTCACCGAGAGGCTCACGCCGCGGTAGGGGATGAGGAACGCCACGGCGGAGGCGACCACCAGCAGGAGCAGCTTGACCGCCAGATGGTCGGTGTGAAGGCCGATCTCCTGGAGGAACGAGTTGAAGTACAGGACCGCTCCGAGCACGCCGCCGGCGGCGAACCCGATGTAGCCGATGATGAGCGCCCAGCCGGTGAGGAACGCCGCCACCGGCCCGAGCCCGTTGCCGGCGTAGGTGCCGAGCGAGCCGGACGACACCGTCCGGCGAGCCTGCAGCGCGATCGTGGCGGCGATGAGGTACACGAGGACGGCACCGGTGATGCCCGCCCAGAAGGCGCCCTTCCCCGCGACGAGGAACAGCGAGCCGGGGACGCTCGCGACGGCGACGCTGGGCGCGGCGGCGGCGAGGCCCTGGGCGAAGACGCCGAGGCCGGAGACCGCGTCCGCCTGGAGGCCCTCCGCGGGTGCCTCGGGTACGGGTGGGGGGTTCTCGCGCAGGATGGATTCGTCTGTGGTCATGGGGGTGAGACCTCTCGGTGCTGGCCGAAGTAGGGGGATGGTGGGCGCGCCACGGCACGCCGGGCACCTGGGTCGCGACGGCGACACGGACGGGCGCGGGGACGCCCGTCTACCGGGAGGGTTCAGCGACAGCGCGAACCGTACAGGCGGCACAGATCGAGGTACCGCCGACCATAGAGGTCAGCTGCTGGGGACACGCGAGGGAGATTACTACAAATCAGACCTTTTTAGTAGGAATCTCTGGATCGTTCCGGAAGCTCCCCACCTGCGACCCGTCCGACCGGCCGTCCGAAGGGCGGCGGCACGAGGACATCGGAAGCCTCGCCGACCGCCTCGGCCGGCCCCGTCCCTCGCCCCGTGAACCGGTGCCACCGTAGCGATCCGCTACCAGGAGGAGCCTCGGATCCCGGTGACGCGGAACCCGTCCGCATCTGTCCCCAGGAGAGCAACGGGGGCTCAATCCCGACCCACCGGCAGGTGGTCAAGGTCACGCCGACGACGTCTCCGCGGTCAAGGACCACGTGCCGCACCGGACGCCCGGCATGTTCCACGGCACCGCCCCCGCGCGCCCGACGCCCGTGCGGCCGAGCGGCGTGACCGTGCTCGCCGTCGCCGCTTCAAAGATCTGCACCGGCCCGGATTGCATGACTGGTAACCATAATTCCGCTAAATGGTTATATCGTCATGCGCGCACACATGGTCGGCGGACTCCCGCCGAACCAATGGTCATGGCCTGCCTTCTCTTCTGTTGCACATGACGCAGTTCTTATCAGGCCCTGATGTATAGGGGCCCCGCAGATGCAAGACGGCGGAGCACGGATGTCACCATTGCGATAGCTGTGCGCCATCCCTCAATCACGCAGAGTATTGACGTGCATGGTCACCGAACGCCCCGGAGACCGGGCGGGTCGCGCAATGAGCCGGCCGGCTGAACGCGGTTCCCCGGGGGCGATCGGTTCGGCGATGCGAATTCCGCACGTCGATCAGTGAAAGGAGGACAGAAATGGACGCCGTCATCTATGAGCCCCCGGCGATGGCCGAGGTCGGCGACTTCAACCAGATCACCCTGAAGCAGGGGACCTGGGGATATGACTCGCGAGACCAGTGCCTGATCGCCTGCTGACCGTGCCGCGGAGCATGACACGGCGGGGTCTCGACTGAAGGCCGGTCCGGTGCGGGCGCCTTGGACTGCACCGGACCGGCTGATTCTCCCGCCGCGACATGATGGCCTCTTCGAAATGGGTGATGCGCGGCGATGGTCGAGGCATGCGGCTTCATGGACGCGAGCTCCCAGATGAATTCGTTCTCCTTTCAGATCCGGCACCCGACGCGCCATGGCGGTCACCGTACGGCGCCCCGAGGAGGCTCCCATGGAATTCTTTGTGCTTCCCGACACCACCGCGGCCGGGCCCGTCGCCGCCCGTATCCAGAGCGGATCCGCATATCCCCATGAGCTCCGGCACGCTTCCGGACGTCCCTGGATCATCGGAGACTGGCCGCCGCACGAATTCGTTCATGGCCGGGCGGGCTCCCATCAGGTCGTCCTCCTGGGCACGACGAGGGCGTCGCGGGACGCGCTGTGCGACGCGTCGTCTCGCGCCCGCACGGTGCGCGACATGGACGGGCTCGCCCGCGCGTCGCCCGGTTCCTTCCATCTGCTCGCCTCCGTCGGCGGGCGGGTGCGCGCACAGGGCTCGCTCTCGGCCGCCCGGCAGATCTTCCACACCCGGACCGGAGACGTGGGCGTGGCCTCGAACCGGTCCGATGCCCTGGCACGTCTCACGGGGGCCGGAGTCGACGTGGACGCTCTGGCCGTCCGGCTGCTCACGCCCAGCCCGCCCCATCCCCTCCGGGAACGGTGCTGCTGGGAGGGCGTGGAGCCGCTTCTGCTCGGCACCTACCTCGAACTCGACGGGGACGGCGCCGTCCATCCGGTCCGCTGGTGGAGTCCCCCGCCGCCGCTGACGCCGCTGGCAGAGGGGGCCGGGAGGGTACTGGAGGCGCTGGCGGCCGCCGTGGAGTCTCGCGTCCGGCGGGGCAGGACCCTCAGCGCCGACCTGTCGGGCGGGCTCGACTCCACCAGCCTCTGCTTCCTGGCGGAGCCCCGCGCCCCGTCCATGCTCACCTTCCACTGCGAGGCGCCGGACGCCGGCAACGACGACCGCCTGTGGGCCGACCGGGCCGCCGCCGCGCTCCCCGGCGCACGGCACTTCGTGCTCCCGCCCACGGAGGTCCCGCCCATGTTCGCCAACATGGCCGACCTGGACGACGACGTCGAGGCCCCCTACGCGCGGGCGCACGTCCGCGAGCAGATCCGCCACCTCGCCCGCCGCATCGCCGGGCAGGGCTCGACGACGCACATCACCGGGGACGGCGGCGACGAACTGTTCTTCGCGGGGCCGGCCTTCCTGCACTCACTGCTGCGCCGCGACCCCCTGGCCGCCTACCGCAGGATGCGCTTCGACCGCTCGCTGTTCCGCTGGAGACTGCTTCCCACGCTGCGCGAGATGGCCGGCCGCCGGTCGTACGGCGCGTGGGCGCACGACTGCGCGCGGACCCTCGACGCGCCGCTGCCCAAGCCCTTCGACAGCCCCGAGATCGGCTGGGACGCCTCGATCCGCATGCCGCGATGGGCGCGTCCCGAGGCGGTCGAGACCGCCCGGCGGCTGGTGCGCGCCACCGCGGACGCCGCGCCCATGTCCGAACTGCGCTGCGACCACGCCGTCCTGACGGGGCTGCGCAAGGGCGGCGACGCCACCCGCCAGACCGACCGGATCACCGGCGCCTGCGGGCTCGGCTGGGAGGCGCCGTACCTGGACGACCAGGTCATCGACGCCGTGCTGGCGCTGCGCGTCCAGGACCGCGGCGCGGTCGACGGGTACAAGCCCGTGCTCCGCACGGTGATGCGCGGCGTCGTCCCCGGCGAGATCCTCGGCCGGACCACCAAGGCCGAGTTCAGCCAGAGCGCCTACCGGGGGCTGCGCCGCGCCAGGCCCGAGCTGCTGGAGCTGTGCGACGGCATGCTGCTGGCCGATCGGGGACTGGTCGACGCCGACGCCGTCCGGGACGCCGTGCTCGGCGTCCACACCAACGCGCAGGGGATCAACTTCCTCCAGCGCACCCTGTCCTGCGAGATCTGGCTCAGATCACTGCCCGAACGGGCACCGGCCCCGCTGGGAGGAACATCATGAAGACCACCCTCGCCCCCCATGTCCGCACGGTCGACACCGAGCACGGCATGGTCCTGCTCGACGAGCGGAGCGGACGGTACTGGCAGCTCAACGCGACCGCCGCGACCGTCGTGCGGCTGCTCATGGAGGGGGCCGGCGCCGACGCGGCGATCAAGGAGCTGACCCGGCGGCACGCCTCGGCCGCCGACCGGGTGGCCGACGACGTCCGCGCCCTGCTCAGGTCCCTGGAGGACGCCGGGATGGTGGCCCGATGAGCATGCCCCTGGCGCTGGAGCCCAAGAGCCCGATCACACGGCGCCGCACCGCGGCCGCCCGGTGCGCGGTCGCCGCCGCCGCGGCGCTCGCCCGGGTCTCCCCCTATCGGCTGCACCGGGTCCTGACCCTGCTCGGGCGCCGCGCGCGGCCCGCGACCGGCCCGGAGGCGCTCGCGGCGCGCACGGCCGTCGTCTCCGTCAGCGTCCGCTGCGCGGGCAGCGGATGCCTCCAGCGCTCGATCGCCACCGTCCTGCTGTGCCGGCTGTCCGGGTCCTGGCCCAGCTGGTGCACCGGCGTCCTGACCTCGCCGTTCCGCGCGCACGCCTGGGTGGAGGTGGACGGCGTGGCCATCGGTGAAGGGGACATGCCGCCCTTCCGCAAGATCATGGAGATTCCGGCGGGCGGACGCGAGGGGGCGGCCCCGTGACGGGCCCGGTGATGGGCTGCGTGGTGCTCGCCGAGCGCGCGGCGCTGGGCACGGTCTTCACCGTCGCCGTGACCGGCAAGCTGCGCGGCCGAGACGGGTTCGCCCGATTCCGGACGACGGTCGAGCGGATCACCGGGCTCGCCGGCGGGCCCGCGCACCGGGTCGCCGTGGCGGTGCTGACCATGGAGGTCGCGGCCGTGCTGCTCCTGCTCGGCCCCTTGACTCCGCCCGCCGCGGGCCTCGTCGCGGCAGGCGGGCTGCTGGCCGTCTTCACCGGCGCCGTCGTCCGCGCGATGCGGCGCGGGGTGTTCGCCGAATGCGCGTGCTTCGGCGAGCGCAGCTCCCTGCTGGGGTACCCGGTCCTCGTCCGCAACGTGCTGCTGCTGGCGATCACCGCGCCGGGCCTCGTCCTGGCCGCCGCCCCGCCGCGTGCCGCCGGACCGCTCACGGCGGCCCTGGCGATCACCGCCGGAGCCTGCGCCGGGGTGCTGTTCGTCCGGTACTACGACGCGCTCGCGGGCAGGATCCTCATGAGATGGCACCCCTCCCGCACGCGGCGGGCGGCGGAGCCCGGATGAGCGCCGCGATCGAGGTGCGGGGCCTCGCCAAGCGCTACCGCGACGTGGTCGCGCTGGCCGGCGTCGACCTCACGGTCCCGCAGGGCACGGTGCACGGGCTCCTCGGCCACAACGGCGCGGGCAAGACCACCCTGGTGGACGTCCTGGCGACCCGGGCGCGGCCCAGCGCGGGGACCGCGCGGGTGGCGGGCCTGGACGTCGTGCGGCAGGCGCGGCACGTCCGGCGCAGGATCGGGCTGACCGGCCAGTACGCGAGCATCGACGAGCAGCTGGGCGGGCGCGACAACCTCGTGCTCCTCGCGCGGCTGCTCGGCGCCCGCCGCGCGGAGGCCCGCGCCCGCGCGGACGAGCTGCTCCAGCTGTTCGGCCTCACGGCCTCGGCCACGCGCCCGGCCCGCACCTACTCGGGAGGGATGCGCCGGCGGCTCGACCTGGCCGCGGCGCTGGTGAACGGCCCCCGGGTGATCCTGCTGGACGAGCCGACGACCGGGCTGGACCCGGCCGGGCGGCTCGACCTGTGGCGGATCGTGCGGGCCCTCGTCCAGGACGGCGCGGCCGTCCTGCTCACCACGCAGTACCTGGACGAGGCCGACCGGCTCTCGGACACGATCACCGTCCTGTCCCGTGGCCGGGTCGTGGCCGGCGGCACGCCCGCCGAGCTCAAGCACCGGGTGGGCCGGCGCTCGGCCACCGTGCGGTTCGCCGCCGCTGCCGACCTTGAGGCCGCCGGGCGCGCGCTCCGCCGCGGCGGTTTCCGGCCGGCGCCCGCCGGGGAACGCCGCGCCGTCACGGTGCCCGTCGAACGCGCCGGCGAGCTGGCGGCCCTGGTCCGCGTCCTGGACGACGCCGGGCTGGAGCCGGACGAGCTGCTCGTCGCCGACCCCACGCTGGACGAGGTCTACCTGGCCCTGATGTCCGACCCCGCCGCGACCCCCGAGGCGGTCCGATGAGCCCCGCCCGCGAACCGGTCCCGCGGCCCGTCTCCTGGCCCGGCAGCCGCCTGGTCACGCAGATCGACGCGCTCACCGGCCGGTCGCTGCGGGCCCTGGTCCTCGACCCGCGCGTCCTGGCGACCAGCCTTCTGGCGCCCTTCCTCATGCTCGCGATGTTCAGCCAGGTCTTCTCCGGAATGACCGCCGGCTCCCATTTCCCCGAGGGAATCGGCTATATCGACTTCCTCGCACCCGCGATCATGGTCAACACCTCGCTGCAGTCGGGAATGCTGGCCGGGACGAACCTCTCGGACGAGATGCGGAACGGAATCGTCGCCCGTTTCAAGGTGATGCCGATCTGGCCCGGCTCCGTCCTCATCGGACGCAGCCTCGCCGAGCTGATCCGCAGCCTGCTCAGGCTGACCGTCCTGCTGCTGGCGGCCTTGGCGCTGTTCGGCTTCCGCCCGGGAGGCGGGGTCGCCGGAGTGATCGCGGGCGCCGGGGTCGCGGTCGTGCTGGGCTGGGGGCTCGGCTGGATCTTCATCGCGATCGCCTGCTGGCTGCGCGGCGCGGAGCTGATCCAGAACGTCTCGGGGGCGATGCTCTTCCCGCTGATGTTCGCCTCCAACGCCTTCGCCCCCGTGGAGGGGCTACCGGGCTGGCTCTCCCTCATCGCCCGGATCAACCCCATGACCTACGGGATCGACGCCGTCCGCGACCTCACCCTGCGCGGCGCGGCCGGGCTCGACGCCGTCATCGCCGTGACCGCGAGCCTGTCCATCGCGGTCGTCTCGCTCTTCGTCGCCGAACGGGGCTTCTCCCGAATTCACTGAAGGCGCCCGGTTCGCACACGGACCGCCGAGCGCCTTTGGTGACGGCAGCATCGGGACATTCCACTGCGGCGCGGGCATACTGGTCCCAATGGCGATCAATGCCTTGCGGAGGCGGCCACGCGTGAGATCCTGACGCGGGCACGGGCCGGGGAACCGAGAAGCCAACGGGAAGCGTAAGGGCCGTCGGGTGGACTCAGGGCAGATGTCAGTCGAGCAGCTCGCCTATGTGCGCTGGGGGGTGAGACCGAAACCGGCGTCCGCCCGGTTCGAGGAGCCGGGCTGGAGCTACGGCGAGAACGTGGCGGTGACCTGCCCGGAATGCGGCGGCGGCCTCTTCTCCTTCCGCAAACCCTATGTCAGCGCCGGAAAGGAGTACCAGCACGTCGCCCTCATCTGCCGCGCCTGCCCGGCGAGTTTCACGCTCGGGGACGTGGGCCTGAAAAGGTATCGGGAAGCGCTTGAGCGCCGCCCGCGTCCCCGGCCGGCGGTGGCGGCGCCGTCCTTTTCTCCCCCCTGGGAAGAGCGCGACGATCCCGGTCGGCAAGGGCTGCGGGTCACGGCGATTCACGAGGGCCGGCTCGACGAGTACGTGCGGAGCCTGCTCGGCCGGAGCGGGACGCGGGTCGTCGCGTCCGACGACAGGGCCCTGGACCTCACCGGCCAGATCGAGGCGCGCGAGGACCGGCTGCTGCGGTGGGTGAAGCTCAACGACCCCCACGAACCCGTCCCCCAGGGCGGGCCCGGCCTGGACGTCCGGGTGCTGCTGCCCGACGACGACTCCTTCGGGCCGGTCCGCGAGAAGCTGGAAAGGCAGGGCGTCCCCTTCCGGGCGGTGCGGTACTGGCTGGAGGGCGAGACGGTCACCTCAGTGGACGAGTACGGCGGGCACGCGAGGCTGACGGCATCGGCGCGCCTGAACGTGCTCGGGAACGGCCACGGCGCCGGGCTGCATCCGGTGACCAGCGAGGGTCTCGCGGCGGCGGCCGCCCGGGACGCGTTCCAGGTGATCTGGGACGCCCATGAGCACGAGGTCGCGCCCCCGGTGCTCGTCCCGGCCGCCGCGCACGTGCCCGCCGCGTGGCTGCCCTACCTGCCGTTCCCGTCCCTGAACCCGGCACAGGCGCAGGCGTCCCCGCGGCTGCGGGACGGGGACGGCCACCTGCTGGTGACGGCGCCCACCGGCGCGGGCAAGACGGTCATCGGCATGATCGCCGCGCTGCGCACGATCCTCGCCGAGGGACGCAAGGCCGCCTGGCTCGTACCGCAGCGGTCCCTGACCGACGAGCTGGACCGGGAACTGCAGACCTGGCGCGACCGGGGCCTGCGGGTGGAGCGGCTGTCGGGCGAGTACGCCACCGACGTCGAGCGGATCCGGGACGCCGACCTGTGGGTCGCGACCACCGAGAAGTTCGAGTCGCTGTGCCGGGCGTCGTCGATGCGGGAGGCGATCGCCGAGGTCGGCTGCCTGATCGTCGACGAGGTGCACCTGCTCGGCAGCCCCGGCCGCGGGCCGGTGCTGGAGGCGCTGCTCGCCCGGGTCCGGGGCTTCGGGTCGCCGGTGCGGATCGTGGGGCTGTCGGCGACCGTCGCCAACGCCGAGGAGATCGCCGGCTGGCTCGGCGCCGAGCCGGTGGCGATCGAGTGGCGGCCGACGCGGCTGACCTGGCAGCTCCTCACGATCCCCGCCGGCTCGGACCGGGCCGCCGCCCAGGCCGCCCGGACCCGGCTGACGTGCCGGATCACCCGCCGGGTCACCCGCGACGACGGCAGCGTGCTGGTGTTCTGCGGGAGCAGGCGCGGCGTGCGCCTCACCGCCCTCGCCATCGCCGCCGACCGCGGCGCCGACATCTCCAGGGTCGATCCCGACGACATGGACCGCGTCCACGAGGTCTGCGCGGCGGCGGGCATCGGGCTGCACTACAAGGACTGGGAGCACAAGCGCGAGACCGAGCGGGCGTTCCGCGCCCGGGAGATCGACGTGCTGGTCGCCACGACGACGGTCGCGGCGGGGGTGAACCTGCCGGCCCGCGCGGTCGTCGTCCGCGACACCACGCTCGGCCGCGACAAGGTCGACGTCGCCCAGATCCAGCAGATGTTCGGGCGCGCGGGCCGGATCGGCGCCGGCGAGACCGAGGGCTGGGCGTACCTGATCGTCGACGAGAACGAGCGGCCGTCCTGGCAGGCCCGGCTGGTCGACGGCTACCAGGTCTCGTCCAAGATCGTGTCGACGCTGGCCGACCACGTGCTGGCCGAGGCGGTGCAGGGCCGCGTCGCGACGCTGCGCGAGGCCGAGGCGTGGTGGATCCAGACGCTCGCCCACTACCAGGGCGTCCACAGCCTGGAGCCGCTCAATGACGCCGTCGACGCGCTCGTCGACGGCGACTACATCACCACCGCGCCGCCCGCCGGCCTCTCCGACCTCCCCCGCGCGGACACGGCCGACGACCCGGACGAGGTCGACGACGCCGACATCACCGTGACCGACCTCGGGCTGCTCACCGCCCGGCTGATGGTGTCCACCCAGACCGGGCACGAACTGCGCGAGGAACTGGAGCAGGCCCCGGTCCCGCCGGGCCACCTCCAGGCCGAGACGCTGCTGATCTCCCTGCTGTCGGTGCTGGTCGGCGGGCTGGCCGACGCCCCCGTCACCGACGAGGTCCGCCCGGCCGTCGCCCGGCTCCTGCAGGCCCGCGGGCGTCTGGACCGCATCGGCTCGGCGCGGGCCTTCACCCGCGGCGGCCTCGCCGGCCAGGCCCCGTACGCGCCCGGCGACCTGGCGAAGGCGACGCTGCTCACCGCCGTCAACTCGCCCGGGGCCTTCACCGGGCGCCGCCGCACCATCGCGGGGATCCCCGCGACGGCGATGTACCCGATCCTCGACGAGGCGCCCCACTATCTGAACTGGCTCGCCGGGCAGGGCTACCTCGGCACCGTCCACCCGTGGGCCGCGGTCGTCGCCGCCGACCTCGCCCGCCGGATCCGCTGGCGCCGGCTCGCGCCGCCGCGCGGCGCGGGCCGCCTGCTGTGGATGTGCGAGCAGATGGCGACGCCGCTGCACGCCGAGACCGCCGTCCCGCAGATGTGGCAGGCCGCGACGCGGCGCGGCGTCGACAACCCCGACTGGCCGGCCGGCGCTCCCCCGACCGGCTGCCGCCTCGACACCGCCGGCTACCGGACGCTCCTGCGCGACCGCCTCACCGGCGCGGCGCTCACGCTCTCCCCCGGCCACGCCCTCGTCAACGCGGCCCCGGGAACCGTCGCCACCACCTGGAACGGCCGCGCCCGCACGCGAGCCCGCGTCGAGGCCGACCAGCTCCCCCTGCTCGTCCCGGCCGCCGCCCCCGAGGACGATCCCGCGCCGGGCGCCGCCCTGTTCAGCCGCCGCGGCGACTACCAGGCGACGGGCTGGCTGAGCGTCTACCACCGCATGGGAGCGACCCCCGCCACCCCCACCGACCAGACCACCCCTTGAGCCGGATCCGGCCCGCGCCGATGTCGATCACCCCATCACCCTTGTTCTCTACCTAGGGCTAGGTAGAGTTAGTGCATGGGTAGGCGCGAACGCGAGGCGTCCGGCCCCCGGATGACGCTGCCGACGCAGCTGGTACTGCGGGCCTTGCTGACCGAGCCGGCACACGAGTTCTACGGATTGCAGATCGGGCAGGCGGCCGGCCTGCCCTCGGGTACGGTGCATCCCATCCTGGCCAGGCTGGAGGCCCTGGACTGGCTGGAGTCGCGGTGGGAGGACATCGACCCGGCCCGGGAGGGCCGGCCGCGCCGCCGCTACTACCGCCTGACCACCGATGGCGCCGAGCGCGCACGGATCGCGCTGGCCGAGGCCCGCACCCAGGTCACCGACCTGCCGGTGCTCAGGCCACGCCCGACGGGCGGCACCGCGTGACCCCCCGGCCCCCGGACCGCACCGCCGCGCCGACCGGCCCCGACAACGACCTCCTGGCCCAGTTCACCCGCGCGTGCGACCGCGCCGCCGGCGTCGCCAGAGGTCTGGTGAGCGGCTTCGACCGCGACCTGGCCCGTGCCCGTGACCTTGCCCGCGACCTCGATCTCATCGGCGACCGCGACCCGGCCCTCGTCCACGACCGTGACCGCGACCGTGCCCGCGGCCTCATCAGCGCCCTGGAACTCACCTGTGGCCCGGTCCGCGACCTCGACCGCGACCTGGACCGCGTCCACGCCACCGCCCGCGGCCTGGACCCGTGCCCGGCCCACCACCTCGCCCATGACCTCGCCGGCCTCGGTGGCGTCGCGCGCGTGCTCGCCCGTGTCCGCGGCCTCGCCCGCGACCTCACCGAGGCCCTCAACCGCGCCCTCGACTGCGCCTTCGACCTGACCCGCGACTTCGACCGCGACCGTGACCGCGGCCTCGCCGGGATCCTCACCCGCACCCTCGCACGCGCGCTCGGCCTGGCCCGCGGCTGCCACGAGGAACTGATCAGTGCGGTGGGATGCGCGCGCCGGTTGATGGCCAGACCGCAGGCGCGCTCACTGCCCAGGCCCGCGAGCGCGTCCCGGCCGCGGGAACAGGCCGGCGTGGTGGTGACCGGTGCGGCGGCGCGGACGGCGGCGTGGGCGGTGCGGGTGCTGCCGGCCGCCGACCGGCCCCGCTACTCCGACGAGTTCCGCAGCGAGCTGTGGGAGCTGGCCGCGGCCGGCGCCGGCCGCCGCGAGCAGTTCCGCTACGCCGCCAGGCTGCTCACCCGCGCCCCGAGCCTCCGCATCGAGCTCAAGGTCTCCCGCACACGCCAGGCGGTGTCATGAGGCCGGCCGTCAAGTCCGCGGTGAAGGCGACCGGGGCGGTGGGCGCCCTGGCGGCCCTGGTTCCGGCGATCGCGATGGCCGGCGGCCCGGCGGTGTCGGGAGCGGCCGTGATGCTCGCCGCCGTGTTGGGGGCGCTGTGCTGGGTGCTCGACGATCCCGGCCGATCGGACCGCCTGGTCCAGGTGATCCATGCCCTCCGCGGCGCACCGCCCAACCCTACGGTGAACCCGGTGGGCCCACCGCCCCACCCGGCGGCGCCGGCCGACCGGCCCGCGCTTCGGCTCCCGTCTCCTCCCCCGCCGGGTCCGTCCGGGGGCGGCCGGTAGCCTCAGCCCCGAGACCCACCAGGGCCGGAGGCGGATCATCCCGAAGCTCCGGCTCTTCCCGGGGTGCCGGTAGGCGCGCTGCCGGGCGTCCGGAGGTGTGCGGCCATGCCGGCCGCCCAGGACCGGACGGCGCCGCGGTCGCGGTGGTCGCCGGCCATCCGCTGGGCGAGCTGGGCGGCCATGAACCCGCGGGCGTCGCGCTCCAGCCTGCCGCCGAACGTGACGTGCCCTTCGGCACCGATCCTGCGGGCGGCCTTGGCCACGCCCCGGACCGGCTCGATCCGATGATCCCGCGCCGAGTCGTCCAAGGGGCCGCTGCTGAACAGCCACACCGGCCGCCGGGCCAGGGCGTTGGCCTGACGGCGGACGAAGTGGCGCGCATCCCCATGCCAGCGCCCCTCGTACAGAACACCGCCGACGACCACGGCGTCGTACCCGTCCAGCGTTGAGACCGTTCCGGCGGGACGGACATCGGCGTCCACACCCGCGCGTCGCAACTCGGCGCCGATCCACTCGGCGATCTCGGCGGTGCCTCCGCGCTCGGAGGCGAAGGCGACCAGGACCCTCGTGGTGACGCCCTGCGAACGCTCGCTCTTCTCGGTTTTCATGACCTCTCCGTCCCACACGGTTTCGCCGCCCGCATGCGTCAACCCTCTCGACGGCCGCTCCCCGCGGGTAGGGAACATCGTCCGATGTGCACGGGACGGATGGCCGCGGCGGCGGGACGAAGGGCCCTGGGAGCCGTGCCCGGCGAAGCCGACGCTGGAAGGTGAGCGGTGGCCGCCACGGGGCGGCCCGACGAGGCGAAGGGGCTTCGCCATGGCGCGGCAGATCATCATCGGGGCCGCCGACCCGGCCACATTGGCACTCGAACACCGGATCGAGACGCTCGAACAGCAGGTCGCGGCGCTGACCGAGGCCACACGAGCGCTGAGGTCCGCCGTGGAGAGCGGCGTCCCGCCTCGACCCGGCGACGGCCGGCCGGCGCGCCACGGTGACCCGCACCGGCACCGGCGCCTACCAGGTGCGTCTCCCCGGCATCGGATCGGTCACCGGCATCGCGCACGTGACCCCCTATCGCACCGTCTATCGAGGACGCACGTGCACCATCACGGGTCAGGAGCCGGACGGAGGGGACGAGCTGGTCAGCGTCCGCTGCTTCGACCACACGGGGCTGCCGGTCGACTGGTGGTTCACCGTCTTCGACTCGACGCCGACCGGCGGCGGAGGCCCCTACGCGACCATCGACTATGACGCGCCCGGCGGCGGCGCCTCCCGGGACCCCGTCCTCAACCTCCGCACGTTCAACTCCGCCGGCGGAGTTGCCCGCGTCGTCCGCCAGTCCACGGGGCTGTACCACGTCACCCTCACCGGCGAACCCTTCGCCGCCGACGCGGGCCACGTCCAGCTCACCGCCGCCGGCGGTGAACCCGTCCGGTGCACCCGCACCGACGCGCAGGTCGCGACCAAGGCGATCGAACTGACCGTCTCGTGCTTCGCCGTCACCACGTCCGCGACTCCCCAGCCCGCCGACGCCCCCTGGCACCTGTCCTACGTCCGCGACACGGGGCTCCACCACAATGCGGCCGTCCCCGCCGCGTACGTCGCCACGACCGGCGACCCCGCCGCTCCGACGATCAGCGCCGCGCACACCTTCACCACCAACGGCGAGACACCGACACTGAACCGCCTGTCCGCCGGCCACTACCGCCTCACCTGGACCGGGATCGGAAAACGGGGAGACAGCGCCCAGATCACCGCGACCGGCACGAACGGCGGCTACTGTCACCTGGGCAACATCAACTCCTATTCCGCCCCGCCCCAGCTCTTCATCGACGTCTACTGCCACACGCCGGCGGGGGTACTCGGGGACTCCACCTTCGCCCTCGCCTACCTGCGCGTCCCCTGACCGGGAGGCCGACCACCAAGGACGGAGGATCGGTGCGCGCCCGGCGGCGGCACCGGTCCTCCTCCGCGTGGGTCAGGTGATGGGGACGCGAGTGACGATGGGGGTCATGGACGTCGTCCACCAGGTTCCGGACGGGCGAGGGCCGTGGGGATCGATATCGCGGAGGCCGGTCTCAAGAAGGTCTCTGAGGTCGCCGCGGTACGGTCCCGCCTCGTCCAGCGGGGGGAGGGTGAAGGGGAGCGTGTTGATCTCGGCGGCGGAGACGATGAGCTTGCACCAGTCCCGGACCACCGCGCCGGGCACGATCGGACGATCCGCGGGCAGGGAGACCGGCACGGGCCTGCCCTCGGCCGCCACGGCCGTCCGTCCCGCGCCCACGAAGTCACCGGGGAACAGGGCGCTGTGGCAGCGGTACCGGTCGGTCAGGTCGAGCAGCGCGCACCAGAGCCTCCGTCCGGAGTCGTTGCGCACCCGAATGAAGATCTCCGGGGGACGCCAGCCCTCCGATGTCCGGGCGTAGGAGAGTTCGATCTCACCGGCCTCGTTCGGCGGGACGGCCCGGCCGGCGCGCGGAGCGAGGGTCTCGTGCGGGGCGGCGGGCACGATCTCGACCCGGACCGTGCCGTCCAGTGGGGACGCGGGTCCGCGCGCGTCCTTGATCAGCGTCCATCGGGCGATGTGCTCGACCCGGGCGGCGACGACGCGGGCGCTGCGCGGGTCGTGGCCGGGGACGGGGGCGGCGGCCGCCGAGCCGTCGCCGCGCAGGATGGACAGGGCCGGACGGCCGCCGGGACGTGC
>NZ_CAACVB010000011.1 GCF_900659635.1 Actinomadura roseirufa | reverse complement strand
GGGCACGGCTGGCTCGCCGTCGGCACCGACGGCGCCGCGCCGCGCCGCCCGCTGGTCGTGACCTCGGCGGACGGCGCGAGCTGGCAGGCCGCCGACGGCGCCGACGCGTTCCGGCCGGGCAAGGGCCAGCTCGTCACCTACGGCGCGGCGGCCGGGCCGTCCGGCTACGTGATCGTCGGGGAGGACGGCCTGTCCGCGGCCACCTGGTTCTCGGCGGACCTGAAGGGCTGGGAGCGCGGCAAGGGCATCGGCGGCGGCGGCCTGAACGCGCTGCCGAACTCCAACCGGTGGCTGCGCTCGGCGACCGGCGGCGCGTTCGGGTTCGCCGCCGCGGGCGGCGTCCGCGACGCGACGGCCCCGCAGGCGACGAGCAACCGGCCCGCGGTGTGGATCTCCGCGGACGGCCGGCAGTGGGCGCTGAAGCAGCTGCCGCTGCCGTCCGGGGCGTCCGACGGCGTGCTGACGCAGATCGCCTCGCGGGGCGGCACGCTGGTGGCGGTCGGGAACGGGCGCGACGCGTCCGGCCCGGTCGCGCTCGGCTACCTGTCCGCCGACGGCGGCCGGACGTGGCGGACGGTCTCCCTGCCCACACCGGACGACGCCAAGAACATCCAGGTCCTCGCCCTGACCGCGACCGGCAAGGGGTTCGCGGCGACGGGCACCACCGGCGGCCGGGGCACGCTCGACGTCGTGTCGTGGACGTCGGCGGACGGCACGTCGTGGAAGGCGTCGGTGCCCGGCGGCACGGGCCTCGGCGGTGCGGGCGACCAGCAGGTCACGGGCCTGGCCGCGTTCCGGAACACGCTCCTGGGCGTGGGCGGCACGAGCGGCCAGGACGGAGGGCAGCCCATCCTGTGGACGCGTCCGGTCGAGTGAGCCGGGGCCGCCGCGGGTAAGAGGCGCGGCTAGTGGGAGGGACCGCGGGGCGGTGTGCGCGGTCCCTCATCGCCGCCCGAAGGCGTGTCCGCCGGGTTCTGGGTGCCGTAGGGCTGCGGCATGCCACGGGCGGGGGGCACGTCCCGGCGATTCGGAGCGGCGTGGGGGTGCCTCACGCCGTTGACCAGGGGCCCCTCTACATAAGGCGGGGCACTGTAGGCATGAGGTGTGTTGTCTGTCGGGAGGGCGTGGGCACCTGACGCTCGGGGCGCTTCCCCTTTAGACGGCGCGTCGTAGCGGGCTGAGGCGCCGTACTCCCCAGACGGACCGGGATACGCGTCGTCCCCCATCACCGGCCGGGCATGGCGCGGGATGTACGGGACCTCGGGGTGCCGGACGGAGATCCCCGGCGTCGGCGTGCCCGCGGCGCGGTCGCGCGACCGGTTGCGCCGCGCCCCGTACGGGGCGACCAGCCGCCGGTAGAACGGCCTGCGGATCATCGTCGGCACAAGCCGGTAGCCGCCCCGCACCATCACGTTCCGCCAGTACTGCGCGCCGGAGATGAAGCCGTCGCGGCGCATCTCACGTTGCAGCCGCAGCTCCGAACGCAGCAGGTCACGGCCGCCGCGCCGCTCGTAGGCGCCGTCGCCGACCCGGTAGTAGACGAGCGGCTCGGCGACGTTCACCATCCGAGCCCCGGCGGCGATCATCCGCACGAACAGCCAGTAGTCCTCCATCAGCGGCAGGTCCCCGTACCCGCCGGCGGCGATCACCGCGCTGCGCCGGTAGACGACCGTCGGATGGTTGAACGGGTCGTGCAGCCGCGAGTAGCGGGCGATGTCGACGGGGTCGCTCGGCGGGATGCGCCGCCCCACGATGTCGCCGATGTCCGCACCGAACTCCAGCAGGCCGGCGCCCACCAGGTCGGCGCCCGACCGCACCAGCGGGACCTGTACCTGGAACCGGTGCGGCATGGCCACGTCGTCGGCGTCCATCCGGGCGACGATGTCGTGCCGGGCGGCCTGCAGCCCCGCGTCCAGGGCGAGGCCGAGGCCGCGGTTGTGCTCCAGCCGGACGAACGCCACCTCGACGGGGCTCGTCGCGGCCAGGTCCCGCAGGCACGCCGCGAGGCCGGGCGGCACCGGCCCGTCCTGGACGAGCACCACCTGGTCGGGACGGAGCGTCTGGTCGTCCACCGAGCTCCGGAAGGCGGCCCGGACGTAGTCCTCCCGGTCACCGCCGTAGACGGTCATCAACAGGGTGAAGGGCTCGGGAGGCATCGGTCCGTTCCGGATGGGAGCGTCGTGTCGGCCGGCAGAGCCCGGTGCGGGGACCGGCTCATGGGGCAGGGGGCGTTTTCAGGCAGGCGGTCCTCGTTATGGCGTTCTACCGTGATCGATGGTTTCGCGCCGCCAAGATACCGGGGAGGAACGACGGACTTCCGATGAACGTCCGTACCATCACTTCTGTGCGCACAGTGCCTGGTCCGCGCGGATCTCGCCCTCGATCCTCGGGACCGCGGGCGCCGCGCCCCGCAGGGTGGCGCCGTCCTTGCCGATGATGAGATAGACGTAGCCGGGCCTGCCGCCCGCCCAGGCCCGCGGCGGGTGCCCCGGCAGCGCGAACGCCAGCCGCGCCCCCTGCCGCTCGGCGCCCGGTCCGAACAGGATCCGCGTGCGCGCCGACGGCGACGTCCTCTTCGAGCCGACCATGACGATCTGGAAGCCGCGGCCGGCGAGCTGCTCGGCCGCCCGCTGGCCGAGCCTGCCGACCCTGGTCCCGTTGTAGATGACGACCTTGACCTGCGCCGGCGGGAGGAGCGGCGGCCCCTTCGGGGTGTTCCCCCGCACGGGGACGGGCGTGGGCGCCGCGGGCTCGGGGACCGTGTTGTCCTCGCGGATCGCCTTGAACAGCGGCTCCGCCAGCGCCCGGTTGAACTGCACCCGGTTCTTGTCCCGCGGGTACGGCTCCACCGGGACGGTCACGAAGCGGACCTTGCCGGCGCTCATCCCCCGCAGGCTGCCCGCGAGCCGCTGCATCACCGACAGCGTGAGCCGGTCGTCCACCTTGATCGACTTGGTGGCCGCGGAGAGGAAGGAATAGGTGCGCCCCGGGTCGGTGAGCATCCCCTTGTCGGTGGCCTTCTTCACCACCGACGCCATGAACGCCTGCTGCCGCTTGATGCGCGCGAGGTCGGAGCCATCGCCGAGCACGTACCGGGTGCGGACGTAGCCGAGCGCCTGGTCGCCGTGGACGACCTGCGGGCCCGCCTTGAGGTGCAGCTCGGCCTTGGGGTCGTCGATGCGCTTGGGGACGCAGATCTCCACCCCGTCCAGCGCGTCCACGACCCGCTTGAACCCGGCGAAGTCGACCTCGACGTAGTGGTCGATGTGGATCTTGGTGAGCGACTCGATCGTCCGCCACGTGCAGGCCGGGCCGCCGTTGGAGAACGCCGCGTTGATCATTCCGAACTGCGCCGGGACGCCGCCGCCCTTCCTCTTCTTGCAGGGCGGCATGTTCACCATCGAGTCGCGCGGGAAGCTCACGCCGATGGCGCGCTCCCCGCCCGGCGAGATGTGCAGCAGCATAGTGGTGTCGGAGCGCTGGCCGACCTCGGTGCCGTACCGCGAGTTCTCCCCCGCCCGGCTGTCGGACCCCATCATCAGGATGTTCAACGAGCTGTTCAGCTTGGCGGGCCTGTCGTCGCCGAGCTTGTCGTCCACGTGCTCCCGGTCGATCTGCCCGTCCAGCCTCCGCCAGAACCCGTAGGCGGTGAGGCTGACGACCACCAGCACCACCGACATCCCGATCGACACCCAGCCGAGCACACGCCACAGACGCCCCCGCGCCGGCGGCTCCGGCGGCGGAGGCGCGGTGTCGGTGTAGTACACCGTCGGGAGCGCGGTTCGCTGCATCCGGAACATTCCAGCACAACTAGGACAGTGTTGACGGCAATCCCGGCCCACCGCCCCCACCCGGCGACGGCGGTCACAGCGATCACGGCCCGAGGATCACATGGGGACAGGCCCTAGGCTGTGATCCATGGTCCGCGCATCCGCAACAGCCTCGAAACTCGGATGAGGATGAGCACCGTAGACGCTGTGACCGACCAGGCGATGGTCGTCCTGCAGGACCGGCCGCTCGTACGGCTGAGCGCCTGGCTCGCCGAGGCCGCCGCCGACTGCGCCGGCTCTGGCCGCACCCTCCAGCTGGTCACCCCCCTCACCTCCCGGCTGTCGCCGCCGCTGCGCACCCTCGCCGCGGGGCCCGGCGCGCAGTGGGTCGTCCGCGACGGCGACGGCTACTACGAGGGCCTGACCGGACGGCCGCTGAAGTGGAGCGGCGCGATGTTCAGCCCCGTCCCCGAGGCCCGCGACTACGCGCCCGGGTTCGTCACCCGTCCCACCGCCCCGATCGGCTCGCAGCTCACCCTCGTCTACCGGCTCCGGCACCCCGCCGGAGGCGACCTCGCCGGGCCCGTCGGACGGCTCCTGCAACTGGTCACCGGCAAGGAGCCCACCGGGTTCGGGCCCGCCGAGCCGCTGGCCGACCCCTGGCACGGCGACCGGCTCACCGCCTACGCGCTGGCCCGTACCGCCGCCCGGATCATCGTCGCCGGCGACGGCCCCCGGGCCGCCCAGGCCATCTGCGACTTCACCGTCACCGGCGGCGCCGCCGCCGAGGTCACCACCGTCACCGTCGGGTACGCGCCCGAGGACCCGCCGCCGCTGCGGCACCTGCCGTCGCTGGTCGGCGCGCTCGCCGCCGACCAGCCCGTCGCGTCGCTGTTCGTGCAGCTCACCCCGGGCCGCGCCGACCTCACCACCGAGCCGCGCTGGACCGGCGCGCCCGCGCCCGTCGCACTCGCCGTCGCGGGCACCGTCACCGGGCCGGACGGCATCCCCGGCCGGCAGGTCGGCCCGCCCCGCGCCCCGATGACGCTGTTCCCGCTCGGCGACGGCCGCTCCGCCGACGGCTGGCAGCGGCACAGCCTGCTGATGCGTCACCTTCAGCCGGCCTGACGTCCCGCCCCGTCTCCCCCGATCCGCCCGCCCCACCCCAAAGCGGCCTTACACCGCATACGCCGCACCATGCCGCTGATCTACCCGTAAGGGATAAGGTACGGTCCTCCCCATGAATCAGGACGGACAGCTCGGCGCGCTCGAGCGGGCCGTCGAGGGGACCCTCGCCGAGGGGTCGTTCGAGTTCGACGGCGACGCCGCCGTTCTCCGGATCGAAGGGTCCCTGGTCCTGACGACGGGCTGGTTCCTGTCCCTCGGCACCGCCGGGGTCGTCCTGCTCCTCGCGGGCGCCGTCCTGTCGCTCACCGGCCTCCAGGACGAGGCGCGCTGGATCCTCGCGCCCGGCGCGACCTTGCTGGCACTCGTCCTCGGGTTCGTCCTCCTGCTGCGGTTCACGTCCCTGCCCACCCTGTGGCCCGAGCTGGAACTGCGGTTCGCCGAACGGGCGATGGTCCACCGCCGCGCCAGGGTCCCCTTCGGCGACCTGCGGCCCGAGCACCTCGTGTGGAAGAACGGCCGCTACTTCCGCCGCCTGTACGTCCGGCACCCCGCGCTGCGCAAACAGCTCGCCGGGTTCTTCGACAGCGAACGCCGCCAGGCCGAGGAGTTCCACGAACGGCTGTGGCAGCTGATCTCCGCCCCGGACCTGCCCGCCGTCCTCGCCCGCGGCGACGAGCTGACCCCGGTACAGCGCTGGATCATCGGCGCGGGCGCCCCCTACGGCGCCATCAACGGCTTCCGCCTGGACCGGCTCGGCGCCGCCGACGGCGCCGACGCCGCGGCCGCCGACCGCCGCACCGCGCACGAGCTGCTCCAGGAACCCTGGGGCGCCTACGACCTCGAACAGCTCCTCGGCGCCCTGAACTGGCTCGTCCAGGACGGGCACCGCGCCGACTTCAGCCAGGACGCCGACCTCGCCGCCCGCGGCCCCGCCGAACAGGAGGAGTACGCGGCGCTGCTGCGCGAGGTCGACGGCCTCATCGCCCGCGACTCCCTCGAACCCCCGTTCGTGGAACGGCTCATCGAGCTGGTCCGCGTCCGCTACGGCGACCAGGGCGCCGACTACGCCCGGCTCGTCCCGCCCCTGCTGCGCGACGAGCCCGGCGCCGACGCCAGCGAGCAGGGCGCCGAGCTCGCCCAGTTCCTCAACCGGCTGTTCAACGACCGCGACCACGCCGGCGAGGAGCTGCACCGCCTGAAGACCCTCGCCGACCCGGCGCTGCGCGCCAACATCGGCCGCTTCCTCATCTGGGACTACGGCCGCGCCCTCATGCTGTACCGCTGGGGCCACATGGTCGGCTGGCTCACCGAGGAGTACTGCTGGGAGCGGATGCTCCCGCTCGCCCTCGACATCCAGCGCCGCTACACGTCCTGGACGGACATGGCGACCTGCTACCTCCAGGGCCGCCTGCTCTGGTCCGGCGGCGGCGGCAAGGCCCAGGCCGAGTACGAACGCCTCACCGTGCAACTCTCCACGGACCCCCGCAGCCCCTGGAACCTCGTCCCCTGGAACCTGGACCTGACCCGCGACTGGCCCTGACCGCCGCGCCCGGCCAGCTCAGGCGACTCCGCTGTTCGCCGTCTGGCCGGTGGCCTTCCAGCTCTGTGGCGGGGGGTCGCTCGCGCCGTCGGGGTAGACCGCCCCGCCCCGCCAGTGGACGAGCGAGTCGGCGAACATCCGGGCCACCCGCAGCGATTCGGGCAGGTCGGCGACCGCGCGCACGTCCACCCACCACACCGGGGCCGTGATCCGCGCCGCGAACTCCGCGCCGAGCAGCCGCCCGATCTCTCCCGGCACCGACACCGGCACCGGGTCCTCGATGGAGACGAGCAGCCGCCCGTCGGCGTCGTAGAGCCGCGTCGCCGCCGGCTCCCCCTCCCCGCCGGCCAGCCGCAGCGGCTCGCCCATCGCGATCATGCCGTCCGCGACGGCGTGCACGTCGGGCCGCCGCCGCACCAGCGCGACCAGGTCGACGCTCATGACCCCGCCCCGGCGTTCAGCGAGCGGGAGAACACCTCGTGCACGACACGGGTCACCGCGCTCCGCGCCGACGCCGAGACCTTCGGCACGTTCACCGAGCCGCCCGTCGCGAGGTGCCGGTCGTAGGGCACCGGCACGACCGGCAGGCCCCACGCCGTCAGCATCTGCATCGCGCGGTCCAGGTCGGCGCCGACCTGCGGGGCGTGCGACACCATCGCGATGACCGTCCGGGACAGCAGCGCACGCTGGTCGTTCGCCGCGAACCACTCCAGCGCCCCGCGCGCGCTCAACGCCCCGTCCACCGTGCCGGGCGTCACCAGCACCAGCCCGTGCGACTCGGCGATGACACCGCGGTTCAGCTCGGTGAGGATCCCCGCGCCGCAGTCCACGACCATGGCCGCCACGTACCGGCCGACCAGCCCGAGCGCCGTCTGGAACGTCTCCAACGTGAACTCGCCCGCGATGCGCCCGCCCCGGGTGGACGACAGCACGAACAACCCGTCGGCGGTCCGCGGCAGGAACCGCGCCGCCTCCTCGAACGTGGGCGGACGCCGCGCGACCAGCTCGAACAGCGACAGGTCCGCGCGCAGGCCGAGCCGCAGCGGCAGCGAGCCCAGTTCGGCGTCGGCGTCGGCGGCCAGCACCCGGTCGGCGCGGTGCCGGGCGAGCTCCGTCGCCACCAGCGCCGCCATCGTCGTCTTCCCCGCCCCGCCGCGCACGCTCGCGATGGCGATCCGCCGCGCGCTCGGTACCGGCCGCTGCATCAGGTCGGCGAACGCGGCCATCTCCCTGGCCTCCCGCCCGCCACCGCCGACGGCCTTGCGCACCCCGCGCCCCACGCGCCGCGCCAGCGGATCGCCGTGCTGGTTCTTGCGGACGAGGTCGTCGGCCGGGACCGCCGGCGGCTGCCCCGGGGGCGCGGCGGGCGCGGGCGGCACCGGCCCGTCCTGCCGCGGCCCGGCACCGTCCGTCCGCGGCCTCTCGGCCTGCTGCACCGACCCGAGCACCGGATTGACCGCCGCCTCCCAGTCGAAGTCGGACGTGACCAGCGGATTCACCACCTGCTCCGCGCCCTGCTCCGCCTCGCCCCCCACGTCCGGTACGGCGCCCTGCTGATCGCCCCACCCTTGCTGCCCAACACCAGCCCGCTGCCCCGCCCCCTGAGCCGCAACACCGTCCCGCCCGCCCCACTCCGCCCCAGCAACCGCCTCCCGCCCAACAACCTGCTGCCCCAAGGAATCCTGCGACGCCCCGGCCCACTCGCCCCCAACACCCTCACGACCAGCAGCCTGCTCACCCACCGCATCCTGCCCGGCCACCCGCTGACCCGAAGCACCCTGCGGCGGGCCCGCCCATTCGACCGCAGGACGCTCAGGACCGGCAGCCTGACCAGCCACCTGCTCACCCACCACACCCTGCGGCGACGAATCCGCCCAATCAGCCACAGCACGCTCACGACCGGCAGCCTCTCCAGACTCCGCGTCCTGCCCAGCGAACTGCTGACCCGAAGCATCCTGCGGCGGCCCAGCCCACTCGACCCCTGCAGGCTCACGACCGGCAGCCTGACCAGCCCCCGAATCCTGCCCAGCCACCTGCTGACCCGAAGCATCCTGCGGCGGCCCAGCCCACTCGACCCCAGGACGCTCAGGACCGGCAGCCTGACCAGCCACCTGCTCACCCACCACACCCTGCGGCGACGGCGCAGCCCACTCAGCCACAGGACGCTCACGACCCGCGGCCTGCCCAGCCACCGCATCCTGCCCGGCCACCTGCTGACCCGAGGCATCCTGCGGCGGGCCGGCCCACTCGACCGCAGGACGCTCAGGACCGGCAGCCTGCTCACCCACCGCACCCTGCGGCGACGAACCCGCCCAATCAGGCACGGCACGCTCACGACCGGCAGCCTCTCCAGCGCCCGCATCCTGCGGTGGCCCGGACCAGTCGGACGGGGCGCGGTCTCGGTCGGTCCAAGCTTGCTCCGGCACTGGCTGAGGCACCGGGTCCGGCACGGCGGACTCCCAGGCGGCCGTCTGCCGTCCTGTCTGCTCCGGCTCGGCTACTTGCCGCGCTACCGCGTCCTCTGTCGAGGTTTGCGGCGTTCCTGGATTCGGTGGGGCAACTTGCTGCGGCGGGGGTGAAGCATCCTGCCCGTTACCGGGTTGCGCCATCGCGTCCTGCGCGGCGGGTTGCTGAGCCGCCGAAACCTGCGCCGCCCCTTGCTGGGCCGACCACTCGTACCCGGCAACCTGGTCGCCGTACCAATCCGGCGCGGAGCCATGCTGCTCTGCGGACTGAGCGTCGGACTGCCAACCTGCCGCGTCCTGCCTCTGACTCGCGGGCGAGTGCACCGTCTGCTCGGCTGGCTGCGGTGTTACCGCGTCTTCCGCGCCCGGGTCCGGAGCGGCAACCTGCTGAGCGGCAGCCTCCTGTCGCGGGTCGGTCCACGGGGGACCGGCGGCGGCGTGCCCGGCATCCTGCCGGGTTACCGCTTCGTGTCCGGCAGGCTCCTGAGGCGATACCTGCTGAGCTCCGGCAATGTGCCGATCACTTGCATCCTGCGCGGAGCTTTGCCGCGCCGCCGGCACACGGGCGTCGGTCTGCCGAGCTGCGGCGTCCTCCGCTGGAGCTTGCCGGGCAGCCGGGTCCGGCACGGCAATTTGCTGGGGTACAGGGTCGTGCCGCGGACCAGCCCACTGCGACGGAGCACCGTCCCGCCCCGCGCTCTCCTGAGCCACCGGCTCCGGCGCGGCGGACGGCCAAACTGCCGCGTCCCGTACAGGCACCTGCTGCCCGGCGTGCTCCTGCCCGCCTGCCTGCGGACTTACCGCATCCTGCGCGGCGGGCTGTTGGGTTGCCGGGTCATGCGGGGACGCTTGCTGAGCTCCGGCGACTTGCCGGCTTTCCCACTCCTGCGCAGGGCTTGGTTGCGCTGCGCTCGCTCGGGCGCTGATCCGCCGAGTCGGAGTCTCCTCCTCCATGGGGTCTTGCTCGGGGGCGGGGCCAGGCGCGGCGTCCTGTAGCTGGCCGGCCCACTGGAATGGGGCCCTGCCTTCACCTATCCCTAGGGTCTGCTGAGTTGCGGGGTCCGGCGCGTTACCCGCTTGCGCGGGTTGCTGGTGGTCTCCTCGGTCCTGCGGCACGTCCTGCCGGGGGACGGTCGGCGGCTCGGCGGGCGGCGCGGGCGGGCGGGCGCTGTCCGGCGAGGGCTCGGCGTTCTGTGCGATGGCGGGGGACGGGGGCGTGTCCGAGACAGAGGTCGCGGACGCTTCGGCCGCGGGCCGTTCAGGAGCGGGACGGGGCGGCGGTTCGGCGGACCAGACGTCCTGTACCGGGCCGGGCGACGCCGCGTCGGGTGCCTGGAGTCCCCGTTGCGAAACGCCGATGTCGCGCAGGACGGCGTGCTGCCAGCTGGAGTCGGACACCTGCCTCCCCTCTCCCCGGCAAGCCTACGAGACCAACATCATCGGACGCACCGCCCATGGACGAGTGAGCCATCTCTCAGGGCGCGGGAGGCGCTTCCCCTGTGGGCTTTGCGTCGTAAGCAGGGAGGCGAGCAGGCACTATGCCCTGAAAACGTCCGAGGCGCCCGCTAATCTTGCCGGACTTGACCGGCACCCCGCACTGATGAAAGCCCGGAGCGACCATGAACCCACCCCAATGGCCCGGACAACCCCCCGGCCAGCCGGGTTTCCCGCCGCCGCCGGCCGTGCCACCCGCACCGCCCCCCGCGCCGCCGATGGGCGCGCCACCGATGGGCATGCCGCCGATGCCCGGCGGCCCCGGCTTCCCGCCGCCGCGCCGTGGCGGCGGCGGCGTGTTCGTGCCGCTGCTCATCATCGGCGTGGTCGTCGTGATGGCCGTGGTGGGCGTGATCGGCTTCATCGTGCTCCGCGACGACGACTCGGGGAACGATCCCGTCGTGCTCCCGTCGTACTCGCGGCCCGCGTACACGCCGCCGACCGCGACGACGACGAACCCGTTGCCGACGACGACGCGCAGGACGACGTCCGACCCCGCGAGCCTGCTCTCGCCGACCATCGAGACGGCGCGGGGCAACACGTTCACGCGGGCCGGGACGCGCACGGAGTCGTGCATCACCCGCGCCAACCCCAAGCTGCTGTCGACGCTGCGCACGTACCCGTGCGTCGGGACCATGTCGTCGGCGGTGTACGCCAACCCGTCCAAGCAGATCATGACGGTCATCTCGATCGCCAAGTTCAGCGGTCCGTCCGCGGCGAACGGCGTCAGCAACGTCACGAACCTGAGCGGCTGGCCGAAGCTGCTGACGCCGTCCGAGGCGAGCCGGCTCCCGCAGCCGCGCGCGAACCCGGCGTACTGGACGCGGACGTGGACGCGCGGCTCGAACGTCGTGTGGGCGCAGTCCTACTGGTCCCACGGCGGCCCGACCGGCGGACGCACCGGCTCGGTGTTCTCCACCGCCGGGGAGCTCGGCGTGGAGGTCACCAACACGATGCTGTTCACGAACTGACCGGCGGCGTGACGCGGACGGGCGGGCGACCGCCCGTCCGCGTCACGGCGCACCGCCCCGGTCGGGTGAGCGACGACTTCCCTCCGGGCCGCCCCTGTGGGGGCTCGTCCACGGCCGAAGCCACCGACATGGTTTTCGCGGGCTGGAGGAGATCAGGTGGACGAGCTCGCCCGCGTGGGGCCAGGGCCGCGTCGATGAGCCTGCGGCCGACCCCCTTGCCCTGGGTCCGGCAGGAAGCCGAAGACGGCCAGGTACCGGACGGTGCCCCGGTTCTGCGCGACCGCGAGGCCGGCGATCTCGCCGCCGTCGGTCTCCACGACCCAGCAGCCGCCGGGGTCGGTGGCGACGCGACCCGGACGCGTTCAGGGAAACGCGTCGCACTGGGGAATCCACCTTCGGGCCGACGTCCACGCGTCGAGATTCGCGTGTTGTCAGCCGCGCGCAGGAATCACAGATGTTCGTCTTCCGCGCGGCGCCCCGCCCTTTCCGCCGTTCGCCGCCCCCTGCGGACAGGACCGTTCCAGACCTCCCGCAGTGTTCCACACTTAAGCAAGCAAAGCCACCTACCACGAGCAGTACGAGAAAGGTTGCAAAGAAGAGTGAACATCATGTAAACAATCAATCCCTCGCTCGTGATCGAGTGCGGTCACGGGCGTGTCCGGCTCCCGACGAACAGAGGGGTTCCCTGTGCGCGCTGAATGGCAGGCGCATATCGACGACCTCATGAAGACCTACCAGGAGACGCGCAAGCAGATCCAGGAGATGCAGGCCCGGCTCGAGACGATCGAGGCGGCGGCCGAGGCCGCCGACGGCATGGTCAAGGTGACGGTCGACCGGCAGGGACGGCTGACGAGCCTGAACATCGACCCCCGGCTGTACCGCAAGATCAGTTCCGCGGAGCTCGCCGAGGCGATCATGACGGCGTGCAAGGACGCGTCGGGGCAGGTCGCCGAGCAGATGCGCACCGCGATGGAGGGCATGGTGCCGGAGGGCGCCGCCGAGGCGGGCTTCGACATCGACAAGCTGCTGCCCGAGCGGCCGGACGACCTCGACGCCGTCCGCGCGCGGCTCGGAATCCCGCCGCGATGACGGCGGAGTACCTGGAGGTCGACACCGAGGCCCTCAAACGCGCCGGCGAGGGCTTTCACGACCGCGCCGCCGCGCTCGACGGGATCCTCACGCGGCTGGACGCCGCGCTCGCCGCCGAGGGCGCCTGCTGGGGCCGGGACGCGACCGGCAAGAAGTTCGAAGAGGGCTACAAGGGGCCGTGCGACGACGTCCGGAAGATGTTCCCCCAGCTCTCCAAGGGATTGGACGGCATCAAGTCGGGCGTGGAGCAGATGGCCCGGACCTACAAGGCGGCCGAAGACGCCTCCAGGCCGAAGTGAGCTGATCTGTGGGTCTCGAAATACCGGACTCCGTCAAATGGCTGTCGTGGATCGTCGGTTCCGACTGGCCCGAGGGCGACGAGACGGCGATGCGCCGCTGCGCCGACGCGTGGCGGGACGCGGGCACCGGCGTCAACGAGCTGATCGGCGACCTGCGCGGCAACGCGGCGGACGTCCTCGGCGTCCTGGACAGCGGCGCCGCCGACAGGTTCCGGCAGAACATCGACAAATGGATCGACGCCGACCCAAGGATGCTGCCCAAGCTCGCCGAGGCGTGCGGGGAGCTCGCGGAGACCCTCGACGGCGGCGCGCTCGACATCGAGTACGCCAAGCTCATGTTCATCGCCCTGCTGATCGTGACGGCGGTCGAGATCGCCTGGCTGATCGCGGCGGCGTTCGCGACCTTCGGCGCGTCGACGGCGGGCATCCCGGCCGTGGAGGCGAGCGCGCAGGTCACCGCCCGGATGATTTTCAGGAGCCTGGTGGAGAGGCTCGGCCGGCGCTTCATGGGCTCGGTCCTGCGCGGTGCGGCCTTCGGGGCGTTGCAGGGCGGCGGGCTCGACCTGGTCGTCCAGAGCGTCCAGATCGCGCAGGGCAACCGCGACGGCGTCGACTGGACGAAGACCGGCGCGGCGACCTTCGACGGCGCGCTCGGCGGCGCCTTCTCCGGCGGCGTGGGCCACGGTCTCGGCAAGATTCCCGGGGTCGGCGGCCCGGCGGACACCGCGCTCGGCAGCCTGCTCAAGGGCATGGCCCGCGAGGGCACGTCCGAGGCGATCGGCGGCGCGGGCAGCACGGTCGCGACCGCCGCGATCCACGGCGACCCGCTGACCTGGGACGCCATCGCCAAGGGCGCCACGTCCGGCGCGTTCGGCGGCGCCGTCGGCGGCGGCAAGGGCGGCCTTCAGGAGTTCGGTGCCCCGCACCCGGGCGGCGATCCCGGTGCGCCTCCGCCGTCCACCGGCGACCCGGCTCCGGCAAGCCCGACGATCACCCCGGTGTCGGACGGCGGCGGTCCGTCCTCCGGCGGAGGCGGAAGCACCCCCGCGAGCGGCGGCGAGCCCGGCGGCTCGCATGGCGGCGGCAGCGGAGAAGGCGGCGGTGCGGGCGGTGCGCACAGCGGCAGCGGAGAGGGCGGTACCTACACGACCGGCGGCGACTCAGGCGGTTCACACGGCGGCAGCGAAGGCGGCACTCACGGCGGGGGCGGGTCCTCCGGCGGCGCGGGCGGCGGTTCGCACAGCGGGGGCGGCGCCCGCGGCGGAGGCGAGTCCGCCCCGATGAACCACGGCGGCGGTTCGGACGGCGGCGTGAACCGCATCGCGGCCCTCCTCGGCGACGGGGGCGGGACGAATCACGGCCCGTCCCTGGCCTCCGCGACCCCCGATGGCTCCTCGACGCCGCCCGGCGGCAGCCTCGGCGGCGACCTGTCGGCCTACGGCGGCGCGCCTTCCGTGACCCCCGGTTCCGACGGCGGCACACCCGCTTCCACGCCGTCGAGCGGCGCCCCGTCCAGCGGGGCATCCCTCATCGGCGGCGCGCTCATGGGCGGTGCCGCTTCTGCAGGTGGCGCGCCTCTCGCCGGAGGCGCTCCGGCCTCCCCGGGTTCGTCCGGCGCGGCCCCCACAGGCGGCGCGCTCATGGGCGGCGGCCCTCCTGCGAGCGGCGCGTCCCCCACCGGAGGCGCTCCGGTCTCCGCCGCCTCGTCCGGCGGCTCCACACCGAGCCCATCGGGCGGCGGACGCGGCGGCCCGTCCGGCACGAGCGGCCCCACACCGGGCGGCCCCACGACTCCCGGCTCCGGTTCCACGCCGAGTTCGGGTGCCGGGGCCACCCCCAACTCGGGCCCCACCTCCAGCGGACGCGGCGGCGGGACCACCATCACGACCGGCGGCGAGTCCTCGAACAGCCGACACGCGGACGGCACGGCCGCCGACGCCCCGGATGCCTTGGCCCACCCGGAGCCCGAGGCCGCAGGCGCCCAGCCGGGGATCGTCGCGCCCGTCCCGCTGCCGATGGGCCCGTCGGGCGGACCTTCCGGGGCCGTCCCGCACCCGGGCGCCACCCCGTCCTCCGGCACGACACGCAGGCCACCGGAGGGTACGAGCACGGCACCGAAACCGCCCGACCTGGCGTCCCGAGAGAACATCCCGTCGGACGGGACGCGTACCCCAGGCGAGCGCACGGACGCCCGGCCCGAGCCCTCGCCCGAGCAGCCGAACACACCGCCCGACCCGAACGGCGTCCAACCCACCAACGAGCCCGGCCACTTCGGGGAGGACCCGGGCACGCCTGCGGATCCCACACCGGACACCGCCGACCCGACACGGACGGCGGATGACGAAGGCGCACCGGACCACGCCGACCAGCAGCCGCGTCCCGGTGAGCCGGAGAACCCCGCGCCTGACCCGGCGGCAACGGACGACTCGGGCACCCCCACGTCCGACGACCGCCCCCGCACACCGGGCGAGGAAACCCCGCGCGCACAGGACGACGGGCAACCGCGAAAGCCGGAAGACCAGCGGACGCACACCCCCGGCGAGGACCAGCCCCGCACGCCCGACGACGGGCGACCGCGCACGCCTGACGAAGAACGGCCGCGCACGCTCGAGGAGAGCGACCGGGACGCTCGGCCACGGGACGACGACCGGCCCCGTGGTGAGGGCGATCCCGAAACGGCCCGTGACCGGTCGGGCGACGACGGGTCGGCGATGCCGCGCGGGGACGTGCCGCCAAATCTGCCAGGCCCCCTGCACGAGGTCTGGCGCGGCAGCCAGGAGACTCCCTCGGGGCGTACCTTCCTCGATCCCGGCGACCCTCGGCGGGGTGGCGCCCGCCACATCGCCCCCGACCCCCGCCGGTTCATGGTCAGCGGGAACGGGGATCACGGCGGCCTGATCGTGAACGGCCGCCGGCTGAGCGTCAGCGAGGTCGCCGACCTCGTCCGCAACGACCCCGGCTGGGACGGCCGTGACGTCCTGATGCTCTCCGACCGCATCGGTCAAGGTGACGTCCCGGCCCGGCTCGCGCAGGAGCTCGGCGTCCGCGTCATCGCACCGACCGGGCACATCGGGATCGATGGGAACGGGCGGATCGGGTCGAGCGGCTGGGCGACGCACGATCCGGCACCCGTTCCGCCGGCAGGCGGTCCGGTGCCCACCCCCGTCCACCCGGCGGCCGGGCAGAGCCTCCCGGCGCACGATCCGCGTCCAGGCCATGTGGACCCGGACGGTGTGCGCCGTTTTGACACCGACTCAGATGGGGCCGCGTACGGCGAGAACCATCTGGCTCACGTCTACAACAACCTGCCCCCGGAACTGCAGAACGCGCTCAGGTGGTACACGCGGCAGTCAATGCCCAACCTGTATCTGCGTCCGGGCGCGGACCTCGCGGGTAACCTGCAGCACCTGACGGACGAGCACTCGCGCCTTTGGCACATGGTGCAGCTCAACGACAAGAAGGTCCCGAGCCTCGCGGACGTGGAACGCATGGCGGCGCGGCCGGACCTCCAGCCGCATCAGCGCGACATCGTGAACCAGGTGCTGCACTCCCCCGACCCGGGGCGCCGGCTCAGCGAGATGGTGAGCGCCGCGAGGCACCGGCGTTTCCTGCGCGGCTACTTCGGCGAGCAGCCGACCGTCGAGGCCTTCAACCGCCGGATCGGCGAGCTGGACCGGGCTCTGGGCCAGCCGCTCCCGGAGGCCGTCCAGGCCACGCGCGGGTTGCACGACATCGACTTCCTGCGCGCCCTCGACGGCGGCGCGCTCGCCGGACGGGATCCGTCCTGGCTGGTCGGCACCACGCAGACGGAACCGGGCTACATGTCGACGTCCCTCGGCGAGAACCCGGCCGTCGTCGACAACAACCCGTTCGAGTACCGCATTCGCATCAACCTCCCGGAAGGCGCGCACGGCGTCTGGATGGGGACCAACAGCATTTACCCGGACCAGCGGGAACTGGTCCTGCCACGCGGAACCCGGTACCAGATCACCAATGTCGTGCAAACGGGCTTCGACAGTCTCGGACGCGCGACCTGGGACATCCACGCCACCGTCCTCCCGCCCGGCTCTCCTGGCACTCCGGGTACAGGCGCGGGGACGACCTCACACGCAGGCCCATCCCCACACCCCGCTTACACGTCACCGGCAACGCCCCACGGCACGGGCCCGGTCCCCAACAACCCCTACGCCACGCCGACAGCCCCGGCTCCGAACCCCATAGCCGGAGCCCCAGCCCCAGGCATCCCTGGCACCCCCTCACCGGCGACCGCGCCCCACACACCGACGACCGGAGCCCCAAGCCCCGGCCCCGCACCCCACACACCCACCACAAGCCCACCAAACAGCACCCCGAACACACCCGCGCCCGGCGTCGGCCCAGCACCCCACGCACCCACCACCGGCACGCCATCCCCGAGCACCACTCCCCATACGACCGGAGCCCCAAACCCCGGCACCGCAGCCCACACACCTGCGGCGGGCGTGCCGGGCAGCCCCTCGCACACGCCCACATCTGGCGCCCCAAACACGCCCCACGGAACCGCGCCCAACCCCCCGAACCCCACCCCGGCACCCCATGCACCCGCGACCGGCGCGTCCTCCCCAAGTGCCGCGCCTCACACGCCTTCAGCGGGCGTGCCGGGTGGTGCCTCGCACGCACCCATGCCCGGTGCTCCAAGTGCGCACCACGTACCCGCGACCAACAGCCCCACCCCGCACACGCCGCCTCATGTACCTGGGGTCGCGCCCCACACTCCGGCCAGCGGCGCACCCGGTGCGGGCCCTGGGCCTCACGTGCCCTTGGCCGGAGCCCCAGGTACGGAAACGGCACCGCATGTGCCGGGTGCGGCTCCGCATCACCCGGCGTCCAACCCTCCAGCGACCCCGCACGACTCAGGGCCCGTCCCGCACAACCCGTACGCGACGTCGCCCGGGGCAGGGACGCCGCCGCACCGGCCGCCCTCGACCCCCCACCATCCCGCCGGAGGGACCTCCGACCCCGGCGCCGCACCACATCACCCCGCGTTCAACCCTCCGACTCCGCACGGCGCGGGTCCCGTGCCCCACAATCCGTATGCGACGCCGCCAGGCGCGGGTACCGCGCCGCACCATCCAGGGGCCACGCCGGACGCGCCGGGCACACGTCCTCATACGCCTGCCGCCCCAAGCCCCGGCGCGGCGCCCAACGTGCCGTTCACCACCGGGCCCGTTCGCCCCGAGACGACGCCGTCCGCCCCTGGAGCGCCACCGACGCACCTCGCCCACGACCCGGCGGCCCCTCCGCACGGCGCGCCGGTCGCGGACGGTCCCTCCGGAGCGCCTCGGCCCGGCGGCGCTGGTCTCGCCACGACGCCGCACGGGGCGTGGAGCGCGCCGCTCCATCCCGGTCCCACTCCGCCGGGCGGGGCGGGGGCGCCGCACACCAACGCGCCCGGCACGAACGCCCCCGGTGGTACCACGCATCGGAGGAGCGGCCCGTTCTTCGAGGCGCCCCACCAGACGTCCGGGACGCCCCGTCCCGACCATGGGCATGACGGCGGGGCACTGGCGCACGGCGTGCCCGCCGGTCTTCCCGAGCACCTGCACGACCTGTACCGCCTCAGCGAGCGCACGCCCGGCGGGATGTCGCTGTACGGCGAGGACGACGCGCCGATGCGGGACCTGGCGCGGCGCGTTCCGGCCGATCCGCACCGGTTCATCCTCGACGCGCACGGCGGGCCGGACGGCCTGCTCGCCGGCGGGCGGCCGCTGAGCGTCGACGACGTCGCCGAGCTGGTCCGCCACGACCCGACGTGGGACGGGCGGGAGGTGCTGCTGCTGTCGTGCCGCACCGGTGAGGGCGATTTCGCGGCGCAACTCTCCCAGCGGCTCGGCGTTCCGGTCACGGCGCCGACCGGGCGTGCCTGGTCCGACGGCGACGGCAACGTGTACGCCTCGTCCGGCCGCCCCGGGCCGGACGGGCGGGAGCGGCCGACGATCCCGCCGGACGGCACCTGGCACACGTACCACCCGGACGGCACCAGGACCCCCGCCGGGCAGGACGGGTACGCGCCCGGCCACGAAAGCACCCGGGACGACCCGGACGCGCCGCGAGCCGGTGCCGGGCACGCGGCGCCGCGCGGTCCCGATCCGGACGCCGATCCGCTGCCGGGCGAGGTCCGCGACGGGTTCCGGCGCTTCGCCACCAACGGCGAGGGCTCGAATTACGGGGAGAACCATCTCGGCCGGGTCTTCCATGATCTTCCGCCCGAGCAGCGGCGGGCGATCCTGGAATACACCCGCCATTCCTGGCCTTACAACGATCTCCTGCGCCCGGACGGCACCCTTGACATGGCGCAGGTGCGGCAGCGTCTCGCCGAATGGCATGACAGCGTGTACCCCGGCTGGTCGCTCTATGAGCTGACCGGCGGGCGCGTTCCGACCCTCGACGACATCTACGACGCCATCGGACGGGACGATCTGACCCCCGACCAGGAGCGGCTGATCACCGAGATCATGGACGACGCCGACCCGGGGGCCGCGCTCGACTACCACGTCCGGGAGGGGGCCGGCGACCGAGGGTTGATCACGGCGTCGTTCGGGCACTGGCCGACGCCCGAGGAGTTCGCGGAGCGGGTACGGCTCATGGACGCCGCCCTGGACCAGCCGCTTCCCGAGCCGATCGAGGTGCAGCGGGGGCTCCAGGACGTGAACTTCCTGCCGGGCTTCGACCCGGACAACCCGGACGGCCTGCTCGGGGCGCGCTGGACGGAGCCGGGCTTCACCTCGGCCGCGCTCGGCCGCGTCCCGCCCGAGCTCAACGGAATGCGGCCGCCCGTCTACCTCCATCTGGAGGTGCCGGCCGGGATTCGCGCGCTGTGGATGGGCACCGAAAGTGTTTATCCGACACAGCGTGAACTCGTGCTGGCGCGATTCCTCACTTATGAGATCACCGACGTCCGGCAGTTCGGTACCGCACTTCACCTTTACGCCCGAGCCATTCCTCCGGGCGACTGACCCGCTGTGGATATGATGGAAGCCATGACAGATCGCGGAGCCTCGGCCGGCTCCTATGCCCGCGATACCGACCAGCCCGTCCGGTATTACCCGATCACGCTGCGCGGGGAGACGGTCGGTTACCTGTGGGCGTCGGTGACCGACGACGCCGCGAGCTGCCTGCGGCGGCTGGCGAAGAAGGACGAGAGCCTGCGCGCCTACCGGGTGTGGGACGGGCGGCTGCGGGCGGCGAAGGCGCGGGGGCTGCGCCCGCTGGAGGCGCTGCGGCAGTGGGCGGGCGCGCCGGAGGAGGACGGTCCGGGGCGGCTCGACGACGGCGCGGGCGAACGGGAGGCCGCCGGTCTCGCGGAACTGCGCGAGATCGCCAATCCGGGTCATGCCGGTCCGCTCGATGAGCGGCGGCGCCGGAGCCGGTCGTCCGCCGTGCGGCGCGGGGAGCGTCCGCCGGTACCGGCGGGGCCCGGCCCCGGCGACTATCCGATGACGGCGGAGGGCGCGGTCCGTTACGTCCCCGTCAGCAAGGGCGGTGTGGTGCTCGGCTACCTGTGGGCGTCCGCTGCCGGTGACGCGGCGTCCTACGTCATCCGGCGGGCGGCGGGCGACGCCGGGTTCGACTCGGCGGTCCCCTGGCGGCGGGCGCTGCGCGCGGCCCGGGAGTCGGGGCTGACTCCACTGGAGGCGCTGGAGCGGGCGATCGGCACGCCGGAGGACGAGCGGGGCGGCGGCGTTCCGGCGGGCACGCCGGTCTCCGAGGCCCCCGGCCTGGCCGTCCTGCGGGACCTCGCCGCTCAGTGACCAGTGTCCGCCGCGCACCGGGCCAGGCTCGCCAAACCCGGAGCCAGACCCCGGTGACCTGCAGCGCAATAGACTTTCAGGGACAGGAGGATCACCAGCGATGACCCAGCCCTCCGCAGGTTCTCACGTCCCACGGCAGGAGCCCCACGCGCCGCGAAGCGGGTTCGTCCAGCGGATGAGGCAGGGCCTCGTTCAGGTCACAGGCGACCCACGGTCGTGGCCGGGCGCGGTCGGACACAGCGGGCCGGTGGTCCGGGGCAGGCCCGCAGCCGCCCGGCGCACGATCCGCGGCGGGGCCATGTGTACCCGGACGGCGTGCGCCCTTTCGACACCGACTCCGCATTCGTCCGGATCCTGAGGACATCATGAACGCCAACGGTCAGCACGGTTCCGGCGTCCCGGCGTCCCCCGGTCTTCCGGCGGCGCCGGAGAACGCCGACATCCCCTTCTCCGAGAGCGCTCCCCAGCGCGGCTACGACTCGGCGACCAGGAAGCCGGTCATCTATCTTCCGGTCGTCCTCGGCGGCGAGCCGATCGGTTACCTGTGGGCGGCCGTCACCGACCACGCCGCGGGCTTCGTCCGGCGCGCCGAGGCCCTGGAGCGGGCGTTCCGCGCCCCCATGGTCTGGGACGCGCGTCTCGACGAGGCGCACGAGCGGGGCGTCCCGGCCAGGGACGCCGTCCGCCGCTGGATCGGCGCCCCCGAGGACCCCGAGGCCGGAGCGATCCCGGCGGGCACCACCGAGCGGGAGGCCGCCGCGCTCGCCGAGGTCGATCTGCTGGCGAACCCGGACCTGCCGCCACCGGCCGGTCCGCTCGTCCAGGACGGCGAGTTCCCCGACGGCACCCCGGTGGACCGGGCGAAGGGCTGGGGGCCGCTGACCCTCTCGGTACCGCCGTCCTACGCGTCCGAAGCTCGTGGCCCGGTCCGCTATCTGACGGTCGTCCGGGACGGTGTCGTCCTCGGCTACCTGTGGGCTTCCCTAACCGGCGACGGGGCGTCCTACCTGGAGCGCCAGGACGCGGGCCTGGCGGGCGTCAACGCCGGTGTGCCGCTGATCCTCAAGCTGCGCGAGTCCTACGAGGCCGGGCTGCCCCCGCTCGACGCGATCCGCCGCTGCGAGGGCGGCCCCGTGGGCGTCGACGCCGAGGAGCGGGAGGCGGCGAGCCTCGGTGACCTCCGCGCGCTCGCCGCCGAGCACACCCAGTCGCTGCGCCTGACCTTCCCCCCGGTCGGCCCGGACGGCGCCGTCCCCGGCGGGCGGCCGCTGGTCCCGGAGGTGGAACGCGACGCCGTCCAGCGCTATCTGGAGGAGGCCCCCGTCGTCTACGAGGGCTCCGGCCCCGCCGCCGACCTCCGCGACCCCGGTCACGCCGCGGGCGTCCCGACCGAGTACCGCACCGACGGGACGTGGGTGTGGCCCGGCGGCGTCCCCTACTACCTGCGCGTTCACGGCGTGCCCCCGGAGGCGGACCTCCTCGCGCACATCCGCGCCAACGACCACCGGCTTCCCCCGCTGGGCGAACCCGACCTCGCCGCCGCCGTCCGCACCCTCGAATGGAACGGCATCCTCACCCCGCCGCCGGAATGAGTTACGGCCGTTCGGCCTTGAAGGACCGGTCGGCGCGCCACGAAGACCGGGGTGACCGCAAGCGCTTGACCCGCCCCCGGTCAAGCCCGCTCAGCCGTCCGACGCCCGCTCGGCGCGCCGACGCCGCAGGGCGCGGAACGCCTCGTAGGCGTTGAGGACCCTCTCCCCACCCTGCCGCATCTCGAACCGGACGCCGTCGTCCCCCTCGTAGGGCTGTCTATGGTCGAAGCCGCCGACGTAGATCTCACCGGGGACGCGCTCGGGGAACGCGTCGCAGTAGGGGATCCACGCTCCGGCCGACGTCAGCGCCTCGGGGTCGGCGCGCTGCCGCAGCCGCGCGCAGGCGTCACAGATGCTCGGACCTCTGCGCATGGTCGGCGTCCTTCCTGGTGTTCGTCCCGGCTCCGCGAGCGGACCGGTCTCCGAGATCTCGGGGTGTTCAATTTCTGTTCACCTGAACCCGGACTTCGGACGGACCGAATGGGTTGCGGCAGAGCAGACAAAGATCATATAAAGATCATTCCCTGTCCGTGATCGTGCACCGTCGCGGGCCCGGCCGACCAGAGGGGTCCTCGTGCACGCTGAGTGGCAGGCGCATATCGACGAGCGCCTGAAGGCCTATCACGAGGTGCGCGAGCGAATCCAGGACATGCAGGCCCGGCTTGAGACGACCGAGGCGGCGGCGGAGGCCGCCGACGGCCTGGTGAAGGTGACGGTCGACCGGCAGGGACGGCTGACCAACCTCGAACTCGACCCCCGGGTGTTCCGCAAGCTCGGCTCCGAGGAGCTCGCCGAAGCGATCATGACGGCGTCGAAGAACGCGTCCGGGCAGGTCGCCGAGCAGGTGCGCGCCGCGATGCGGGACCTGGTACCGGAGGGCACCGCCGAGACGGGCTTCGACCTCGGCAAGCTGCTGCCCGAACGGCCGGACGACATCGACGCCGTCCGCGAGCGCCTCGGGGTCCTGCCGCGATGACGGGCGGCGGCTATGTGAGGGTCAACACCGAGAGCCTCAGACGGGCGGGCGAGGGCTTCCACGACCGCGCCGTCGCGCTCGACGGGATCCTGCAGCGGCTCAACGCCGCGCTCGCCTCCGAGGGCGACTGCTGGGGCGACGACACGGTCGGCAAGCGGTTCGAGGAGAACTACATCGAGCCGCGCGACTCCACCCTGAAGATGTTCGGCAAGCTCGTCAAGGGGCTCGACGGCATCAAGGCGCGCGTGGACCAGATGGCCCAGAACTACCAGGTGGCCGAGGAAGCCTCCAGGCCGAAGTGAGCTGAGCCGTGGGTCTAGAGATACCGGACTCCGTCAAGTGGCTGGGGTGGGTCGTCGGTTCCGACTGGCCCGTGGGCGACGAGACGGCGATGCGCCGCGCCGCCCGCTTCTGGCTGGACGCGGCCACGGCCATCTACGAGCTGATCGATGACATGGCCGACAACGTCGGGGACGTCCTCAGCGCCCTGGACAGCGGGGCCGCGGACGAGTTCCGGCAGTACGTCGCGCAGTGGATCGACGACGACCCGCGGATGCTGGCCACGCTCGCCGAGATGTGCGAGGCGAACGGCGCGAACCTCAAGGACGGCGGGAACAGCGTCGAGTACGCCAAGTATCAGTGGATCTTGATGCTGATCCAGCTGGCGATCGATATCGCCATCCTGATAGCGCTGGCGTACGTGACCCTGGGCTCGTCCATGGCGGGCATCCCGCTCCTGGAGGCGGGCGCGCAGATCAGCTCGCGGAGCATTCTCCAAGACCTGCTGATGAGGCTCGGCGAGAACCTCTTCGGTTCGATGATGCGGGGCATGGTTTTCGGCGTTCTGCAGGGCGGTGGATTCGACATCCTCGCGCAGGGTGTCCAGATCGTGCGGGGGGACCGCGACGGCCTCGACCTGGAGATGACCGGCACGGCCATCGTCGACGCCGCGATCGGCGGCGCCCTCACCGGCGCGGCCGCCCACGTCCTCGAAAAGATCCCCGGTGTGGAGGGCGCCACCGCGAGCGCGGCCGGCAGCATGTTCAAGGGCATGGCGCGCGAGGCCGCGTCCGAGACGGTCGGCGGTCTGGCCGGCACCGTCGCGAGCGCCGTGATGCACGGCGACGAACTGGACGTGGACGACCTCGCCAAGGGCGCCGTCTCCGGCGCGGTCGGCGGCGCGGCGGGCGGCGGCAAGAGCGGTCTCCAGGAGTACAAGGCCCTCCCCCCGGGCGGCGAGTCCGGCTTGCCCACCGGTGACCCGACCACGGTCACGACGGTCACCCCGGTGTCGGACGACGACGTCTCGTCCCCGGAGGGCGCAGGCGCCCACGCCTCCGGCGACGGCTCGGGCGGCTCGCACAACGGCGCGAACACGGCAGGTGGCGGCACCCACAGCGGGAGCAACGGCACCGGCGGAGGCAACGGCGTCTCCTCCCCGAACACCAGCGCGCAAGGCGGCGGCCAGAGCGGCGGCGCCCACGCCGGCGGCGCGCAAGGCGGCGGCTCTCAGAACAGTGGCTCTCAGAACAGTGGCTCTCAAAGCGGTGGGGGCGGCGAGTCCACGCCGCGAATCCTCACCGGCGGGACGGAAGGCGGCGGCAACCGCGTCGCCACGCTCCTCGGCGACGGCGGTGGAACGAGCCATGCCCCGTCCTTGGCGTCCACGGCCCCCGAGGGCTCGTCCGCGCCGTCGGGCGGCAACCTCGGTGCGAACCCGGCGGCCTACGGCGGTTCGCCCTCGTCCTCCGGCTCCGACGGCGGCTCTCCCAACTCCTCGACGTCCACGAGTGCGCCGGCGGCAAGCGCGCCTTCGGCCAGTGCCCCCGCGAGCAGCCCCATACCGTCCGGTCCGGGCCCCACCACCGGCACCCCCATGAGCGGCGCCCCGGTGGGCGGCGCTCCCAGCGCGGGCAGCACCCCCTCCTCGGCCGGCTCATCCGGTGGTGCGCCGACCCCAAGCTCAGCGACCAGCGGCCCCACACCCAGCGGCTCGTCCGGCGCTCCCTCTTCAAGCGGCTCCTCGACCCCGGCTTCCGGCTCGCCGTCCAGTTCCGGTTCGACCCCTGCTTCCGGCTCGCCCTCCAGTTCCGGCTCGACCCCAGGTTCCGGTTCGAGCACGGGCGCCGGGAACCGCAGCGGCGGTACCTCGACGGTGGCGAGCGGCGAGGCCCCGGAGCTTCGTCACCCCGATGACTCGCCCGCCGTCCCCTCGGACGTCCTGACCAATGTGGCGCCGGGCATGGTGCCGAACGCCGACCCGGGCTTCGTCCCGCCCATCCCCGTGCCGGTGAACCCGATGTACACCGGCGGCGCCGCTCCGCCCTCAGGGTCGGGTACGCCGGGCGGCCGCCCGCCTGCGTCGTCCTCCACCGGACGGCCCGAGCCGTCCCGCACGCGGGAAGACGCCCGGAGCCCCCTCACCCAGGAATCGCTGGGCCTTGCCGCCCGGAGGACGATCCCGGCCGACCCGCCCCCGTCCGACCGCCTCGCTCCCCCAGACGACCGCCTCGCACCTCCGGACGACCGGGCGGAGCCCCCGGCCGGCCGTCCGGACGACCCGGCCGAGCGGACCACCGCCGAACCCGTCCGCGAGGCCGGCCTCTTCGAGGGCGACCCGGGCCTCGCCCCGATGGCGAACGTCGACGACCAGGGCCTCGTCGGCCGCCGGCACGACGGCACGCAGCAGGGCGAGGACGACGCGGCCGGGCAGCAGTCCGGCGAAGAGAGCGCCGCTCAGGACGACGACGCGGCCGGCGACATCGTGGAGGAGGCCGCGGCGGAGGCCGCGAGGGAGGCGACGGACGCCTCCGAGACCGAGGACGAGCTTCCCGAGGAGCTCGCGCAGGACCTCGCCGCCGCCGAGCGCGAGATCCAGGAGATCCTCGCGGGTCTGGGGGACGACGCGCCCGCCGTCGACTTCACGTCCCACCCGATCGCCCCGGACGCCGTGCGCGGAGTCGGCGAGGCCGCCCGGGAGCTCGCGGCGGACTATCCCGCGACGATGCGACAGCTCGGCCGCATCGGCTCCGTGCCCGACGCGGAATTCCGCCGCCTGCTCGACACCGACGACAACGGGGTCATCGCGGGGGCCGTGCACGTCGGCGACGAAGCCGGCGTCTACCTCAACGCGGACGCCTTCGCCGACGCCGCCCAACGCGCCGACCTCGCCGAGCTCGAACAGAGCACCGGCTACATCGTCCCCGGCGGCTCGTCCCCCGAAGGCGTCTTCACCCACGAGTTCGGCCACCAGCTGGGCTTCCAACTGCTGGACGACCCGCAGGCGGTGCGCGAGCTCAACCAGGCCGTCTCCGAGGTCCTCGGCATCCCCTACGACGCCACGCAACAGCACGACCCCCGCACGAAGGTACTGATCGACGAGGCCCTGTCCTACTACGGGTCCAGCCATCCGCACGAAATGCTGGCGGAGGCGTTCACCGAGTACCGGCTCGCAGAGAACCCGCGCACGCTTGCCCAGGCCGTCGGCGGTCTCATGGACCGCTATTTCCACGTGGCCGAGAACGCCCCGACCCCCGCCGCCTCGACCGATTCCGCGCCGGACGGCCGGAGCGCCGCCGACCCCACTCCGGTGACAGGCGATCGAACCGGTACCGAACACCCGCACACCCCGGCCGAAGCACAGGCATCCGCGCCCGAGGAGCCGGCGAACACACCAGAGAGCGAAGGGGAAACACCCCAGCCCGAGACGAGGTCTGAGGACACCTCTCCCCCGCTGGAAGAGGAAGCCCCTCGCACCCCCGAGGACGAACCGCGAGCAACGCCCGACGACGAGCCGCACGCACCGTCCGACGAGCGACCTCAGCGGACGCCGGAAGCCGAGTCCCAAGAACAGCCCGCCACACGCAGCCTGCGGCGCTCACCCGAAGCCGAACAACGCCCACCCACCGAGGACGGACGCCCTCCCCACCCCGACGACACCCGAACGCCCCCCGCGACACCACAGCACGGAACCCGCGCCCGGCCAGGCGACCCGCCCACTCCGGCGGAAGGCGGCACCAGGCCGACCGACACCACGCCCGTGCGCGAAGAGCCGCGCGGCGAGCATCCGGCCCCAAAGACGGACGAAGCCTCGCCCACGGCCCCGGACGCACCCAGTCCCGAACACCAGTCGGCGGACACCGTCCCCGAGGGCCTGCCGTCGCACCTGCACGAGGCTTGGCGCACCAGCGAGGCGACCCCCCACGGGCGCTCTTTCTACGACCCGGCCGACCAGGCGGGGCGGGAGAGAGCGCACAGGTTCGACGACCCCGACTACGTCGTCTACGCGAATGGAGACGCCGACGGCATCGTGGTGGGCGGGCAACGGCTCAGCGCCGCCGATCTCGCGACCATCATCCGCACCGACCCCAACTGGGGGGACCGTCCGGTCCGGTTGCACTCCGACAATGCGGGCGCAGGGCAGTTCGCCGACGACCTCGCCCAACATCTCGGCGCCCGTGTCCTGGCCCCGAGGAGTTCCCTCCGGTTCAGGGAAGGGGGCCGGAGGGTTCTCGCCAAGGGGTGGATCGAACACGAGGCGCGGAGCCCTGTCCCGCCGGGGCTCCCCACTGAGCTGCACCGCGTCTTCGAGCTCAGTTACCGCACCCCCAGCGGACGCGCGTTCTTCTCGCCGGACGAGGGCGTGTTGCGCCTCAAGAGCAGGCGCATCTCGGTCGGCCCCACCGTCTTCGTGATCGACGGCCACGGCGTCCCGTCGGGTCTGCTGGGCGGCGGACGAATCCTCACCAACGACCAAGGCGTCCCGTCGGCCCCGGCGGAAGGGGGGCGGATCCTCGGCGTCGACGAGCTCGCCATCCTCATCGAACATGACCCCGCCTGGGACGGCCGCCACGTGCTCATGGCCCCGTGCCTCACCGGCCAGGCCGACTACGCCGCCCGGCTCGCCGTGCGGCTCGGCGTGCCGGTGACCGCGGGAACCGACCTGGTATGGAGCGACAACACCGGCGCCACCTTCGTATCGTCCGGCTCGGCTGACAGCGGACCGACCCTCCCCGCGGACGGAGCGTGGAACACCCACTATCCGGACGGGACGGTCGTCCGCGCCGACGTTGACGGCTACCTGCCGAAGAACTTCGGGGACGACCCGGCCACCACTTCCACGCCGCCCCCGCCGGACAACGGCGAGGCGTCCGAAGTACCCACCGCGCCCCCTGGCGGGGAGGCCCCCGAGACGGCCGCGCCCCGGCCGGGCACCCCAGTCCCGGATGCGGACACCAATCCCCAAGACCCCCGCATCGGGTACGCCGCCGCCCACACACCCCCTCCCACCGACCCGCGCATCGCCTACGCCGCCGCCCACACACCCGCCCCCACCGACCCGCGCATCAACTGGAGGCGGCCGGACACCCCCGCGCCCACGACCGGCACGGGCACCCGCCCGAACGAGACGCAGTCCGGGGCCCGTCCGGAGACCCCCGCGACGCCACCGCACGGCACCGGCGTCCGGCCAGGCGACCCGCCCACACCGGCGGAAGGCGGCGCCAGACCGACCGACACCGCGACGACACCGTCCAGCGAGCGCACCGCCACCACGCCGGTGCGCGAAGAGACGCCCGGCGAACACCGGAACCCGCGGCAGGACGACGGGCCGGACGAGCCCGCGATGCGGGACCCGGCCCAGCGCGTCCCGGCCGACCGGTCTCCGGCCACGCCCACGACGACCGCCGCCACGCCACCACCCGCTGCACCGGACGCGCCCGTGCCGGACGGCGCGACGCCGCGTCCCACCCCGTCCACGCCACCCGTGATCGGAACAAGCGGATCACTCCCGGCCCCAGGGGCGCGCTCCGCCGACGACGCAACCGCCCATCCGTCCGGCTCGCACCCGCCTGCACCGGCCTTCGGGGGCGCCGCCGCGGACGCTCCGTCACCGGCGGCGCACCCGGACGGCGACGACTCGGCCACGACGGCCCAGCGCCCACCGAAGAGCCACCGGGAGGTGCGCTACACCGAACAAGCGACCGACGGCTCCCGCCTCGTACCCGCACTGCCGGATAGATTGCGCCCTTTCTGGGACAACAGCCGCTCAGGGGTTTCGGGACGACGCTTCGCCGGCCGGGACTGGGACCTCGACGACCGCACCGCGAGGCTCAGGCACGACCCCGACCGGTTCGTGGTGGTCGCCCACGGCCTTTCGGACACGGTACTGATCGACCGGCATCGCCTCAGCCCCGAAGACTTCGCCGTGCTCGTCGCCCAGGACGAGAGGTGGCACGGCCAAGAGATCCTGCTGGTGTCGTGCTACACCGGCGAGGCCGACTACGCCGCGCACCTGTCCCGGCTCCTCAACGCCCCCGTCACGGCACCGGCCGCTGTGGCATGGACCGACCTCCATGGCAACGTCTTCGCGTCGTCAACGACGAGAGACCGATTCGGAGAGAAGATCCCCGTCCTTCCTCCGGACAGCGTCTGGTACATCTACTACCCGGACGGCACGAGAGTCCTGTGCGACACCGCCGGCTACGCCCCCGGGCAACCGCGCGGCGCGTACGGCGAGGCCAACCCACCCGAACTCGCCGAACCGCGCGCCCGGGCGGAGGCCCCGGAAACTCGTCCGCCCACGCCCCGCCCACAACCCGAACAAACCGCGCGATCGCCCTTCCCCGGAACACTCACGCCCGGGCCGCCCGGCCGACCCCCGGCAACGACCACCCCCGCGCCCACGACGCCGGACAGCCCACCCCGCCGGCCCGGCGAACAAGCCACGGACGCGCACGAAGCCGCGAAGCCCGACCGGCCCGAACGACACGGGCAGAGCAACGAACCTCACACCGGCACGCCCAGCGAGCCCGTGCCCACCCCCGACCTTTCAGGCGACGTCCCCGCGGGCCTGCCGCCCGAACTCCACCAGGTGTACCGCGCCAGCGTCGAAACACCCTCGGGACGGGCGTTCTATGACCCGGCCGACCCCCGCGCCGAGCACTCCCAGAACATCCCCGCCGACCCGCGCCACTACGTCGTCAGCCTGGACGGCACGCCTCGGGGGATGAGCGCCGGCGACCAGCGCGTCACCATCGCCGAACTCGCCGACCTCATCCGCAACGACCCCAACTCGCTCGACCACGACGGCAACCCTCGCCCGGTCCTGCTCAACTCCGGCCACACCGGCATCACCGGCGAAGCCCGCGCACTGGCACGAGAGCTCAACACGACCGTCACGGCGCCGGGCGCCCACGTCTGGACCGCTCCCGACGGAACGATCTACGCGTCCTCCGAGATCACCCACCCCGGCGGACGCAAGAGTCCCGTTCACCCGCCCAACGGCACCTGGCGCGCCTACACCCCCGACGGCCCCGCCCTCGGACTCCCGCAAAAAGCCGGCAAAGACGGGTACGCCCCCGGGCACCACCCCGACGAACGCACTCCCACCACCCAGCAGGACACCGACCCCAGAACAGCACCGCCTGGGTCGTCCGACCCACCCCCACCAGGGGCCACCTTCGCGTCCGCAGCACCGGACGGCCCACCCCAGCGACCGGGCGAACGAGCCACCGACACGCACGAATCCGCCGAGCCCGCTCCCGCCGCCGTCCCGCACGAGAGTCACCCCATGGGCGATCCGGGCACCTCGCCGGCCGGGGGTGACACCGGGCCGACGTCCCGAACCGCGGGTTCGCCACCGGCCCCGGAAACCGCGGGCACGACACCGTCCACGCCCCGGGAGACCACGGCGGGTGCGCCGCCCGCCTCCGGGAAGGCGGCACCGCCGGATCACGGCGGCACCCCCGCGCGGTCGCGCCCCGCCGACGACGCGCCCGCCCAGCTCTCCGGCTCGCGCCTGCCGACGCCGGCCCCCGTGTCCACCCCGGGCGCCCCCACTCAGGAGGCGCACCCGCGCGGCCACGGCCCGGACTCGTTCGTCCGGGCCGGTGAGAGCCGCGCCGGACGGCTGTGGAGGCAGCGCGACACCTCGGCCAGTACGCACGACAACGCCAGGGCGGGCGGCCCGGAGGACCACGTCCCCGCGAAACTGCCGCGCAAGCTGCGCCGCATCTACGACGAGAGCAGGAAAACGAACAGCGGACGCTGCTACGCGGCCCAGAACACCCGTCTCGGTGAACACGCGGAGGCGTTGGGGGGCCATGACGACTGGTACGCGGTGATCGCCGAAGGATCTCGGGACGGCATGTTCGTCGGCGGGCGTCTGCTCAGCCTTGACGAGACGGCCGAGCTCATCCTCCACGACCCGCGTTCCCGAGACGACCGAGACATCCTGCTGATTTCGGACCACGCGGCAGCGGGCGACTTCGCCCAGCGGCTGGCGGAGCGGCTCGGTACCCCCGTCCTGGCCCCGCGTGACACGGTCTGGATCGACGATGAGGGATACGTCTACACGACGTCGATGGATCCGGAATCGAAACCCACCCTTCCTCCGGACGCCCTCTGGTACCGGCACTTCCCGGACGGCACGAGAGTCGCGTGCGACACCCTCGGTCACGCCCCGGGGATCACGCCTTACAAGTACGCCGAACCTGACTCGGCGCAGGGCACGCCGCACCGGCCCAGCGAGAGAGCGACGGACACGCCCGACCTCGGCGATCGCGGCCGTCCCGAATCACCCGACCCTTCAGACCGCATGCCCGAGGGCCTGCCGCCCGAACTGCACGACGTCTACACCGCCAGCACCGCCACACCCTCCGGACGTTCGCTCGTCCACGGGGACGAGCGCCTGGGAAGGTTCGCTCCGCGCATCCCCGCCGATGAGCAGCGGTACGTGCTCGTGGGCCACGGCGGCGAACACGGCCTGATCGTCAATGGACGCTGGCTCACCGGCGACGACCTCGCGACCTTCATCCGCACCGACCCCGACTGGAACGGCCGCGGCGTCGTGCTGGTCACCAACGAGGGATCGGCGAGGTGGGCCCAAGACCTGTCCGACAGGCTCGGCGTGCCGGTGACCTCACCCGACGGCGTGGCCTGGATCGACCACGACGGAACGGTCTACTCGACATCGAGGAACCCCTCCTCGGCAGGGGGAGCCGGGCCCCGCATCCCACCGCGCGGCACCTGGACCACCCACACCCCGGGGCAGGAACCCCAAAAGGCAGGCCAGAACGGCTACGCGCCCGGACACCACCCGGAAGAACGCGCCCGCACCGCCCGACCGGACAAATGGGCCCGGGCACACGACGACATTCCCCGGACGGACGGCTCACGGCCCTACAGGGGGGAAACCGCGGCGCCGGTAAGACTGCCCAGCTCCCTCATGCCGCCGGCCCCCGGCGATTCCCCGGTGCCGGACGGCTCACCGCACCAGCCGAGCGGGGACCGTTCGCAAGGACCCACCGAACCCGAGCGTCACGAGCATGGACTGCGCTGGGTGAGGACGGCCTCTCCAGAGGAGAGCCACAAGAGCCTGCCGCCCGAGTTGCGCGCGATGTACGACGCCAGCATCACCACGCCCGCAGGCCGTGCGCTGCACAACCCGCAAGCCCTGTCCTTGATCCACTCGGCGCAGGCCGTGCACGCCGATCCGCGGGTCTTCGTGATCGACCTTCACGGCAATACGAACGGTGTCCTGATCGAGGTCAGCCGCGCCGAAGACGGTGCCACCGTCAGGAAGCAGCCCACCCCCGGGGAGTTCGCCCAACTCGTCCGGGCCTTCCCGGAATGGGACGGCCGCGCGATCCATCTGGTCTCGTGCAGAGTGGGGCACGCCGACTGGGCCCAGTCCCTGGCCAGGGAGCTCGGCGTGCCTGTGACGGCGGCGACCCGCGACACCTGGGCCGACCTCTCCGGGATCGTCTTGTCATCGCCCGGCGTTCGGGGCCCTGATGGCAAGCAGGTGGCCAGCTACCCCTACACCGGCGAGTGGATCACTTTCTACCCCGGCGAGAACGATTGGCCCGTCCCGGTGGGCAGGGAGGGCTACGCCCCCGGATACCACCCGGAGGAACGCGCCCGCCACGCCCAGCCGGGCACCATCCCCGGCGGCGGCACGCACCATGTCGACAGCGCGGTTCCCCGAGCGGGCAACCTGGAGCCCGGCCCAAGGGATGCCTCCCCGCAGGACGGCACGCTCCCGCGCGCAGTCGACGGCGAGCCGGCGCAACGTCCGCAGACCACGCACACCAAGAACACCGAGCCCGCTCCGGCAGCGGCGAGGACACACCCCGACGGCAACGAAGACCTGCCCGCGACCGGAGACACCCCGCCCGACAGCACACCCGCAGACACCACGCCCCGTCCCGCGCCCCCGCCTGAGGAAACCAGAGCGCAGGCACCACCGCCGGCAGACGGGCCCCCTCCGCCCGGAGCCGAGACCACCAACGATTCGGCCACCGGCCCCGAAGAGGGCCCACGACCGGCCAGGAACACGCAGGCCGACGAAGCCGAGCCCCAGAACGACCGGACAACGTCACCGGACCCGCACACCGACCAACACGAGCCGGACGCCCCGAACCATGAGCCGGACACGCCCACGCCCACGGCACCGGACGCGCCCGTGCCGGACGGCGCGACGCCGCGTCCCGCACCCGAGCCGGACGACGCGGTCGCCAGGCCGGGCGGCTCAGGGGACCGCGCCCCCACGAACCTGCCGGACGGTCTGCGCGGCATCTACGACCAGAGCTGGTCAACGGACTCCGGACGCAGCTACGCGGCGCCGGACAGCCGTCTCGGCTTCGACGCGGGGGCGGTGAAGAGCGATCCTGACTTCTACACGGTGATCGCCGACGGATCTCGGGACGGCATGATCGCCGGTGGGCGTCCGCTCAGCGTTGACGAGGCGGCCGAGCTCATCCTCCACGACCCGAAATACCGAGCCGGCCAAGACGTCCTGCTGATTTCGGACCACACTGGCGCGGGCGACTTCGCCCAGCGCCTGGCAGAGCGGCTCGGTACCCCCGTCCTTGCCCCGGGCGAGACGGTCTGGATCGAGGCGAGTGGATACTTCTTCACGACGTCGATGAGGACGAGATGGAAGGAGCCCACCTACCCCCTAGACGCCCTCTGGTACCGGCACTTGCCGGAAGGCACGAGAGTCGCCTACGACACCGCCCGTCTCACCCCGGGGATCGAGCCTTACGAGTACGCCGCTCCTCAGTCAGCAGACGGCACGCCGCACCAGCCGGGCAAGGGGACGGCGGGCCGCGACGATCGCGGCGGTCGCGAATCGCGCGCCCCTTGGGCCCACATCCCCGAGGACCTGCCGCCCGAACTGCACGACGTCTACACCGCCAGTACCGCCACGCGGTCCGGACGTTCGCTCATCCATCCGGAGGGACGCCTGGGAAGGTTCGCCCTACGCATCCCCGCCCATGAGCAGCGGTACGCGCTCGTGGGCCACGGCGGCGAACACGGCCTGATCGTCAATGGACGCTGGCTCACCGGCGACGACCTCGCGACCTTCATCCGCACCGACCCGCGCTGGGAGGGCCGCGAAGTCCTCCTGGTCACCGACGAGGGATCGGCGAAGTGGGCCCAAGACCTGTCCGACAGGCTCGGCGTGCCGGTGACCTCACCCGACGGCGTGGCCTGGATCGACCATGAGGGTGCGGTCTACTCGACGTCGAGGAACCCCGACTCGCCGGGAGGGGCGGAGCCCGACCTCCCACCGCGCGGCAGCTGGACCACCCACACCCCCGGGCAGGAACCCCAAAAGGCAGGCCAGAACGGCTACGCGCCCGGACATCACCCGGACGAGCGCGTCCCCGCCGCCCGGCGCTTCAGGCCGGACACTCCGACGCCGGTCAGAGCGCCCCGTTCCCTCATGCCGGCGGCCCCCGGCGATTCCCCGGTGCCGGACGGCTCACCGCACCGGCCGAGCGGGGACCGTTCGCAAGGACCCACCGAACCCGAGCGTCACGAGCACGGACTGCGCTGGGTGAGGACGGCCTCTCCAGAGGAGAGCTACAGGAGCCTGCCGCCCGAGTTGCGCGCGATGTACGACGCCAGCCTCGCTACACCGGCAGGGCGTTTGATGTACAAACCCGAAGAGGTACGCCATATCCGCATGACGCATGCGGTGCCCGCCGAAGCGGAAACGTTCGCGATCTTCGTACACGGCAACCGGAACGGTGCCGCCTTCAAGGGGGAGCAGCCCACCCCCGAGGCGTTCGCGCAACTCGTCCGGGCCTTCCCGGAATGGGGGGGCCGCCCAGTCCGGATGCACTCGTGCAAGGTGGCCGAGGCCGATTGGGCCCAGTCCCTGGCCAGGGAGCTCGGCGTGCCAGTGACGGCGCCGACCCTTTTCGCCGTCGTCACCACTTACGGGATTGAGTACTCAGCGGACGCCCATCGAGGACCTGATGGCGCGCATGTGATCGATCCCGGCCCGTACAAGGGCGAATGGGTCACCTACTACCCGGGCGAGAACGATTGGCCCGTCCCGGTGGGCTGGGAGGGCTACGCCCCCGGACACCACCCAATCGAACGCGCCCGCACCGCCCTGCCGGACACCATCCCCGGCGGCACGCACCCCATCGAGGTCGGTCGAGCGGGCAACCTGGAGCCCGCGACCGGAGGCACCACCCCGCCCGACAGCACGCCGGCGAACCCCGCCACGCCGCAGCCGGCGCCCTCGCCCGACGGAACCGCACCGCAGACGACTCCCCCGCCGGGCACGCCCCACCCGCCCGTGTCCGAGACGGCCGCAACTCCACCGGCGTCCAACGAAGCCGTCCACGAGCCACGGGCCGGAGAGCCTCCCGCCGGTCCCAGCGACCCGCACCCGCCGGCACCCACGCCCGGGAACTCGGCCCCGGACGCTTCACCGCAGCGTGCGGCGGCGGCCGAGACGCCCGAGCCCACCGGGAGCCGCCGACGTGGATGGCGCTTTTGGAGGAGGGACTCCTCTACCGAGACGCACAGCCCGTCCAGGGCCCCGGTCGATCCTTCTGGCGGCATCCCCGAGGGCCTGCCGCCCGCGTTGCACGACCTCTACGGCGCCAGTCACGTCGTCCCTTCCGGGCGTGCCCTGTACGCGCCCGGCGACCCGCCGCTGGACTTCTCACACCGCATTCCCGCCGACCCGCAGCGGTACGTGCTCACCCTGCACGGCAACGACAGCAGCACGATGGTGGGGGAACGGGTCCTCTCCGTCGAGGAACTCGCGGACATCATCCGCAACGACACGAGCTGGGACGGCCGCGAGGTCCTCCTGAACTCGTGCCGCACGGCGTCCATCGCCCAGGAGCTGGCGGTGGCGCTCGGGGTGCCGGTGACGGCGCCGACCGACGACACCTGGACGAACAGCGCCGGGGAGATCTGCTCATCGTCAGCGATCACGCTGCCCGATGGTGACACGATTCCCACGTTCCCCCCGGACGGCAGGTGGGTCACCTACTTCCCGGATCCGTCGACGGCGCCCGTCTACGCGAGCGGGAACGGATTCGCGCCCGGACAGCGCCTGGCCACGCCCAACGATGCGGGCACGGGTCCTGGGGACGATGCGCGACCGGGCAGGAACGCGCAGGGTGACGACATCGCCCACGAGAACGACCGAAGGATGTCACCGGAGCCGCCCGTCGGCCGGCACGAGCCGGACGCGCCGAAGGACGAGCACGGCGCGACGCCCTTCCCCGACGCCGCCGAGCCGCGCACCCCGGACCACGGTCCGGAAACGCCACCGGCCACGGCCCCGTCCCGAAGCGCCGAACCACCGCTCACCACCGAGCCGGTACCGACGCGCACCTCTGAACCGGCGCAGGCCCCCGACCCAGCGGGCGCCACTGAGCCGACGCCCGTAAGCGAACCGACTCACGCCGCCGAACCGCCGCTCAGCACCGAGCCAACGCCGACGCCCACGTCCGGCCCGGCGACACCGGACGCTCCCCCGCACCCGCCGGGCGACACGGAGACCGGCCCGCACGATCTCGCCGGACCCGACGACCGCGGATGGCCTCAGAAGGAGGCCCCCGCCAACGCGCACGGCGACCCCGGGTCCGACTCCGACCTTCCACGTGGCACCCCCGAGGACCTTCCGCCCGAACTGCAGGAGCTCTATCGCACCAGCCTTCCCTCACCCGCCGGACGTGCGCTGATCGATCCCCTTGACCCCGTTTGGGACCCTTTCCTGCTGATCCCCGCCGATCCACAGCGGTATGTGCTCCTCGTCCACGGCGAGCGCGACGGGGCGGTCATCGGCGATCGGTTCTTCACCATCGAGGAGCTCGCGCAGATCGTCCGGCATGACCCGAACTGGGATGGCCGCGAGGTCCTGCTGGTCTCGTGTGACTCGGGTGTCTTCGCCCGGGACCTGGCGCTGGCGCTCGGTGTGCCGGTGACCGCACCGCTCACCCCTGCATGGGTCAGGGACGACGGGATGGTGTACTCCTCGTACGAGTACACCCATCCCAATGGGAGGACCCTCCCCGTATTCCCGCCGAACGGCGCCTGGGTGACTCATCCGCCGCACGTGAGCGGCAACTTCTTCTACACCGGCAAGGCCGGGTACGCCCCCGGACACCACCCGGACGAACGCGCCACCGCAGGCGGGCGGGACGGCGCCCCTGGGAGCGACTGGCGTCTCGGCAACGGCATGGGCGACGACGGCACCCTTCCAGCCGACGGTGAACACCGCGAGGCCACCGGGCCCGAACCTCTCAATCCGGACACCCTGCCGACCGCAGAGCCGGGCCAGACCGCCCGCATCGAACCGGACACCGCCCCCGTCCGGCCGGACGAAGCGCACCCACCGGCACCCACGCCCGGAGAGGCGCCGGCCGAACCCGTGTCCGGGGCGACCGGATCACTGCCGCACACGTCCGGGACGGTGACACCGGCGCCGCATGCCACCGAGTTCCCGTCCTCCGCGGACGACGCGCACACCGGGCGCCGGAGGCTGCGGCTGCGGCGGCCCGAGCCGGAACGCTCCCATGACGTGCCGGGCGGCCCGATGCAGCCCCCACGGAGGTTGCCGCGCGCACTGCGCCGAATCTACGAGGAGAGCAGGGAGACCTTCGGGGGACGCGACTACGCGGGCCCGTACGTAGGCCGGCGCTCCTGGGAAGTCCCGACTTTCGGGAGCGACGCCGTCAGGTACGTGGCGAGCGTCCACGGCAATCCGAACGGCGCGGTGTTCGACGGCAGGCCGCCCGACCCGGCAGAGGCCGCCCAGCTCATCGCCTTCGACCCGCGCTGGGACGCCCGTGAGGTCCTCCTGGTGTCGTGCTACACGGGCAATACCGCCTACACCACGCAACTGGCGAGGCTTCTCGGAGTCCCTGTCACGGCTCCGGCTCCTTCCAGCTGGGTCACCCCTGAAGGCGACATCTTCGCGTCGTCCAGGCGGTGGGACGAGGAGACGGAACAATGGGTTCCCAGTGTGCCGCCGGACGGTGCCTGGTACACCCACCACCCGGACGGCACGATCGTCCGCTGCGAGACCGGCGGGTGGGCCCCCGGACACGGGCGGGACCCGAATCGCCTGCCCGACTCCTGGCGCGGCATCGAGATGGACACCCCGAACACGCGGCCGGACACGCCACCGACCACGGCTCCGTCCCGAACCACCGAACCACCGCGCACCATGGAGCCGCCCCGGCTGGACTCCACCCGACCGGAAACACCGCGCACCTCTGAGACGGCGCACGCCACCGAACCGGCGCAGACCGGCGAACCGACCCGCGCCCCCGAAACCCCGAGCACCTCAGAACCCCTGCGAACCGCCGAGCCGACACCGGACGCTCCCCACCACCGGCCCAGCGGCCCGGAGACGGACACACGGGAACCGGCCGAGCGCCCCCGTCGTTCCGGGCGCTGGCAGAGGGACGAGCCCGCGACCGGGTTCCGCGATGAGCCCGTCTCCTTCCCCACCCCGCCGGTCGATGTGCCCGAGGGTGTGCCCGACCACCTGCGGGACGTCTATGGCGCCAGCCGCGAGATCCCGTCCGGGCGTTCGCTGGTCGAGGCCGGGGACAACGAGTGGAGGCAGACCCAGTCGATCCCGCCCGATCCGCAGCGGTACATGCTCGAGATCCGCTCCGAGTACGACTTCGCGATCGTCGGCGGACGGCGCTTGGGCGCCAGGGAACTGGCGGAGCTCATCCGCAACGACCCGAACTGGAACGGCCGCGACGTCCTGCTGTTCGCCGACACCGCCGACAACGCGGGCCACCTCGCCTGGGTCCTGGCGATGAGACTCGGCGTCCCCGTCACCGCCCCCAGCCACTCCACCTGGACCGACGACGCCGGACGAGTTCTCACCTCGTCCGAAATGACTCTTCCCGACGGCCGGTCGGCCCCCAGGCTCCCACCGAACGGCGAATGGACGACCTACCCGCCGGACGGGGAGGCGGAGCCGGTCGTCATCGGTCAGGACGGCTACGCGCCCGGACATCGCCCGGACACGACCGACACCGGCCTCTTGAGTGGCCTGCCGCCGGAACTACGCGACGTTTACGATGCCACCCGCGCCATCGCGGCCGGTCGTTCGCTGGTCGACCCCGGCGACGCCCCGGAAAGGCGGTCGGGGTGGATTCCCGCCGACCCTCGGCGCTACGTCCTCGAAGTGCGCTGCGACGACGACGGCGCGATGGTCGGGGACCGGCGCCTCACCGCCGGACAGGTCGCCGGCATCATCCGCAACGACCCGAACTGGGACGGCCGCGACGTCGTCCTGTTCGCCCATGCGCCCGCGCCGCGCTTCGCCTCGGCCCTGGCGATAGAACTCGGCGTCCCGGTGGCGGCATCGAGGCACCCGGCCTGGACCGATGAGGCCGGGCGGTTGTTCTCCTCGTCCGAGATCGCCCTCCCCGACGGGCGGACGGCACCCGCCATCCCGCCCGACGGCAGATGGACGGCCTATCCCCCCAACGAGTGGGACGACCCGGCCGAGGCGAGCTGGGGCGCCTACGCTCCCGGGCAGGCCCCCGAGAACTCGTCCGGCGGCGTCCCCTCCAGCCTGCCGCCCGAGCTCCACGAGCTCTACCGCGCCAGCACCGCCATCCCGGCCGGACGTTCGTTGCTCGAACCCCACGACCCCGCGATTCCGTGGACGCATCATCTGCCGCCCGATCCGTACCGTTACGCGATCGCTTTGCACGGCAGTCCCGAAGGCGTATTCCTCGGCGGGACGCCCATCACCGTCCAGGAGTTCGCGGAGATCATCCGGCACGATCCGAACTGGAACGGCCGCGAGGTCCTTTTGGTCTCGTGCAACGTGGGCAGACTGGACTGGGCCCAGGCCTTGGCCGATGAGCTGGGCCTACCGGTGACGGCGCCGACCCAGATCGCCTGGGGCCTCGCAGGCGGGAAGGTGATCTCGGCATCCTCGATAATCGGCACCGATGGGAAGCAATGGCCGAATATCCCACCGGACGGCAAATGGGGAACCTTCTTCCCGAACCGGCAGGCCGATCCCGTCTTCACCAGGGACGGGTACCCTCCGCCCCCCATCCCCGACCACATCCCCTTGGGGCTGCCGCCCAACCTGTACGACATCTACCCCGCCAGCAGTGAAACGCCGTCGGGACGTGCGCTGTACAGGCCCGGCGACCCAGGGGCGGAGTACGCGCAACACATTCCCGCCGATCCGCATCGGTATGTGCTCAGCGTCGGCTCCATCTTCCATGAGCCGGGCCTCGGCGATCGGGAGATCACCACGGCCGACCTCGCCGACCTCATCCGGCACGACCGGAACTGGGACGGCCGAGAAGTCCTGCTGAACACCCCCTACGGGGATCTCTGGGGTCGCGGCCAAGCGCTCGCGAGACTGCTCGGCGTGCCCGTGACGGTGCCGAGCGGCCAAGTCTGGCTCGACAGTGACGGGACGGTCTACGCGTCGTCCGAAGTCGACCTGCCCGACGGGCGAAAGATCGCCGCATACCCGCCCGACGGCAATTGGAGGACCCATTATCCGTACGACGAGACGCCCGTCGAGGTAGGCAGAGACGGGTACGCCCCCGGCCACCACCCGGACGAAACCGGCCGCCCCCACGCCGACACGTCCGGCACCCCACCGACGGCGGAGCCGCCCCGAAGCGTCGAACCGCCGCACGCGACGGAGCCGCCGCAGGCAGGCGGGCCGACTCCGTCCACCCACCCGGCCACCGTAGCCGGACCACCGCGCACCCCCGAGCCGGCGCGGCCCGCCCAGCCGACGCCCGCCACCGAACCGGCGCACGACGCCACGCCACCGCTCACCACCGAGCCGACACCCGTCAAGGAACCGAACCACGCCACCGAGTCCCCGAGCGCTTCGGACCCCCTCCAGAGTGCTGGGCCGGACACCCAGGTCCGGACGGACGACTCGCACACGCCGGCGCCCACGTCCGGAGACGCGACACCGGCCCGGCCCGGCGACACGGAGATGGGCACGCGCGAACCCACCGAACCTCCGCATCTCCCTTGGCGCTGGCGGAGGGACGAATCCCCGCCCGGTGAGCACGTGGCCTTCGGCGCCTCGTCGCACGACATCCCGGAAGGTGTGCCCGACCACCTGCGGGACGTCTACGACGCGAGCCGCGAGGTCCCGTCCGGGCGGTCGCTGGTCGAACCCGGGGACGACCCGTGGAGGCGGCCGGAGCAGACCCCCGCCGACCCGCAGCGCTACGTCCTCGAAGTGCGCTGCGACGGCGACGACGTCATGGTCGGGGACCGGCGCCTCACCGTCGATCAGGTGGCCGCCGTCGTCCGCAACGACCCGAACTGGAACGGCCGCGACGTCGTCCTGTCCGCCGACGGTCCCGCGCTGCGCCTCGGCTGGGCCCTGGCGATAGAACTCGGCGTCCCGGTGGCGGCATCGAACCGCCCGACCTGGACCGATGAGACCGGACGTGTGTTCTCCTCGTCGGAGGTCACCCTCCCCGACGGACGAAGGGGACCCGCCATCCCACCCGATGGCAGATGGAAGTCCCTTCCCCCCAGCGAGTGGGACGAACCATCCGAGACGGGCTGGGGCACCTACGCTCCCGGACAGACACCCGCCCCCGGCACCTCGTCCGGCGAGTTCCTCCCCGGCCTGCCGCCCGAACTCCACGACCTCTACCGCGACACCATCGTCACCCCCTCCGGACGCGCGATGTTCGATCTCGATGACCCCTTGTCGGGGTACGAGCAGCGCGTTCCCGCCGATCCGCGCCGATATGTGATCAGCGTGCACGGCGGTCCTGGAGGCGTGACCTTCAAGGGGCGGCCCCTCACCGTCCACGAACTCGCGGAGATCATCCGGCACGATCCGAACTGGAACCGCCGCGAGGTCCTCCTGTCCTCGTGCTATGTGGGCAGAGGGGACTGGGCCCAAGCCCTGGCCGTTGAGCTCGGCGTACCGGTGACGGCGCCGACCCGCCTCGGCTGGGTCACCGTGGACGGGCGGACGTTCTCGTCGTCCTCGGTCCCGGGCCCGGACGGGAAGCCGATACCGAGGACGCCGTACGACGGCAAGTGGGGGACCTTCTACCTTGATCGGCGGATTCCCCCCGTCTACACCAAGGACGCGTATCCTCCGCCCCCCATCCCGGCCGGCGTCCCCTTGGGCGTGCCGCCCAGCCTGTACGACATCTATCCGGCCGGCCGCGAAACACCGTCGGGACGCTCGCTGTACGAACCTCAGGACCCCCGGGAGGCGTACGCGCAACGCGTCCCCGCCGATCCGGACCGATACACGATCAGCGTTAACGGCTCAATCGACGGGATGAGCATCGGCGATCGGCGCCTTAGTGTCGAGGAGCTCGCCTATCTCATCTGGTTCGACCCGAACTGGCACAGCCGCGCAGTCGTGCTGAACGCGGACTTCGGAGACGTTTCAGGCAGCGCCTGGGAGCTCGCGAGATGGCTCCGCGTGCCCGTGACGGCGCCGAGCGACCAGGTCCGGATCGACAGCGACGGGACGGTCTCCACATCGTCCGAAGTCACCCTGCCGGACGGACGGAAGATCGCCGCGGACCCGCCCAACGGCACCTGGAGAACCCATTACCCGACCGACGACCCGCCCGTCGAGGTGGGCAGGGACGGGTACGCCCCCGGGCACCACCCCGACGAAACCGGCCGCCCCCGCACCGTCCCCACATCCGAGCACTCCGGCACGGCGCCCGGCGAGACCACCCCGCTCGACCCCACCGACCCGCACACCCCACCGCCCGCAGAACCGGACGAGACCGCCTATCCCCTGAGCAGCGACCTGACACCGGCACCCAAGCCACCCCGGCCCGGCGAAACCGCCCACCCCACCGAACCACCGCGCACGACCGAACCGCCACGCACCACCGGGCCCGTCCAGGTCGGTGAAACCCCGCGCGGCGAGGCGCGCGACGGCCGGGCCGACGAGCCGGCACCGGCGGAAACCGGCACCCGGACGCCGGCGGCGGACATCCCCGAGAAGCCGGACGGTTCAAGGCCACCGACCTCCACCACCGGCTCGGCGGCACAAGACGGCCCACCGCACCGGCCGGGTGAGACAGCGTCCCGCACGCCTGACTCCACCGAGCCCGAACGGCTCGGACGGAACGGCGAACTCCCCACGGACCCGCACACCGAGCCCGCCTCCCCCGATGGGACCGCGCGGAGCAGGGGTGAGTCCCCACCCGAGACGGCCCCCGAGCCCGGTGTCTCCGACCCTTCGGGCGGCATCCCCGAGGCCCTGCCGCCCGAACTGCGGGACGTGTACGGCCACGACATCCCTTCGGGACGTTCACTGTGCGAGCCCGGCGGAAGCACGTGGAAGGTCCCCGAGTCGATCGCCGCCTCCCGGCGGTTCTACGTCCTCGCGTTGGACGTCGACCCGTTCGGAGACGCGATCGCCGGCGGTCGGGGGATCTCCGCCGGGGACCTCGCCGAGATCATCCGGAACGACCCGAACTGGCGCCATCAGAGCGGCGAGCCGCGCGAGGTCCTGCTGTTCGCCGACTTCTCGGCCGACCTCGCCCAGGGCCTGGCGAACGAGCTCGGTGTCGCGGTGGGCGCACCGACCCTCGACGTCTGGACGGACGGCCAGGGAGGGATGTTCTCCTCAAGCGACGCCTCCCCCTCCGGCCGGTCGCCGGCGCCCATACTCCCGCCGCTCGGCGGCTGGAAGATCTGTTACCCGAGCGTGGAGCGGCAGAAGCCCATGAGCTCGGGCAAGGGCGGCTACGCGCCCGGATACAATCCGCCGTCCAGGCTGGACGGCGCACATCCGCCGACGCCCGGCCCCGGTTCCAAGGCGCCGGACGCCTCCCCGCCCCGTCCGGGCGACGGGGGGACGGACGCCCCCGCCTCCGCCGAGCACCGCGACCCCTTGCCACCCGAACTGCGCGAGGTGTTCGACGCGAGCACCGACGTGCCCGCCGGACGTTCGCTGTTCGACCCGGACTCTCGCCTCGCGAGGTACGCGCGGCGCACCCCCGCCCATTCGCAGCCGTACATGCTGGCCGGCCATGGCGGCGAACACGGCATGATCGGCAATGGGCGCTGGCTCACCCCCGACGACGTCGCGCGGCTCATCCAGGCGGACCCGAAGTACAAGCCGGGCATGAAAGTCACGCTGGTCACCGACGAGGGCATGCGGGACTTCGCCGAGCAGCTGTCCAGCAGGCTCGGCGGCGTCCCCGTGACGGCACCGGACGGCGTCGCCTGGCTCGACCACGACGGCGGGCTCTTCGCGACATCGAGGGACCCCGACTCCCACGGGTACGCGGCCCCCCGGATCCCACCGGACGGCGGCTGGACCAGCCGGACCCCGGGCTCGGCGCCGTCCTCCGTCGGCGAAGACGGATACGCGCCCGGACATCACCCGGACGAACGCATCCCCGCCCGGCGGCTGTTCGGCTACGAGCCCCACCGGGAGGAAGCCCCTGCCCCGGTCAGGCTCCCCCGCTCGCTCCATCCGGCACCTCCCGGTGGCTCCACGGCACAGCACGAGGCGCCGCACGAGGCGCTGCCCGCCCCGAACCCGGCCGAACCCGAGCGTCACGAGGGCGGCTGGCGCTGGCTGAAGATGCCCCTCGCCGAGATGCCGGCCGGCCTCGGTCGCGCCACCGCCCCGGACGGCTACTACGACCCGCACGAGCTGAGAGCGCTGAAGGCCGCCAGCGTCGCCGGCCCCGCGGGACGTTCGCTGTTCGACTTCAAGGAGCCGCTGCCCCGCGTCGTGCCGCAGCGTTTCGTGATCAGCGTCCACGGCAACATCAGCGGTCCTCGATTCAGGAGACTCGACACCGATCTGCTCGGGCACCTGATCCGGCGCGACGCGGGCTGGGATGGCGAGCGTGTCCTGCTGGACTCGTGCCTGGCGGGCCGAGGCAAGGAGAACCAGAGCTGGGCCAAGGTGCTGGCCGGGAAACTCGGCGTGACGGTGGGGGCGGCCACCGAGCTGGTCTGGTGCACCGAAGACGGGTTGCTCTTCACCTCGTCCTTGGAGACCATCCTCCCCGATGGATCACAGAAGCCCACGTGGCCGCCGGACGGCGAGTGGCTTGATTTCTCCCCGGACGAGGACGACTGGCCCGTCCCCATAGGCAGGGAGGGGTGGGCGCCCGGACACCACCCGGACGAGATCGACCTCGATCACGACGCACGACCGTCCGCGAACGCGTGGGGCAACGCGACCTCCCGAGACGACCGGACACCGCCGCCAGAGCCGCCCCGGACCACCGAACCCCCGCAGGCAGCCGAACCGGCGCGGCCCGCGGAGCCGATCCCGGCCGCCGAACCGCCGGCGGTGCCCGACCCCCGCCCCGACGGCGACACGGCGCCGGGCGATGAGCCTGCGCACGATGACGGCCCTCAGCCCGCCGGCGGGCCGGAGCGGACCGGCCCCGGCGACGGAACGCGCGCCGGAGAGCATCCGGCCGGGCCGGCCGGCCCACATGAGGCGACGCCCGCCTCCGAATCCGAAGCACCGGACGGCCCGTCACACCGGCCGGACGAGGCACAGGCGGACGCCCCCGCCCCCACCGAGCACCACGACGCCCTGCCGCCCGAACTGCGCGAGGTGTTCGACGCGAGTACCGACGTGCCCGCCGGACGTTCGCTCTTCGAGCCCGGCGACCGCCTCTCTAGGTTCGCGCAGCGCGTCCCAGCCGACCCGAACCGGTTCGTCTTCGCCGCCCATGGCGGCGAACACGGCCTGATCGGTAATGGGCACTGGCTCACCCCCGACGACGTCGCGCGGCTCATCCGAGAGGACCCGAGGTGGCGGGACGGCATGGAAGTCACCCTCGTCACCAACGAGGGCATGCAGGACTTCGCCGAACAGGTGTCCAGCAGGCTCGGCGGCGTCCCCGTCACGGCACCGGACGGCGTCGCCTGGCTCGACCACGACGGCACGGTCTACGCGACATCGAGAGACCCCCAGTCCCGCGGGCACGCGCGGCCCCGGATCCCACCGGACGGCGACTGGATCAGCCGGACCCCGGCCCCCTGGTCGTCCTTCGCCGGCACTGACGGATACGCGCCCGGACACCACCCGGACGAACGCGTCCACCCCGTGCCGCCGTACAAGAAGGAAGCTCCGGCCCCGGTCAGGCTGCCCAGTTCGCTCCAGCCGGCACCCCCCGGCGGCTCCACGGCGCCACAGGACCCGCCGCACGAGCCGAACCCGTCCGAACCCGAGCGTCACGAGCACGGCTGGCGCTGGCAGAGAGAGGAACCCCCCGCCGAGGCGCCCACCGGACCCGATCACGCCATCGCCCCGGACGACTCGTACGACCTGGACGAACTGAACGAGCTGAAGACCGCCAGCGTCGTCGGCCCGGCGGGACGTTCACTGTTCGAGCCCGAAAGAATGGTCCGGCCGCCGCACGTCGTGCCGCAGTACTACGTGTTCAGCGTCCACGGCAACGTCAACGGTCCCAGTTACAAGGGGAACTTCGGCGTCGAAAAACTCGGGCGCATGATCTGGCACGACGAGATATGGGAGAACGAGCCGGTCCTGCTGGACTCGTGCGAGGCGGGCCAGGGCGCGGAGCACCAGAACTGGGCCAAGTGGCTGGCCGGAAGGCTCGACGTGCGCGTGGCGGCGGCGACCGAACTGGTCTGGTGCACATCGGACGGGTTGCTCTTTTCGTCGACCGTGGACCGCGTACTCCCCGATGGGGAAATGGTGCCCACATGGCCACCGAATGGCGAGTGGCTCGAATTCTCCCCGGGCGAGGACGACTGGCCCGTCCCGGTGGGAAGGGAAGGATGGGCGCCCGGACACCACCGGGACGAGGTCGCCCTCTGGGACCCCTGGTACAGCGCGCAACCGGACGCGCCGGGTGACAACGCGGCCCCCCGGGACGACCGGACACCGCCGCCCGAGCCGCTCACCGCCGACCCCGCGCACGGCACCGAGCCGGGGCAGGACGCCCGGCCAGCGGACGCCGAATCCACACCGGCCGACGAACCGGCCGACGAGCCACGGCCCACCTCCGACGCCGTCCAACAGGGCGAGCCCTCACCCAACGACCAGCCGACGCGAGGTGAGCCGAGCCCGACGGAACCCGGGAACCGCGCCACGGAGACCCCTGACACACCGGGCGGCTCGCACCTGGACACGTCCACCCCCGGATCCGAGGCACCGGACGGCCCGCCGCACCCGCCAGGTGAGACGGTGGCCGACACATCCGCCTCCACGGTGCACCACGAGGGCCTGCCGCCCGAACTGCGCGAGGTGTTCGACGCGAGTACCGCCGTGCCCGCCGGACGTTCGATGTTCGAGCCCGGCGACCGCCTGGGGAGGTTCGCGCAGCACGTCCCCGCCGACCCGAACCGGTTCGTGCTGGCCGCCCACGGCGGCGAACACGGCATGATCGCCGACGGGCGCTGGCTCACCCCCGACGACGTCGCGCGGCTCATCCGGGAAGACCCGCGATGGCGGGACGGCATGGAAGTCACCCTCGTCACCAACGAGGGCATGCACGACTTCGCCGAACAGGTGTCCAGCAGGCTCGGCGGCGTCCCCGTCACGGCACCGGACGGCGTCGCCTGGATCGACCACGACGGCACGGTCTACACCACATCGAGAGACCCCCGCTCCGAAGGACGGGCCGGCCCTCGGATCCCACCGGACGGCGCCTGGACCCGCCGAGCCCCGGGCGAGCAGCCCGGAACAGTGGACCGGAACGGGTTCCTGCCCGGACACCACCCCGACGAACGCGCCCGCGACACGTCCGCCCGGGCGGGTGACCCGCGACCCGGCGGTGTCGTCGAAACTCCGGCCCCCGTCAGAATGCCGCGCTCGCTCCAGCCGGCGCCGCCCGGCGACTCCGTGGCACCGTACGGCCCGGCGCACCGGCCGGGCGAGCCCGAGCCGGCCACGCCGCAACCCACCGAAGCCGAACGCACCGAACCCGAACGCACCGAGGACGGGATGCGCTGGGAGAGGACGGCTCCTCCAGCCGACCTCCCCCCAGATCTGCCGCGCTATCTGCTCGACGTGTACGAACAGGGCATCGCCATCCCGTCGGGGCTTGACCTTTTCTGGGACACCGAACCGGCTCCGGACGGTACGCCGTCCATCCCCGCCGACCCGCACCAGTACGTGCTCGGCGTGCACGGCGACGCCGACGGCGCTTTCTTCGAGGACTTGGTCCTCACCCCGCGGGAACTCGCGGCCGTCATCCGGCAAAACCCGAACTGGAACGGCCGCGCCGTCCTGCTGGTCTTGTGCGAGGGGGCCTCTCGCGACTACGCCCAGTCCCTGGCCGGGGAGCTCGGCGTGCCGGTGACGGCATCGACCAAGAAGGCCCACGTCCTCGTCGGCGGTGCGGTCATCTCGGCGTCCGAGGGAACCCCGGACGCCGATGGAGACGTGTACATCACACTCCCACCGGACGGGCAGTGGATCACCTTCCACCCCGACGAGGACGACTGGCCCGTCCCGGTGGGCAGGGACGGGTACGCGCCCGGCCACCACCCGGACGAACACGCCGCCCCACCGGACACCGCCCCCGAACCCGAGCCCACCGAACCACAGGAACCGGCTCGACCGGCACGAGATGTCGAACCCGCGCGAGACGGGGAGCCATCGCCCCCCGCAGACCCCGCGCACGGCACCGAACCGACGCGAGACGAACCGGACGGCTCACACCTGTCGACGTCCACCTTCGGACCCGCGGCACCGGACGGTCCGCCGCTCCGGCCGGCCGAGACGCACGCGCACCCCCCTGGCGGCGCCGAGCCCGCCACCCCACCCGGCGGCCTGACCACCGGACCACCCCGCACCGGCGAACCGGCACGGACACCTGAGCCGACGCCGCCCGCCGACCCGGCGCACGTCGGCGAGCCGACGCCGGACGCCCGGCCGACCTCGGACGCCCAGCCGACGGCGGGCACGGAACCGGCACCGGCCGACGGATCGGCGCGCACCTCGGAACCCGTCCAGGACGGCGCGACCCCACGGAACGGTGAGCCGGCGCGCAACGGTCAGCCGGCACAAAGCGAGCGGGCCGGCGCACCCGAGCCCGGCCGGCCCGAAGGGCATGGTCAGGCCGACGAACCTCGCACCGAGTCCGCGCCCGGCGCCGACTCCTCGGACGGCATCCCCGAGGGTCTGCCCGCCGCGTTGCGTGACGTGTACGGCGCGGGCACCGCCATTCCCTCGGGGCGTTCGCTGTTCGAGCCCGGCGAACGCCTGAGCAGGTTCGCGCAGCGCATCCCCCCCGTCCCCAACCTGTACGTGCTGGCCGGCCACGGCGGCGACCACGGCATGATCGCCGGCGGACGCTGGCTCGACGTCGACGACATCGCGGCCCTCATCCGCAACGACCCGACCTGGGACGGCCGCCAGGTCGTCCTGATCACCCGGAGTAGCGAGGACATGATCAGGGGCCTGGCCGACAGGCTCGGCGTGCCCGTCCTGGGGACGGAGGAAGTGCCCTGGATCACCTACGGCGGCTCGGTGTACGCCACATCGAGGGACCTCGACTCCGTCGGAGGGGCCCGGCCCCGGATCCCACCGGACGGCGTCTGGCTCGGCCGCGTCCCAAGCGAAGGGTCCAAGCCGGTGGACAGGGGAGGGCACCTGATCGGCGACCCCGGCGAGATGGCCCACGACGCCCGAACGGAGGCGGTCACCGACGTCGCCGCGGATCCCGGGACACAGATGCAGGGCTACGACATGCGCGGCCCTGTGTTCAGCGGCCCGCTGTCCGGCCTTGTCGTCGAAGCTCCGGCCCCGGTCACGCTGTCCCGTTCGCTGTGGCCGGCGCCGCCGGGCGACTCCGCGGTGACGCACGGCCCAGCGCACCGGCCGGGCGAGGCTGAGCCGGACGCGCCGCGCCCCACCGAACCCGAGCGTCGCGAGGGCGGGATGCGCTGGGAGAGGACGGCCCGTCCGGCGTCCGAGGTCGGCGACCCACCAGCCATCCTGGGTGACGTCGAAGGTTTCAACTACCGCACACCGTCAGGAAGTGGGATTCACCTCCCTGACGACCCGTCCCGGATGGTTTCGCAAGCCATCCCCGTCGACCCACGACGGTACGTTCTCGTCACTCACGGCGCGCCCGAAGGCAGCGTTCTCGACGGAAGGCTCTTTACTCCCAAGGAACTAGCGGACGTCATCCGGCACGACCCGAACTGGAACGGCCGCGAGGTCCTGCTGATCTCGTGCGACGTGGGTGAACGCGTCTTCGCCCAGGCCCTGGCCAGGGAGCTCGGCGTGCCGGTGACCGCGCCGACCAAACGGGCCGGCGTCACCCCTGAAGGCGTCCTCTTCTCAACGACCGCGTACCAACGCCCCGATGGGAGCTGGTACGTCAAGACCCCGCCGGACGGCGAGTGGATCACCTTCTACCCGGACGAGGACGACTGGCCCGTCCCGGCGGGCAGGGACGGATGGGCGCCCGGCCACCACCCGGACGAACGCGCCGCCCGACCGAGCACCGCCCCCGACGACGGCACGCCTCACACCGCCTCCCTCCGAGACCAAGACCCCCTCATCCAGGACGACCGGAGACCGCCGTCGGAGCCGCACACCGACCAGCGCGCCCCCGAGCAGCCCAACGGCGAACGCCAGAAGTCCACCACACCCGAACCCACCGACCCGCCCCACGCCTCCGGCCCCGTCCAGAACGGTGAAAGCCCGGGCAGCGACGAGCCGGCGCAGGACGACCAGGCCGACGAGCCAAGACCGGCCGAGAACGGGAACCGGACACCCCCCACGGACACCGCGGATACGGCGGACACGACCCACCCGCCCGCGGCCGAGACGGCCACGACTCCACCAGAACCCGAGGGAACCGCACACGAACCACCGACCGGACAACCCCCGGCCGATCCGGACAGCCCGCCCTCGTCCATGTCCACGCCGGAGCCACCGGTACCGGACCATCCGTCGCGCCGTGCAGTGCCGGCGGACACGCCCGACCCCACTGAGCGCCGCCCGCGTAGCCGACGCTGGTGGAGAAGGGAGCACGACTCCACCGGAACGCACACCGAGCCCGCGGCCCCCGCCGACCGCTCGGGCGGCGTCCCCGACGAGCTGCCACGCGGGTTGCACGAGGTGTACCGCGCCACCGTCGAGACGCCCTCGGGACGTGCGCTGTACCAGCCGGACTCACCCCTGTGGGGATTGGCCGAGCGCATTCCCCACGATCCGCAGCGATACGTGCTGGTCTTCCGCGGAGACGAGTGGGAGGCCCACAGCAACGGACAACGGCTCCTGTCCGACGACATCGCGCTCATGGTCCAGAACGATCCGAACTGGCGCGGCCGCGAAATCGTCCTGGTCACCAACGAGAACATGGGCGTCTGGGCCAACAGGCTGTCCGGGGTCCTCGGCGTGCCGGTGACGATGCCGGACAAGCCAGCCTGGATCACCCACGACGGGAGAATCTACTCGGCATCGGAGAACCTCCAACCCGACGGGCAGACCGGACCCCAGATCTCACCGGACGGCTCATGGAGCACTACCCGAAGGCCGGGCGAACCGTCCGAGCCCGCAGGCAGGGAAGGCTACGCCCCCGGACACCACCCGGACGACCCGACGCCCACCTCCGAACCCACCGAGCGCCGCCGGCGTAGCCGGCGCTGGTGGAAGGATCCCTCGGACGGCGTCTCCGAGGGCTTGCCACCCCACCTGCGCGAGGCTTACGCCGCGAGCACCGCCACGCGGTCCGGACGCTCGTTCATCCCCCCGGGGGATCGCCTGGCGAAGTACGCGCAGCGCATCGCCCGCGATCCGCAGCGGCTCGTAGTGATCGCCTACGGCGATCAGCGCGGCGGCCTGATCGTCAACGGCCGCTGGGTCGGCCCCAAGGACTTCGCGGCCCTCATCCGCAACGACTCGACCTGGAACCGCCGCGAAATCCTCCTGGTCACCAACGAGATGATGGGCGACTGGGTCCAGGAGTTCGCCGACGAACTCGGCGTGCGGGTAACGGCACCGGATGGCGTCGCCTGGATCACCCACGACGGCGCGGTGTTCACCTCACCGAGGGACCCTCGGTCCGACGGGGGCGTGAGCCCCTACTTCCCACCGATCGGTAGTTGGACCACGCATCAACCGAGAGCCTGGGCCAGGTATGCGACCGAGCGCGGGTACGCGCCCGGGCACCACCCGGACGAGCGCGCAAGCTCAGGCCCCCCGGGAACGGACACGGTTCCACAAGGGACTGCCAGTACTGAGCCCCCGCCAACGCCGAGGAGGGATCCCAACCCGGCGCCGGTCAGGCTGCCCGACGCGCACCTGCCGACATCCGTCCTCGGGTCCACCGCACCGGACGCGTCCAAGCCTTCTACGCGTTCCCGGCGCTGGTGGCGCTGGGGGAGGAACGACCCTCCGGGCGGCACACCCGAAGGCGTCATATCCGAGGACGGCATACCCGAGGGCCTGCCGCCCGAACTGCACGAGCTTTACCGTGACAGCCTCATACCCGCCGGGCGTGCGTGGTTTGCACCCACCGACACACTACGGCGGTCCGCACAACAAATTCGCCCTAATTCGGAATGGTTCGTGCTCACCGCTCATGGCACCCCGAGAGGTCCGTACTTCAACCACCGGAGTCGCGAAGTCGAGGAAACCGGGAATGCCATCCTATATGACCCGAATTTGAACGGCCGTAAAGTTATCCTCATTTCTTGCGAGGTGGGCAAATTTAGATATTGCCAGGACCTGGCCAACAAACTTGGCGTCACGGTAAGGGCAACGCCCCAGTATGGCTGGATGTCCCACGAGGGGGAGGTTTACGCGGCGAGCGCCGATCCCGTGAAGAAGCAATCCAATGGCGAACCCGCTCCCGTGTGGCCGCCGGACGGTTTCTGGGTCGATTTCCACCCGAACGAGGAATGGACTTTCCAAGCTGGCGACTCATGGTATGCGCCGGGATTCGAGCCAGTTAAGCCAAAACTCAAAAGGAAGTTCACATACACGCCCTATATCGTGTACTATTACCGGCAGTTTCGTAACCGATGACGCTCAGCACTCCCCGGGAGATCGGCCTTTGTCCGGGCCTGCGTTCGTGCGCAGCCACAGCGGGCGGTCTCCGTCATGATGGACGCCTGCGAAATGGAGAGGCGCTCCCGGCCACCCGCGCCTTACCGCTGGAGGTCACGCCCGGCCTGTTCACCGCCACGCCGATCTTCGGCGGCGCGGCGACGCCGGACGAGCCCGAGGGCCGCGGCTTCCGGCCGCCCGCCACCGTCGCCGCCCTGCCGGACGCGGGGCGGATCATTGAGATCACCGGGCCGGGCGGCGGCCCCTCGCCCCCGGACCGCACGCCCGAAGGGCCTCCCGCCCCCGATCACAACGCCCCCGGCCACGCCGGACAATAGACTCGCCCCAGCTAGGAGGACCACACGCGATGACCGAGCCCGATGCCCACGCGAACTTCCCCGATCAGGCGCCGCAGCCGTACGACCCGCAGGAGTACGAGCAGCTCACCCAGCGGATGGGGCAGATCCTCGTGCAGATCGCCCCGCCCGACTGGCGGCGGATCGACCTGAAGATCCTCATGGTCGTGGACGCGACGGACGTGGCGCTCACCGTCATCCTGAAGGACGGCTCGTCCCCGGAGCTGGACCCGACCCGCGAGCTCGTTCACATCGCCGCCCGGCTCCGGTCGATCATGTATCGCGAGAACGAGGGCACCTGGTTCGGGATGCGGTACATGATGGATCCGCCGGGCGCGTTCTGGGTCAGTTTCAACGACCGGTTCGACCCGCACTGGGACCCGCCGGTCCCGGCCCGGCTCTTCGCCGCCGACGTCGCCGTGTTCCCACGCGCCGGGGAGCACGTCCCGGCGTGGCTGCGCACGACGCTCATGCAGGCCGGAATCCCGCAGAACTGAGCGGCCCGCCCTCGCTCTGACAATGGAAAGAGAAGACGTGGTGAACGAGAACCGGCCTCTGGACCCGGCCGAGCAGAACCATCTGCTGGACGGCATCACCCTCCTGCTGACGCACACCCTCCCGGCCGGCTGGGAGCAGGCCACCGTCCAGTACGCAGGGCTCGGCTCCCGCACCGAGACGCGACTCCAGTACAAGCATCTGGCCCAGCAGTTCCCGACCCGCATCGAGCCGCCCGCGGAACTCGAAGAGCTGTTCACGGCGTTGCGTTCGGGGATGTACAGCCCCGGCACGGGAACGTGGTTCACGGCCGTGTTCACGCTCGACTTCCCCTTTACGTACAACATCACTTACGAGCGCCAGGCCGAGCCGGACCTCTCGGCTCCCCCGCCGGCGTCGGTGTACGAGAAGGAACTGGAGGCGTTCCCGCGCGACCCGGAGCACACGCCGTCCTGGCTGTCGGAGGCGGCCGCGCAGGGGGGCGAGCGAATCCGTAACGCGAAGCTGTTCGATTCCCTAACCCCCGAGGGAACCCCGGTCGTGGACCGGGCCCCGGTTCCCGCCGAGCAGCGCGAGGCACTCCTCACCTACCTGGAGAAGTGCCCCATCGTGCTCGCCGCCCACAGCTACCAGGAAGACATGATCGACCCGTCGCTCACGCCTCGGGTTCCGCTCACCTTCCACACCGATGGCGTCTGGGTGTGGCCCGGGGCGTCCGCCTACTACCTGCGCGTCCACGACGTGGCTCCGGACCCCGAGTTGGTCGAGCACATCCGGGCCGTGGATTTCCTGGTCCCGCAGCCCGGTCGTGACGAATTGAACGAGGCCCTGGAGGTCATCACCGGGCCCCGGGGCTGACGACACCATGACCGGCCCGGACGTCCGCGTGTTCGTGTGGGAGTCCCGTGTCCTCTGAGCGCGACCTGATCGGGCGCCTCTCTCCAGAGAGTCCCCTGCACCTCGCCCGCGCCCGTCGCATCCTGCGGGACGCGACGGGCACCTCGTCAGGGTTCGATGCCGCGTCCGGGCGCTGGGCGATCGGTCTGGAGGAAGCCCTGACGGTCTATCCGTGCTTCCCCTATGAGACGACGACCGTTCCCACAGAGAAGACGTCCCGAGGGGGGCGCGGCTATTACCTCGTGGAACCCCAGCCGAACTCGTGAGGACCGGGCGTCTCACCGAGGTGCTTCCCGGCGGCAGGCTCAGAGCCCCACGTCCCTAGACGGGTCAGGCCAGGTGGTGCTGTTCGTTGCGCCATTCGGCGATGCGGTGCCGCTCCACGAAGGCGCGGACCGCGTTCACGCGCTTGACCGGGATCCCTCCCGGCAACCGGCCGGACGGGCCGCCATCGACCAGACCCAGCCGGATCCGTCCCGGTTCGCCCCGAGCCTTCCCCCAGAGGCCCGGCAGTTCCGGGTGGACCACATGGTCGTACCAGACGGCCAGTTCCGTGTGGCCCGCCCGTCCGACGCACAGGCCCACGGCCTCGATGACACCCGCCGGGAGGACGTCCTCCTTGCCCCGGCCGAAGTGCACGAAGCCCCGCTCGGTGAGAACGCAGCGCCCGGACTGCCCGGGACGCGTCAGCCCGACGAGGCTCACCACGGTCACGACGAACAGCAGGAAGGCCACCGCGTAGAGGGCGACGCCGCCCCATCCGCCGAGCACGATCCCGATGCCCGCGACGACCACCGTGGCGGCGGCGAGACCGGCGATGACACGGGTGGTCAGGGGCCCGGACTCGACCATGACCATCGGTTCCTTGAGCTTCATGCGCACGCCCCTCGGTCGGAGGAGGCGACCGCCCGCCCTCCAAACCCCAGAAATCCGTCGGAACATCATCTCCCGCCGCGCCCGTGGCCGGGAAGACGAGCCACGCTCATCTCACCCCCGCGCCCAGCCCGGCCCGGCAGCGCGCCCCGGCGTCCCGCGCACCGCGCCCCGCCGACCACATCCGCGCCCCGAACCCCGCATCCCGCTGCCCCCGCACCGCGACCCACGCACCGCGCCCCCGGTGCCCCGCGCACAGCACCGAGCACCGGGACGAGCGTCCCCGGACGATCTACGCGGGCGGCAGCTCCAGCGTCCTGCCGATCGTCTCGGCGGCCTGCTCCGCCGTGACGCCGAGCTGGGCGCCGTGGTCGGGCCCGCAGTACCAGAGGTACGCCGACCGGTGGCGCGCCCAGACGACGTAATGCGGACCTAGTCCGGAACGGATGAGATGCAGGATCTCCGTCCCCCGGGGCAGTATCGGCGCCACACCGGAGAACCGCCTGCTCACCAGCAGCGCCAGCTCTTCCAGGCGCTCGCCGGGTGAAGTGGACGCGGGGGGCTCTGCCGCGTCACCCGTCCCCCCGCGTCCACGCTCGGACTCACTCACCGGCGTCGGCCTGTTCCGTCGGCGCGCCGAGAGTGGTGGCCACGATCAACGCCGCGTCCACGATGCGCTCGGCCTCGGCGATCGGCTCACCCCACGACGTGAAGAACCACAGGCGGGCCCCGTCGTCGTCTCGCGGCCGGCACATGATCGTGTCCGCCGGACGCCGCACGTCCGGGCAGCACCCCGGCGGATTCGGGTTGATCACGAGCAGCTTGCGCCGCTGCAGAACGGTCTCCAGCCCGTACACCTGCAGCCGGGACATCAGGGCACCGAGCCGCGCGTGAGCGTCCGGGTGCTCCGGCTCCGGCCGGGCTCCGTCGCCCTCCGCCGAGGGTTGCATGATCGTCTCCTGCGTTGAACGAAGGCAATTCGGTCACTCCAAGTGAATCCCTGCGCACCCGCCACCAGAAGACCGATACTGCCGATGGGAGATTGACATCACTTCATCAACGACAATGGCCGAGCGAGGTGCACCCATGACCGATTCCCTCCCGAAATGGGCCCGTCAGATCAAGAGCGAGCGCGAGTCCCGGGGGTGGACCAAACCCGACCTGGCCCGCCGCATGTACCGCACCATGGGCATAACCCAGGGCAACGTCACCAGCCTGGCCCGCCAGATTACGTGGCACGAATACGGACAGCACCGCCCGACCTTTTGGGCCTCGGCTTATGCGGCCGTCTTCGAGACCACCGTCGAAGAACTATTCGACATACCGGACACATCCGCCATACCGAGCGGTACCGTGAATCCGAGTCCCACTCCCGACCCGGAGGACGACGAGGTGAAACGACGCGCCACGCTTCAGATCATCAGTGCCATAGCCGCCGGAACCGTCATCCCGCCCCGTGCCCTGGAAAACATCCTGTCCGGTGTCCAGGACGCCCTCGGCAACCCGCTGAACCTCGATGCATGGGAGGCAGCGGTCCACGAGCACGGACGGCTCCTCGAACTCCGTCCCATCGGAGACGTGATCGGCGCGCTCCTCACCGACCTCGTCGCCGTCGGCGATCTACTCAAGCGCCACGGCGGCACCCCCGCCACGTCGGGCCTCTTCCGTGTCAGCGCCGGACTCTCCGGCATGCTGGCCATCAAGATGAGCGACTTCGGCGACCAGCGCGCCGCACGCCTCTCCTGGACCAACGCCAGGCAAGCAGCCGACGCGTCCGGGGATCAGGATCTACGCGTATGGGTGCGTGGACGCGCCGCGCAAGAAGCCTTCTGGGCACAGCAGTCAGGTGAGGTCGTCACCGAACTGGCCACCGAGGCCATCGAGGTCGCGGCCGGAAGGCCGTCCGGCGGACTCGCCGGCGCGTATTCCGCACGCGCCTTCGCCGCCGCCGAGCAAGGCGATGTCCGACAGGTGCCCGTCGCACTCGCGGAACTGAAACGGACCGTCGACCGCCTGCCAGAGCCACGCGGCCTACTGGCTCGCACTCCGCTCGACTTTCGGGAGCCCCAACTCCACTGGACAGATTCCTACGCCCACAGCCGCATAGGCGCCAAAAAAGCGGAAGCGACCATTACCCGGGCTCACGCGGCTTACCCGGCAACGTCCTTTGTCCCCCGCGCGAACCTCTCGGTGATGAGGGCGGCCGTTCTCGTCAAAGAGCGAGACGTCGACAGTGGCCTGAACGAAGCGGTGACGACCCTTCGCAGCCAGTTCGAGGCAGAGGTGGGAAATATCCCCTGGGCCCGACGCCTGGGCCGAAACGTCCTGGACGCGCTTCCCGAAAAGGCGCGGGCACTCCCGGCCGCCCGCGAGCTGCACGCCCTGTCCTCCCCCCAGAACCGTCCCGCCGCCCTCCTCTGACCCAGCGGCAACACACAGAAAGACCCCCCAACCGACCACCCGAACATGGGGCCGTCAAAACCCATCCCCCGAGCACATCGCCCTAGCCAAATCACCCGCTGATGGTTTGGTCACCTGATCGCGTCCAACGCCTGACCACGGCACCATCCATCGCAATCAAGGAGACGGCCCCCATGCTCAAACCCTCCAGAACCCGCCGCGCAATTGCCATGACAGCGGCGACCCTCGCGCTCACCGGCGGCATGACCGCCGCTACCACCGGAACCGCCCACGCTGACGACTGGCGCTGCGGCCCATTCCAAGGCGGCGACTACGAAGCACCCTGGTACAGCTGGTCCCTGAGCCCCTGCATTGAGTACGACGCTGAAGCCGGTGGCTATCGGGCCTACCTCCAGGGGCACCTCGGCACCACAGACGTACGCGCCTACCTCGGTATCTATAACTCCTGCAACGGCGTTACCTACGGCATCAACGGCGATTCGGATGCCAACCACTGGGTTCCGAGAAGCTACCCCGACCACTGGCTATGGAGCCCTGCCGTGAACATCACCTGCTCCTCGGGCGTATGGGCCATCGGGCGGATCTTCGAGTCCGGGCATGGGTCCCCCTGGGCTTGGTCCACGCGCGCCCCCGTCTGACCACGACATGCGGAGCCCTCGAAGAGGGACCGACGTCGTGGTCACCCGCCCCGTGGGCGCCTGGGTGATGGTGAGTGCCCGCTCAGCCGTGAAGGCGGGGGGAGGGGCTGGCCATCGTCGGCTGTGGAACCCGTCGCAGCCGAGAGCACCGTTGGCGAGTCGTCTCCAGTGGGCGGGTTCCCAGTAGGCGGTGTCCTGGAGAAGCAGCGCTTCGGCAACGTGCCGAGGGGCCGGGCCGGTGGTGGCGCGGCCCCACGCTGCGGTGAGGACCGCGATCGCGTCGTCGGGCAGGTCGGTATCTCCCAGGACGGGCAGCAACAGGAGGAGTCGCCGGGGGTCCCGGCTGTGCAGGGGTGCGCCCACGCATGCGGCACCATCGGATCGCGAGGACCGGCCCCCAACACAGGCACCCGGCTCAACGACCCACCACCCCGGCAGGGATGACCGCGCCCAGGCAAAGCCCGCAGACACGGCACACCGACCGTTAGCGGCAGATCACGCGGACCGGCCCACGCACCCCGCCCCCAACACACGCACCCGGCACGACGACCCCCGCCACCCCAGCAGGGATGACCGCGCCCAGGCAAAGCCCGCAGACACGGCACGCCGACCGTTAGCGGGAGGACGAGGCCCCCTGACCGCGCGCCCGCGCGCATCGAACCTCCGGCAAGTGATCGGCCGCGTAACGCATGCGCCGGAGCCTCCGGACGGGGACGCCGAGGGCCCGCGCAGCGCGGGTGCGGGACGTGGCCGGTCCTCCGGACATCTGGAACAACGCGGGCACGGCGTGCCGCGCGCGGTTTCATCCCTCGGGTTCTCGGGACGTGCCACCGATGGTCGCCCGTCGGCCGTGGTCGCGCCGCCGAATCGACCGACGGCGGCGGCAGGACGACGGCCCGGTCTGAGGCGCGGGCGTGGCGCGACAAGCAGGCCATGTCCACCAAGATCCGCCCGGCGGCGCGCTGCGCCTCAGGAGTCGCCGTGCACACGTCTCCGGACCGCGATGCCCACGCGGGAACGGCCCCGTCCTCGCCATCATCTGCGACCGCCGAGTGGCCGCCAAGGTGAGGCGAACCCGGGCCGGACGGCCCTGGCCGTCCGGCCCGCGCACGACTCAACCCACCGATTCCAGGGGCCCTACCGGCAGCGGCGTCACCAAGCCCGCGCCCGCGAAGGCCGTCGACCGAAGGCGAATTCGTCAAAGGCCATGAAACTGAGCCGTCCATGGCCTTGTACGAGGTCATTCGACGGGTGGGCTCACGATTCGAAATCGTGATACCCGTACTCGACCCAGCCCCGGTCGATCAGCTCGTCCTCCAGGTCGTCCTCGTCGAGCCCATCGAGGTCATCGAGGTCGCCGAGCGGGCCGTCGCCCAGCAGGACGTAGTCACAGACCTCCACGATCTCGCCTACCAGCGGCGGGGCGGAGATGCCGTCCCAGTCCACGGTGAACTTGAGCCTGCCGTCGAAGTCACCGGCGGCCATCCCGTCTTCGATGACACTCATCTGCTCTGGATCACCCGCACCGGCGGAGTCGATCGGCTCGCCCGGGCCGCGGAAGGTGATGTCCGGACGGCCGTCGATTCGAATCGTGATGAACGGGTGAAGGCCGATCGAACGGACTCTTTTGCCCTGCTGATATACGTCCAGCGCCAGATCGGCGCTGGAGTAAAATAGCAGGTACCCATGGTGCTCAAGCTCGGAGTCCAGCGCGGCCATGACCTCGTCGAGACTGCCGCAGATGTGGTGCGCGTCCATCCTGAGCGCACCCGGAGGCACAACGAACCTCAAATCATAGAAGCTTTTAGGCACCATGCCCGGAACCCTACCTTGGGGGTCCGACAACCGACGTCCACTGCGACCCCGACACCAGCGGCGATAACGCCCACCGGTGGTCAAGTACCGCTATTCACACCTATTCCCAGAAACCGCCCGCCGGACGCACTCGTCGTGGTGTGAGGGCGACCTTTGACAGCCTCCCTCTGAACGCGGTGAATCACCTGGAATACCGAATGACCTGCGCGAACGTTGCGGTTCCGGTGGTCACACCGAAAGCAGGTAATCGAGCGTCGGCTCACCGATTGTCGGCGGACCTGTTTTCTTCAGGAGGGTGGCGGTGCGGACCAGGGCGGCGACGGCCCGTGATCGGCTGTGGGACGGCCACGCGATCACCGTGGTGATCGTGGGGGCGTCGAGCACGGGGACGGTGGCCAGGTCGCCGCGCAGGTGGGTGCGGCAGGATTCCGGGAGGACGGCCGTGGCGCGGCCAAGGGCGATCAGCTGGTAGAGCTGTGCGGTGTCGCGGGCCTCGGGGCCGGGGCCGTCCGGGTAGGTGCCGTCACTGCGGGGCCAGCGCGGCATCGGGAGGCCGGGCAGATCGGTGACGTCGGCCATCGTGACGTGGTCGTGGCCGGCCAGGGGGTGGCCGACCGGAAGGACGGCGACCTGGCTTTCGGTGTGCAGTTCCTCGGTGTCGAATCCGGCTGTGGAGTCGAACGGCCGATGCAGGAGCGCCACGTCGGCGCGCCCGTCACGCAGCATGTACTCCTGTTCGCCGATTCCACAGAGCCGCACGTCGACGGGGACCCCGTCGGGGGCGGCGGCATAGGCGTCCAGGAGCTTGGCCAGCAGCTCGCCGACCGCCCCCGCCTTGGTGACGAGGACCAGGCCGGGATCGTCCTTCGTGGCGCGACGGGTACGGCGCTCCGCGGCATCGACCGCGTCGAGGGCCGCCCGGCCCTCGACGAGCAGGACCGATCCGGCCTCGGTGAGCGAGACGGTGCGGCCTGCACGATCCAGCAAGGTCACCCCCAGGCGCCGTTCGAGCTGCTGGATCGCCCGCGACAGCGGAGGCTGCGCGATTCCGAGGCGCTGTGCGGCCCGGCCGAAATGCAGTTCCTCGGCAACCGCGACGAAGTACCGCAACTCCCGCGTTTCCATGCCTGTCACGGTACCCGGCTGGATCGATACCCGTGAGGTATCACCGCCCACCCAGTCGGTGTTGGAGGTCTCGGCGCGGGACGGGTCACGATCGGGACATGAGCGAACAGAAGATCGCACTGGTGACGGGCGCGAACAAGGGAATCGGGTTCGAGATCGCCGCCGGGCTCGGCGCTCTCGGATGGAGCGTGGGTGTCGGCGCCCGGGACGCGGGCCGCGGGGAGGCCGCCGTGGACAAGCTCCGGGCAGGCGGCGCCGACGTGTTCGCCGTGCCCCTCGACGTGACCGATGACGCGAGCGTGACAGCGGCGGCGGCCCTGATCGAGGAGCGTCATGGCCGCCTGGACGCCCTGGTCAACAACGCCGGGGTGACCGGCGGCATGCCGCAGAATCCCACCGCGGTCGGCGTCGCCGCCATACGGGCCGCTGTGGAGACCAACGTGATCGGCGTCGTCCGCGTCACCAACACGATGCTGCCCTTGCTGCGTCGCTCGCCATCGCCCCGGATCGTGAACATGTCCAGCACCGTCGGCTCCCTCACCCGCCAGACCTCGTCTGCGGGGCAGGAAACCACGGGCCCGCTGTCAGCCGCCTACTCCCCGTCCAAGACCTTCCTCAACGCCGTCACGATCCAGTACGCGAAGGAACTGCACGGCACCAACATCCTGATCAACGCCGCCTGCCCAGGCTACGTGGCCACCGATCTGAACGGTTTCCGCGGCGTCCGCACCCCGGAACAGGGCGCGGCCATCGCCCTCCACCTGGCCACCCTCCCCGACAACGGTCCCACCGGCGGCTACTTCGATGACGCAGGCCCCATCCCCTGGTGACGCCACCGCCCGGCCCCAGTAACCCGGTAGCGACATGGCAGGCCCGTGCCGCCGCTGCCGCGCCGCTGCTGGGCGAGGCGGCCGGGGCGCAGGACGGCGGTGACGCGGACGCGCTGTTCAAGGCCGGGAAGTTCGAGCAGGCCGGACGCGCGTACGAGGAGATCCTGAAGGCGGGCCCCACGAACGTGCACGCGGCTCGTCAGCGCGGCTATGTCGGGCTCTTGGCCAACAGGTTCGCCGAGGCGGAGAAGTACCTCACGATGGCTCTCGGGTCAGCGCCCGGCGACAAGGAGACCAGCCGGCTGATCGCCGCGACCACACGGGTGGGCTTCAGGAGCTGCGGCGGTGCAGCAGCCATAGCGTCGTGCCGAGGAGGGCGGCGGCGAGGCCGACGAACAATGCGGCTTCGATGATCTGGAACGTCCAGAACCGGTCGGCGGGCTGATAGACGACCTTGAGATGCAGCCCCAGCTCGCGCAGGTGGGCGTCGCCCTCGGCCGTGCCGCCGAAGGCACGCCGGGAGATCTGCTCCGCCAGCGCCGGGGATATCGGGTGGCCGGACTTGTCGACGAGCCCCTGGTCGAGCACCCAGGGCCGGGTTCCGGGTGTGGTCGGAACGGAGCGTGGGCCCCTGCTGTAGTTGACCGTCGGAGGCAGGAGCCGGGTGACCGGGGCCCGGTAGTGCTGCCGCAGCCAGAACTCCACCGGAAGACGTACCGCCATGAAGGCGGCGAACGCCGTGACGATCGCGGGGACGGTGCGGCGCAGCAGCAGCCCGGCCAGGACACCGGCCGCGAAGGCGAACAGCGTGTACCCGGTGAGGGACAGCCCTTCGAGATCGAACGCGCCCGGGGCGAACCGGCCGGAGACCTGGTCGACCGGGCCGCGGAACCACGTGAAGACGGCGCTGAGAGCGGCGGTCACCGCGACGATCCCCGCGCCGACCAGCAGGATCTTGATCGTCAGCCAGCGGACCCTCGGGACGGCCTGGGTCCAGGCCAGGCGCCAGGTGCCCTGCTCGTACTCGCGGGCGAGCAGGCTCGCGCCGACGATCGCGCCGATCAGGCCCGGCAGCGGGCTGAACCACGTCGACAGGTGGTTGGCGATGCCGTTGAACCGGTCCATGAAGGCGGTCATCGCCGACTGGCAGTGGTCGCCGCCGGTGTCCTGGCGAAGGCAGGGACCGACGCCGTCGTCCACGTACGCACCACGGATCACATGGCCGTACGACAGGAAGGTCAGGGCGGTGAGGGCGACCAGCGTCAGCCCGGCGAATGCCTGGGCGCGGTGCTGCCGCCAGGTGAACCAGATCATCGGACGGTCTCCCTCGGTCGCTCAAGATAGGCCAGGATCAGCTCTTCCAGGCCGACCGGCTGCGATCGCCAGGTCGGATGCAGGTCGGGCCGGTCCGGGCCGGTGCGCACCAGCAGGTCGATGTGGCGTTCGCTGTGCGTGACGCGGACGAGTCCGGGCATCGACGGTTCGGCCCCGGTGCGCGGCCCGGTCAGCATCCGGTGGCCGTCCAGGACGTCGTCGATCGCCCCGGCGAGCTGGACCGTGCCGTCCTTCAGGAGCACCAGCCAGTCGCAGACGGCCTCCAGGTCGGCGATCACGTGGGACGACATCAGGACGGTGATCTGGTCCTCGGCGACGGCGGTCATCACCGCGCGCATGAAGTCGCGGCGCGCGATCGGGTCGAGGTTGGCGAGCGGCTCGTCCAGGACCAGCAGCGCGGGACGCTTGGCCAGCGCCAACGCCAGCGCGACCTGGGCCTGCTGGCCGCCCGACAGGCTTCCGGCCCGCTTGGCGAGCGGGATGCCGAGCTCCCCCAGCCTGCGTTCGGCCAGGTACCGATCCCAGTGCAGGTTGAGCCCGCGTCCCATCCTGAGCAGGTCGGACACCGAGAACCCTTGGTACAGCGGGTGCTCCTGGGCGACGAAACCGACCTGGGCCAGCGCTTCGGCCGACCCCGCTCCGGCGTCCTGGCCGAAGACCTCCACGGTGCCCTCGGTCGGACGCAGCAGACCGGTGATCAGCTGGAGCAGCGTGCTCTTGCCCGCGCCGTTCGGGCCGACCAGCGCGATCACCGACCCGGCGGGCAGCCGCAGGGAGCAGTCGCGCAACGCCCACGTCCTGCCGTACCGCAGGCCGAGGCCCTTGATCGCCAGCGCCGGTTTCACGCCACTCCCTCGGCCCGCAGCTCGGTGCGGACGGTGGCGAACATGGCTGTGACCATGTCGTCGTCGAGCCCCGCCGTGTAGGCGTCCCGGACCCACTGTTCGAGCGAGCGGCGCAACCGGGCGTGCGGCCCCGGCGCCACCGGCTCGATGGTGGCGGTGATGAAGGTGCCCTGCCCCGGCCGGGCGGTCACCATCCCCTCGTTCTCCAGCTGGCGGTACGCCTTCACCACCGTGTTCGGGTTGATCGCCAAGGACGCCACCGCCTCCTTCACGGTCGGCAGCTGGTCGCCGGAGCGCAGGTAGCCCAGCAGCAGGGCCTGCCGCACCTGCTGGACGAGCTGCAGATAGGCCGGGACCCCGCTGGAGCCGTCCAATCGGAACTGGAACACTCGCTCGTACCCTTCTACTATGAAGTTAGTACAAGGGTAATGACCGCTCTCTCGCCGCGTCAAGGCGGGCCGCCGCGCGCCGACTTGGCGAGATACAGAAGTACGTACTAATCTCAGTTTTTACTATGAAGGACGTACATAACTTCGAGCGTGATCCCGACGGTTTCCTCTACGACCCCAAGGCCAGGGCCGCGATGACCCTGTTCGCCGGTGGCGAGGCGGACCTGCCCGCCTTCGAGGCGGGCGCCGCCGTCCGCACCGCCTACCACGCCATCGAGCACATGCGCGCCCACGGCTCCGAGGGCCGGGGCGTCAGCGCGGGCGCCCTCGACGTCCTCCTCCGGCTCAGCGCCGCCGGTCAGGGCATGAGCATCGGCGGCCTGGCCCGCGCCGCCGGGGTCAGCTCCCGCAACGTCACCGGCCTGGTGGACACCCTGGAACGCGACGGGCTGGTCCGCCGGTCCCCCGACCCCAAGGACCGGCGTTCGGTCCTGGCCGAGATCACCCCCGCCGGACAGGCGTGGATCGAGAAATTCCGCACACCCTCACAAATGGCGATGCGGGCACTGTTCCAGGGCTTCACGCCCGACGAAGTCGTCGCCTTCCGCGACCTCTGCCTGCGGCTGGCCGCCAACCAGCAGCGCATCGCCGACCACCTGCGCCAGATCGGATCCCCGTCATGACCCTGACCGCCCAGGAACGGACACGCCGCGCCGTCCGCGGCTACCACGAGGCCCGCTTCCGCGGGGACGCGCAAGCGGCCGCGGCGCACGTGGGAGAGCCGTTCAGATTCCAGAGCCCGTTCCTCGACTCCGAGGACCGCGAAGGCCATCTGGCCACATTGCCGGCCTTCGTCTCGATCGTGACCGGGGTCGACCTCATCAGCGAGCTGTACGGCGAAGCCGAAGCGACGCTGGTCTACGACGTGCACACCGCCACGCCCGCCGGCACGCAGCGCACGGCCGAGCACTTCCGCCTGGACGGCACCAAAATCGTCTCCATCCTGCTGGTCTTCGACGCCGCACCCTGGCAACCGATGAAAGCCCACATCGAAGGGTGAGGCGAACTTCAGCGTTAGCGGCGCGCCGCGCTTGACCGGAAATCCGGAGTTATTCGCTTCACACGCAGTCTCTCACCGGGTCGTCGTGGGTGAGAGCACAGATCATCGCGTTACCGCGCTTATCGGTGTACCGCTGACGCAACTCGGCCTGGAAGTCGTTCCACTGGCGAGTGATGTCCGCGGTGGCGGTGGAGACGGCGTGATCGAAATTGTGGTCGATCCGGGAGCGTGGGGTATCGGGCGTGTCCTTTTTGAGGACGTTCTCGTGAGTGATGCGTCCGGTGCAGTCGGCCAGCACGCCGGTGGATTCGAAGTCGGGGTAGCAGCCGGTGGTCAGGTCGGACGGAATGGCGGTGGTGGCGGCGTTGATCCAGTCGGCTTCGGCCATGGCACTGTAGTCACGGATGGTGAAGAAGGGCGCGGGTACGGTCCGGGCCAGCCCAGGAGGGTTGGTGATGCTGGGCTCGGTGACCTGCTGGTCCGTCCAGTTGCTGTGGGAGTAGAAGTCCTCGATCGGGTGCCAGCCGCGGCCCAGTTGTTCGAGGACCTCGCATTTGGCCCGACCGCGCTGGTCGTTCCATAGGCAGGGCGATGTCAGTGAGACTTCCTCTGGATTGACCTTTCCCTGCGCGTCGACGAGGTCATCGGCGAAGGCCACCGCGTTGCGGAATCGGGCGATGGAGCCCCGGATGCAGGCGATGATCTCGGTGGTGGCCTGTTCCCGGGTCTTCGGGTAGTCCTTGGCGTGGAGATAGTCGCCGTTGTCGCAGTGCAGCGGTCCCAGGTCGAAATAGGTGCCATGGTCGTCGGCGACGACGGCACCGTCGCTCTGGTCGGCCATCGCGGCCAGTGAGCTCTTCTGCCACGACGGCAGCGCGTTCTCCGTGATGACCTGGTGGTAATAACCGATGAACGCCGAGGTCGGCGTCGCGCCGAGCGGTGTCACCGCCATGAGCAGCGCCGTGGGAATCGCGGCGAGCAGCACGCGCGACGGTCGTATCGTGCGATCGGACGGCATGAGATCCAAACCTCCAGTAGGTGGATCCGGTGCTCTCGGCAACCGGGCGCCGGTCACCGGCGCCCGGTTGCCGCTACGCCAGTGCCGGCGGTGGCGGTGAGCGCGGTCGAGGCGGCCATGACCGCCAGGGCAGTGGTGAGACGGCGCATGAGTGATACTCCCTCTGAAGGGCGATCTACAACTCAGAGTGTATGTCTAACTACTCAGAGTTGCCTAGATGGATGAGGAAACCACGAAGACGACCAGTGGGAGAACCTCACCGCACAGCTGCGCCAGGCGGGCCGAGCGGTCCTGGCCTCGACCACGCCGCCACTGGGGCCCCGCAAGTACTGCGGAGCGGCCTGCCGTCAGCACGCCCAGCATGCCGCCCAGACTCACGCCGACGACGGCGACGCATCCGAGGAGCGTCAATTACAGGTTGACGATCGAGCGTCGTCAATCTACGGTTGACGCATGAGCCCACTCAACATCAGCCTCGCCGACCTGATCGCCCGTCTCGACGAGGAACTCCCCGACGCCGGCGACCTGGCCCGCATCAGCGAGGCGCAACTGCGCAACCAGACCCTGTCCGACCTGGGCGACCAGCTCGTCGGCCACTACGTCGGCAAGGCCAAGCAGGCCGGTGCGTCGTGGAGCGAGATCGGCGAGGCCATCGGGGTCTCGAAGCAGGCCGCCCAGCAACGCCACGCGTCCGGCCCGTTCGACCGGTTCACCGACCTGAACCGGCACGGCATCGTGCTGGCGCAGGAGGCCGCCCGCACGTACAAGCACGACGCCATCGGCACCGAGCACATCCTGCTCGGCCTGCTCGGCGAACCGCGGGGCCTGGCGTACGAGGTGCTGATCGCCAAGACCGAGTCGGAGCAACGCGTGCGCGACGCGATCGAGGAGGCGATGCCGCCGGCCGGGACGAAGGCGCAGCGCGGTCACATCGCGTTCCGGCCGGAGAGCAAGGAGGCCATCGACCAGGCGGTCCGCGCGGCGGCCGACCTCGGCCACGACCAGATCGGCACGGAGCACTCGCTGCTGGGCCTGATCCGCCTAGAGGCGAGCCCGGCCGCGCGGATCCTGCGCAACCTCGGTTTCACGCCGGACGAACTGCACGAGACGGTCAAGGCCGCCCACGAGACCGGCCCGAGCCGTTGATCGATTGATCGGCCTTCTCGACGATCATCGCCCGTGGTCCTCGACGGCGTAGCGGCGCCGGGATCCACCCGCATGTGATCTCGTCGCGGAACCCGAGGGCCAGGTGCGAACCCCGGCGACCCAGAAGCCGGACGCCCCGTCCGCTCCGCCGGGAGCCGTCATGCGGCAGGCGCCCGCCGTCCCGTCCCCCTCTGCCCCCCAGCCCGGAGGAGGTGCGCGTCCTTCGACGGGGCCGCGGGCCAGGTCGCCGAGAGCATCGTCCCGGACCCCGGCGGCGTGATGCTCGCCCGGCGGGTGGTGCGGGTCGCGCAGGACTGAGCCGTCCAGATCCTCGCCACCCTGCCGCCGCCTTCGGACGGCGACGGCGCCACCCCGGTCGATCCTCGCGGAGCCGCCGAGACGGATCAGGCTGAGCGGTCGTCCTTGGCCAGCGTGATGGCCGCGGCGACGACGATGGCGGCCGCGGTTATCGCCGCCGTCGCAGACCAGCCGAACCGTTCGACGGCGGTGGCGCCGAACGCCGTCCCGAGGCTTCCGCCGACGAAGTAGACGAGCATGTAGGCGCTGTTGAACCGCGCGGGCGCCTCGGGATCGATCGCGAGAATGGTGCTTTGGTTCGCCACCTGTGCGGCGAAGAGCCCCGCGTCGAACAGCGCGAGACAGACCAGGGCCGCGGCGGCGCTCGCGAGGACGAACCCGGCGATCGCCGCCGCGGCTCCGGCGATCACCAGACCCGTGAGGATCACACGGCGCGCGCCGACTCGATCGGTGTAGGCGCCCGAAATTCGGGTGGCGGGAATGCCGAGGAGACCGGCGAGCGCGTACAGGCCGATACGTTCAGCCGAATACGAATATGGGGGCTCTGAGAGTGCCACCGCGAGCCCCGCCCACAGCGCACAGAAAGCGAAGAACCACAGGGCGCCTCGGGTGGCGGCCCACCGCAAGGCGGTGTACCGGACGAACAGTCCCGGAATTGACTTCAGCGTCGCGAGATAGCCACGCCCCGCCCCTCCCCCGGCGCCCGGGACGGCCAGCAGCAGGCCCACCGCGACGGCCGCGCAGGCCGCGGCGAACACCATGAGCATGCCCCGCCAGCCGATCACGTCGGCGAGCCAGCCGCCGACGATCCGGCCGACGAGGATCCCCGCCGATATCCCGGCCGTGACGATCCCCAGCGTCGCCGATCGCCGCTGCGGGGACGCGAGCCGTCCGACCACCGAGCTGAGCCCGGCGCCCACGGCCGAGCAGGCACCGATCACGCCGATCGCCGCGCCCAACGTCCACACGTCGCCGACGACGGCGCTCACGAACAGGGCGGCCGCCAGAACCCCGACCTGCGCCGCCAGCACCCGCCCCGGCGGGAATCGGTCGACCAGCGGGACGAGCAGACCGAGCCCGACCATGTACCCCATCGGCCCGCAAGCGAGCGCCACCCCGACCGCGGCGAGCGAGGCGTCCAGCGAGTGCGCCACATCGGCGATCGCGGGCTGCAACGGGTAGATCGTCGCCGTCCCGAGCGCGGCGGCGAGCGACATGAACCAGACGACGGGACCGGACAACGAGCTGTGCTGATCGACACTGGCGAGATCGGTTTTCACGCGCCCACCGTAGGAAGCGCCGGTGCGACCGTGCTGGCAGGAAACAGACATTGACGTCACCAGCGGATGCGGGCCGCCCCTCGGCCGGAACGTGATCACCATCGTTACGCTGAGGTCGGAGAGTTCGACGCCTTCCCGGCCCCCACCCAACGAGGTACGACGATGGGCATAGACCTGCGGAGTGTCCCTGTCCTGCTGGACTCAGAGCCGCTCCAGGCGATACGCAGTGACGCGGCCGTGTGGGAGAACGCTTCGTGGCGACCGCCCTTCGGCTCCGGCAGCGGCTTCGGCGAGCCCATGCCTGAGGTCAATAAGGCGATGCTGGCGGACCGTCCCAGGAGCTTCGACACGTTCAAAGGCCCCTGGCATTCAGGCTCGCGCAGTTATGGACAAGCCGAGTACGCACTCGACCCGGCGGCCTACCGCCAGTTGAACGGCTACGAAGAGCGGGAACGTTCACTGCCGTATCGGATCGTCCATGGTGACCGGCGCTTCGCCGACCACGCACTCGCCACACAGGGCATACCGTGGCGCTGCTCCACCCGGACATTCCTCCTCGAAGCCGCCGATGTGATCGAGGCTCGGGACGAGGCGGCCATCCGCCGCGAATTCTCGGTCAAAGAGATGGCGGAACGCGGCGTTTACAAAACACGCCCGGACGATGACGAGGACGAAGTATTCGCGCACGCCATGGACAACCTCCAACGGCTGGCGCACTACTACCGAGACATCGCCGACCACGACTACGACCTGATCGTGATCATGGACTGACCAGATCACGGCCCCGCGGCACCGAAACCATGGCGCGCCGCCCGCGCCAGCTCGTCCACCCAGATCCGACGCCCACCCAGGGGACACCGCACGCTGGGGCCATGGCCACGTCCCGCAGATTCCCGGTCGTCGACTCGGGAGCCTTCTATAGGCTCCCGAGTTTCCGTAGTGCCTGCTCAGATGCCGTGCCGGGTTCGGCGGCGAACAAGTCCAGTCCGCAGCAGGACGGTTCGTCGGGCAGGGAGATGAGCTCGCCGTGCAGGGTCAGTTCGCCCACGACCGGATGGTGCAACGTATACGCCCGCGAGCGGACCTGCGCCACCGGATGCTCCGCCCACAACCGAGCGAAGTCCGCGCTCAGCTCCCGCATGAGGTCGATGTGCGCCGCGAGCGCGGAATCCCCGCGATACCGTCCGAGCAGGACACGGAGATGCGCCACGTGCTCGCGCGCCGCCCGCTCCCAGCCGGTGCGGTGAAGTTCGCGCTGGTAGGGCTCGGTGAACAGCAGGTGTGAGAGCGTGCGGCGGTTCTCCGGCAGCGCGGGAAAGTCGCCGAACACCGCCACGGCGAGCCGGTTCCAGCCGACGATCTGCGTGTGCGGGCCGACCACCAGCGCCGGCGTCATCGCGAACGACTCCAGCAGGTAGCGCAGGCCCGGAGGCACCTGCGACGCCGCCCCGTCCGCACACGGCTGAGGACGCCGCGAAATGCGGCGAAGGTATGCCATTTCATCGGTGTCCAGGCGCAACGCCGCCCCGACGGCGTCCAGGACCTCGTCCGAGACGCCGTTGCCCTTGCCCTGTTCCAGACGCGTGTAGTGGGCGATGCTCACCCCCGCGACCCGGGCCACCTCCTCACGCCGCAGGCCCGCCACCCGGCGCGCTCTGCCGTAATCGCGCAGGCCGACGTCCTCCGGGCGCAGACGAGCCCGGCGTGACTTGAGGAACTCGCTCAGCTCGGTCCGATCGTCCACGCGAACAACCCTACGTGCGGGCACGCGGAAGGTGATCACGAGATGAGTACGCAGGACACGGGCCTGGTCCGGGCACCGCCACGGTTCCAGGCTGGCGAGGCGAGCCGGTCGGCGCGATTGCCGCCGAGCTCATATCGCGCAACCACCACCGAACGGAGACATACCGTGTCCCACACGCTCGGACTCATCGGCAGCGGAATGATCGGCTCATCCGTCGCCCGCCTGGCCGTCGCGGCAGGTCTCGATGTCGTCCTCAGCAACTCGCGAGGCCCGGAGACGCTCGCTGATCTCGTCGCCGACCTGGGCGATCGCGCCAGAGCGGCCACCCCCGCGGAAACCGCGCAGGCCGCGGACCTGGTGGTGGCGGCCATCCCGTTGACGGCCTTCGACCAGCTCCCGGCCGAAGCCCTGGCGGGCAAGACGGTCCTGGACACGGCGAACTACTACCCCGAGCGGGACGGTCACCTCGCCGTACTGGACACCGGCGAGCTGACCTCAAGTGCCCTGCTGCAGCGCCACCTCCCCGACTCCCAGGTGATCAAAGCGTTCAACAACATCACCCCGCACCAGCTACTCTCCCTTGCCCGTCCCCCCGCCGCCCCGGACCGCAGCGCCCTACCCATCGCCGGAGACGACGCGAACGCCAAGGCAGAGGCCACCCAGCTCCTCGACACGCTCGGCTACGACGCGGTCGACACCGGCACGCTCGCCACCAGTTGGCGCAGCGAACTGAGGTGCCCTAGATCTTCCGGACAGCCCCCCGGCTAGAGTCGGGGATGACCGGAAGGAAGTAGCAGTTGACACGGCGTAAGGGCCCGTACTCCCGG
>NZ_CAACVB010000010.1 GCF_900659635.1 Actinomadura roseirufa | reverse complement strand
GCCACCAGCGGCCGCAGCGCCTCCGGCAGCGCGCCGGCCGGCGCGTCGAACCGCCCGGTGGCGGCGAACGTCACGAGCACGGCCCAGTCGTGCACGTCGCCGGCCTCCGCCGCGCCGGCGGCCAGCCCGAAGTCCACGACGACGGGCGCGTCGTCCACCACGAGCACGGCGCCGGGCGTCAGCGCCCCGTGGGCGAGCCCCGTCACGTGAACGGCGGCGAGCCCCTTCGCCAGCCCGAGCGCGAGCCGAGACAGGACGTCCCCGCCCATGGGTCCGTGCTCGGCGACATGCTCGTCCAGCGGCCGCCCCGGCACGAACCGCGACACGACGTAGGGGCGCCGCCCGCCCGCGCCGTCCAGCACGTCCACCACGTAGGGGCTCCGGACGTCCCGCATCCGGTCGATGTCGGGCGCCGCGCCCGGGGGCAGCAGCCGGACGGCCACGTCCCGCCCATCGGCCCCCGCCGCCCGGTGCACCGCCCCACCGCCCAGCCGCGAAAGCAGCCGGTACGGCCCGATGTGCTCCTGGTGGCCAGTCTCACCGCTCATATGCCTGGCAACCCTATCGAGGAAGCCGGGCGCGGACCCAAGCCACGGGCTTCAAGCCCAGGCCGCCCGCGCGGTCGTGCGGCGGGGTCCGGGCTCCGTCAGACGAACGGGACGTCGGAGATGAAGTCTCTGACGTCGTGGCGCAGGGTCTCCAGGCTCTTGCTCATCCCGTTCAGGGGGGTCGTGTCGGGGGGCTGCCGCTGTGAGAGGCCGCACAGCACGGCGGCGAAGATCCCGAGGATGAGCGCGGCGGCGAGCGCGGCCTCGGTGCGCGGGAGCAGCGCGCCCCAGACCCGGGCGGCCTGGCGCCGGGGCGCGCCGCTGCCGGGAGCGAGGCAGAGCAGGCCGATGACGGCCATGGCCGCGTAGCCCAGGGCGCGCGCCGCGCTCATGTCGGACTTGGCGAACATCAGCCCGCCGAGCAGGACGAGCCCCGCGCCGCCCGCGAGGGCCCCGAGCAGGCTGGAGACGAGCAGGGCGCCCGGCAGGTGGAGCGGCGTCTTGAACGCGGCGGCGACCGCGTCGCCGGAGCGGGGGCCGCGACGGGTGCGCTTGTCCTCCATGCCCTTGGCGGCCTTGTCGCCCATCCGCAGCACGACCACGCCGACGAAGGTCACCGCGACCGCGAGCAGCGGCGCGATGTTGGCGAAGCCGAGCAGCGCGACCAGGACGATGAAGCTGAGCACCCGGTACCAGCCGTGCGGCTTGGCGGCCTCCCGGTCCTTGTCTTCGCGGGCGGGGACGCGGCCCTTGTCGCGGTCGTCGCGCGTCCGCTCGCCCTCGTGGGCGCGGGGGTCGTACGGGCCGGGCTGCTCGGGACGGGGCGCGGGCCCCGGCGTCTGAGGATTCTGGGGCGGGCCGTACTGGGACGGGTAGCCCTGCTCATAAGGGGCCTGCCCGTCGTAGGCCGTCTGCCGGCCGTAGGGGTCGGGCGCGTAGCCGCGCGGCCCGTACTGGCCGGACTGGTAGGGGCCCGGGGCGGGCGGCGGCACCGGCGGCGGCGCGGCCGGGGGCAGTTGCCCCACGAAGTCCTTGGGCTGGGCGTGGACGGGCGAGGGCAGCGGCGTCGGCGGCGGCGTGACCGGCGGGGCGACCGGCGGGGCCGCGGGCCGGGAGGGCGGCGGGGGCGGCGGCATCGCGTTCTCGGCGGAGGTGGGCGCCGGGTCGGGCATGGAGAACTGCCGCGAGTGGTCCGGGGCGGGCACCGGCGGCTGGGTCGTGCCGTCGGGGCGGGTGTAGTGCTGGTCGATGCGGGTCTGGTCGGTGACCGTGGCCTCGAGGTGGATGCGGCGGGTGAGCTGCACCAGGTTCACCGCGGTGGGACGCTCGGCCGGGTTGCGGGCCATGGCGGAGCGCAGGACGGGCAGCATCCCGTCGGGAACGCCGTCCAGGTCGGGCGTGCCCTGCATGATCTTGTAGAAGATCGACTCGAAGGTGCCGGAACCGAAGGGCGGGCGGCCGGTGGCGGCGTAGGCGACGGTGCCCGCCCAGGCGTGCACGTCCGACGGCGGGCCCGCGTCCTCACCCTCGATGATCTCCGGGGCGAGGTAGCCGGGCGTCCCGATCACCATGCCGGTCGCGGTCAGCCGGGTCGCGTCGGCCGCCTGCGCGATCCCGAAGTCGATCACCACGGGCTCGCCGTCGACCAGCATCACGTTCCCGGGCTTCATGTCGCGGTGCACGATCCCCGCGCCATGGATCGCCGACAGCGCCGACGCCAGCCCGACGCCGAGCCGCTGCAGCCCCTGCCCGTGGACGGGGCCGGACTCCTCGACGATCTCCTCGAGGGTCCGCCCCGGGACGTACTGGGTCACGATGTAGGGCTGGTCGGCCGTCACGTCGGCGTCGAGGATCTCCGCCACGAACGGGCTGTGCACACGCCGCATCGAGTCGACCTCGCGGGCCAGCCGGCGACGCGCCGTCGCGTCGCCCGCGACCGCGGGCCGCAAAACCTTGATGGCCACCTTGCGCCCCTCGGGGTCGGCGCCGAGATAGACGACGCCCATGCCCCCTTCCCCCAGGGTCTGGAGCACGCTGTAGTGGCCGATACGGTCCCCGGACGTGACAACCCCCTTCATCGTTTACGAAACCCTACCCTTCGCCCCTCGCGCCGGAGGGCCGCGCCCGGCATGTCAGGCCGCCCGTCCGCGGTCGCCGCCGGTGATCCCCCCGGCGCGCTGCGCGAGCGCCCCGGCGAGCCACCGGGCGGTGGGCCGCGCGGCCGGATCGCGCCGCAGCGCGCGCCGGACGAGCCCCGCGACGGGTTCGGGCACGCCCTCCAGGTCGACCTCGCCGCGCAGGATCCGGAAGCACACGCCGTGCAGCGAGCCCCGCCCGAACGGGGGCCGCCCGGTCGCGGCGAAGGCGACGGTCGCCGCCCAGGAGAACACGTCCGAGGCCGGGGTGGCGCGCTCGCCCTCGATCAGCTCGGGGGCGAGGTAGGCGGGCGTCCCGACGACCATCCCGCGCCGGGTGATCTGCTCCATGCCGGCCTCGTGCGCGATCCCGAAGTCGATGAGCGTGGGACGGTCGCCGAGCACGATCACGTTGCCGGGGGCCACGTCGCGGTGCAGGACGCCGGCGTCGTGGACGTCGGCGAGCGCGAGGGCCAGCCGCCGCGCGAAGCGGCCGAGCCGCTCCCCCGCGAACGGCCCGTACGCCGAGACCAGGTCGCCGAGCGGGCAGCCCGGGACGTACTGCATGACCACGTACGGCCGTTCCGCGGTGACGCGGCCGTCCAGCAGGCTCGCCACGTAGGCGCTGTTGACGCGGGCCTGCGCCGACATCTCCCGCGCCAGCCGGCCGACCGCCTCCGGGACGCCGACCAGTTCGGGGCACAGCTCCTTGACGGCGACCTCGCGGCCCTGGGCGTCCATGGCGAGGTGGACCACGGCGGTGCTGCCGCGGCCGATCTCGCCCAGCAGCCGATAGCCGCCCAGTCGCCGATGTGTCCCCATGCACCCTTTGACGCCGGAAACCGGGCCCGCGTTCCCCGGCCGAGCCCGGTTTGACGCCGGGCCCCGCTGGAGCGTTCCGCCGAAATGATCACGAATCGGCCGCGGCGCGGCCGCCCGCCGGCCCGCGGTCCCGGGGGCTCAGCCCTCCCGGGCGGCCTTGCGGGCGCGGCGCTCCTCGCGCCGGGTCTCGAACCTGGTCGCCGCCGCGTCGATCCCGGCGAGGAACTCCGCCAGCTCGTCACGGGCCTTGTCGCCCTCGCCGGTCAGGTCGGTGCGGTCGAAGATGTTCCAGTGCCGCAGGACGGGGACGAGCACGTCGTCGTGGTGGAGCCGCAGATCGTAGATGCCGGCGTTGGCGATGATGACGGACTTGCGCAGGAACCCGTCGATGCCGTGGCCGGGCATCTGGAACGCCTTGACGACGTCGGTGATGGAGCGCATCGTCTCGTTCGGCGCCGCCTCCAGCGCCGCGGCCATCAGGTTCCGGTAGAAGATCATGTGCAGGTTCTCGTCGGCCGCGACCCGCGCCATCATCTGCTCGCAGACCGGGTCGCCGGACGCCCTGCCCGTGTTGCGGTGCGAGACGCGGGTGGCGAGCTCCTGGAACGAGACGTACGCGCTGCCGTGCAGGAACGAGTCGCCGTGCGTGGCCTCGTACCCGGCCTCCATGTGGTGCATCCGGGCGCGTTCCAGCGCGATCGGGTCGACGGCGCGCGTGACGGTCAGGTAGTCGCGGATGACGATCCCGTGCCGGTTCTCCTCGGCCGTCCACCGGTTGACCCACGTGCCCCAGGCCCCCTCGCGCCCGAAGACGGTGGCGATCGCGCGGTGGTATCCGGGCAGGTTGTCCTCGGTGAGCAGGTTGACGATGAGCGACTCGCGCGCCTCCTCGCCCAGCTTGGACTGCTCCAGGGTCCACGCCTCGCCGTCCAGCGGCCCGTCGAAGTCGCGGCCCTCGCCCCACGGAACGTACTGGTGCGGGAACCATTCCTTGGCGATGCTCAGGTGCCGGTCGAGCTCCTTCTCGACCACCTGCTCGAGTTCGAGCATGAGACCGGTCTGGAACTTCTCTTCGGGGCTCGGGGACATGCGATTCCTTCGCTGGACGAGGTGCGATTTCCGGATGGCGCCACCATGCCCGCGGCACGCTGTGGGGGCGCCCAGCAGGCCGTACACTCAACCTACTCAAGCGTAGGTTCGATCGTCGCCAGTGAGGCGCGACCCCGTCAAGTCACCGGCCTCACAAGCAACACCGGCCCGGTTTTGTAGAACTGAGCGAAAAGCTCCATGGCCACTCGTCACCGGCCACCGGCGCCCTGTTGCCGCACGCGGTTCACCGCGGCTCTCACCAGCGGCCTCGGCATGAGCTTCAGCGCGGGCAGCGCCGCCTTGTACTGCGCCCCGGGGACGCAGAGCGCGCGCCCGGCCGCCACCGCCTCCAGCCCCGCGCGCGCGACCGCCTCACGGCGCAGCCACAGCGGGTTGGACGGCGCGTCGTCCCGCGTGCGGGTGAACCCGGGGCACAGCGCGGTCACATGCACGCCCGTGCCCGCCACCTCCGAGTGCAGGCTCTCGGAGAAGGAGATGACGTACGCCTTCGTCGCCCCGTAGGTCGCGCTGCCGGGCGACGGCGCGAACCCCGCCATCGACGCGACGTTGAGCACGCCGCCGCGCCCGCGCTCGACCATGCCGGGCACCGCCGCGTGGGTCAGCCGCACCAGCGCGCCCACGTTCAGCTCGATCTCGGCGAGATGGTCGTCCAGCGGCAGCTCCGCGAACGCTCCGAACGCGCCGTGCCCGGCGTTGTTCACCAGCAGCTCGACCGGGTCGGCGCGCAGCCGCCGCTCGACCTCCCCGCGCTGGACCGGATCGGTCAGATCGGCGGCCAGCACCTCCACCGCGACCCGGTACCGCTCGACCAGCTCGCGGGCCAGCCCGTCCAGCCGGCCGGCCCGGCGCGCCACGATCACGAGGTCGGCGCCGCGGCCCGCCAGGAGCCGGGCGAAGCTCTCCCCGATACCGCTGGACGCCCCGGTCACCAGCGCGGTTCGGTACGCCTGTCGCATGGCGGCCGATGCTATCGGCGATCATGACGGGCCGGGCGGCGGACGAAAGAGCGCGAGCCTGGCCGGACCCGGCCCGCCGGTCACACCGCCGCGGCGGACGTGCGCCGGGGATCACCGCCCGCGTACTCGCGCGGCGGGATCATCGTCGCGGGGTCCTCGCCGGCGACCCACAGCCCCACCATGAACGCCGCCGTCGCCTCCAGCAGACCCGCCCGCCGCAGTCCTCCGCCGTCCAGCGGGACGCAGCCGAGATCGGCGACCAGCGCGCGCACCGCGGCCACCGCCTCCGCGTCGTCGCCGCACACCGGCACGCCGAGGGGACGCCCGCCGAACGCCGGCGGGGTCATCCGCCACACGCTCTCGTGGCAGAGGTTGAACGCCTTCACCACCCGGGCCCCGGGCGCCGCCGCGGCCACGCGCAGCGCCGCCGACGGACCGTCCCCGGTCTTCAGCCGCTCGAACGGCGGCTCCATCGGGTTGGTGCAGTCCACCAGCACGCGCCCGGCCAGCGCGCCGTCCGCCGCCCCGGCAGCGCGCAGGGCGTCCGCGATCCCCTCGAACCAGACGGCGAGCAGCACCACCTCACCGAACTCCGCCGCCTCCCGCAGGCCGCCGCCCGCCGTCCCGCGGCCGATCCGCGCCGCCAGGGCGACGGCCCTCTCCGGCGCGCGCGCACCGATCATGATCTCGTGCCCCTTACGGGCCCACTGCGCGGCCAGGGCGTCCGCCATGTTCCCGGCGCCCAGCACTCCGATTCGCATCCCGACCTCCAGGCCGTCCCGTCGACTACCGTCGGACGGGACGCTAGGCGGTCCGTTGGGCACCGCCCGGTGCGTATCGAAGGGGGCACGATGGCGGGCGATCCCGGGCACGGCGGCCAGTTCATCGCCGACTGCCAGGCCAGGCTCGGATTCGACCTGTTGTCGGGCACGTGGACCAGCGTCGTGCTCTACACGCTGCGGGACGGCCCGCTGCGTCCGGGCGAACTCCAGGACCGCATCGGCGGCATCAGCCACAAGGTGCTCACCGACACGCTCCGCCGCCTCGAGCAGAACGGCCTGGTGACACGCCGGCGCTACGCGGAGGCGCCTCCGCGCGTGGAGTACGCCCTGACCGGCCCGGGACGCGGGCTGCTGGAACCCATCTACGCCCTGGGCCGGTGGACCGAACGCTATGCAGATGAGGTCCTGGACGCGCAGGACCGCGCGCTCAGCGGCCCGTGAACTCGGCCTTGCCCGGACCTTCCTCCACGAAGCTCCTCATGCCGTTCGCCTGGTCCTCCGTCGCGAACAGCGCGGCGAACTGCACCCGCTCGATCTCCAGCCCGGTGGCGAGGTCGACCTCGAGTCCGGTGTCGATGGCCTGCTTGGCGGCGCGCAGCGCGACCGCCGGACCGCCCGCGAACGTCGCCGCCCACTCCCTGGCCGCCGCGTAGACGTCGGCGTCCGGTACCACCCGGTCGACCAGGCCGATCGCCAGCGCCTCGTCCGCCGCGACGTGCCGCCCGGAGAACACCAGGTCCTTCGCCTTGGCCGGCCCGATCAGCCGGGCCAGCCGCTGCGTGCCGCCCGCCCCCGGGATGATGCCGAGCTGGATCTCCGGCTGCCCCACCTTGGCGCCCTCGCCCGCCACCCGGAAGTCGGCGGTCAGCGCCACCTCCAGCCCGCCGCCCAGCGCGTACCCGGTGATCGCCGCGATGACCGGCTTCGGGATCGCCGCCAGCGCCCGGGTGAACTTCTGCAGCAGCCGCGACGGCCCCGCCGCCATCTCCGCCGCCGACAGCGGCGCCATCTCCTTGATGTCCGCGCCCGCCGCGAACACCCGCTCCCCGCCGTACAGGACCACCGCGCCGACCGTCCCGTCCTCGGTGACCTGGGCGGCCGCCTCGATCAGCTCCCGCTGCATCCCCGCGTTCAAGGCGTTCAGCTTCGGCCGGTCCAGCCTGATCGTCGCGATCCCGTCCTCGACCTCGACCCGTACGAACTCGCCCACGGCATCTCCTTTTATTGCGATCCCGGCCCACTACGCGCGCCTAGCGGCTCGCTCCGTGACCGTTCTTGTGCGAGCGCGAATCGCTTCGCGATCTTCCCGGCGGGGCTCGCCTCCGGCATCGCCCCGCCGGTCAGGTAGTGCGCTCGCGTGACGGCTGGACTTGTTTGCGACCGACCCTAGTGTCCCGTCCCTCGGGCCGAGCGAGCGCGGTCAGGCCGACTGACCCCGGCCTTCGGGACGGGACGGCCTGGGTCTGTCCTGGGCTGCTGGTAGCTTCGGGGACCATGCTCGTCGCCCACGCCACCTGGCATGGTGGTGCGCTCTGCCTGTGGGCCGAGCGCACCGGCCCCCACGAGCCGGTGTCCGATTTTCACCCGTTCGCCACACGGGACTTCACCGGCACCTCCTACGAGCCGCTGGTGCGGCACGCGGTCCGGGTGGAGCTGGCGATGGCGCTGCCCACCGTGGGCGACCATCCCCTGCCGTCCGCCGAGCTGGGCCCCGAGCCGGTGGCGCGGGAGCCGGAGCTCCGCCCGTGGCGCGTCCCGGCCCTCGCGCTGGAGCCCTTCCCCGCCATGGCGCTGCTGCGCTCCGCCGAGGACTCCGGCGACGTCGTCCCCGGCACCGACCTGCGGTTCCTGTGCCTGCTCGCCGCCGAGGCCCTGCACCTCGCCGGGCGCGGACAGGTGCTTCCGGCGCTGCTGCGCGAGGACGGCGACCTCGTCGCCCGGTGGCGGCCCGTCCTCGACGACGCGTCCCGCTACCGGGACCTCGCCCGCGCCATGCCCGCCGCGTGCCGCGCCGCGGACGGCGGACGGCCCGCCGGGCAGGTCCTGCGCGAGGCGCTGTCGGGGCTGGTCGACACCGCCGTCCGGGGCGTGGTGCCGCACCCGCTGCTGGCGTCCCGGCGCAGCGACCCGGACCGGCTTCCGCTCGCCGAGCGCTGGGTGGCGGCGCTGACCGGCCCGTCCGCGGCGGTGGCCCGCGAGCCCGGGGACGACCCCGGCACGCTGATGGCGGAGCTGGACGCGTGGGCGGCCGCCGCGCGCCGCCCGTCCGGCCCCCTGCGGGTCTGCTTCCGCCTCGCCGAGCCGGGCGCCGAGGAGTTCGAACCGGAGCTCCGCGACACCGGCGCCGGCACGGAGGGCTGGCGCGTCGAGTTCGCGCTCCAGGGCACCGACGACCCGAGCCTCTACGTGCCGGCCGGGCTGGTGTGGGCGGGCGAGGCGGCCGCGGTCCCGGCGGCCGAGGAGACCCTCCTCGCGGGCCTCGGCCGGGCGCTGCGGCTGTTCCCCGACATGGCGCCCGCCCTGGACGGCCCGTCCCCGGCCGGGCTCGACCTCGACACCGCGGGCGCCTTCCGGTTCCTCCGGCAGGCCGCGCCGATGCTGGCCGCGGCCGGTTTCGGCGTCCTGCTCCCCACGTGGGCGGGCCGGGCCAGGCTCGGCCTGAAGCTCACCACCCGTCCCGAGGACCCCGAGGCGTCCGCCGGCTCCGCCGCGTCCTCCGGCTTCGACCTGAAGGGCCTGGTGGACTTCCGCTGGGACCTCGCGATCGGCGACGAGACCATCGACGAGGACGAGCTGGCGGAGCTGGCCCGGCTGAAGACCCCGCTGGTCCGCCTCCGCGGCCGCTGGGTGGAGCTGGACGAGGAGCAGCTCGCCGCCGCGCTGGACTTCCTGCGCCATCCCCGCACCGGCCGCATGAGCGCGGGCGAGGCGATCCGCGCGATCGTCCACGCGGGCGACGACGTCCTCCCCCTGACCGAGGTCGACGCCTCCGGCCCGCTCGGCGACCTGCTCTCCGGCGAGGCCGACCGCCGCCTCACCCCCCTCCCCACCCCCGAGGGGTTCAACGGCACCCTGCGCCCGTTCCAGGAACGGGGACTGGCCTGGCTGAGCTTTCTCGACGGCATCGGGCTCGGCGGCGTCCTGGCGGACTCGATGGGCCTGGGGAAATGCCTCGGCGCGGACGAGCTCCTGTTCGTCAACGGCGCGCTGAGCAAGGCGAAGGACGTGTGGGCCCGCCACGCCACCGATTCCGCGCCCGACGGTGAGGGCGAGTGGTCCGTCCCCGCGGAGCGGCTGACGGTGAACTCGCTCACCAAGGACGGACGGATCGAGCCCGCCCGGTTGACCCGGCTCTACCGCCAGCACATCCGGGAGAAGGTCCGCCTGGTGGAGCTGGACGACGGGAGCCGGGTCGTGGTCACCCGGCGGCATCGTCTGCACGGGCTCGACGACTGGACGAACGACCTGGCGCCGGGGACGCGCGTGTGCGTGCCCGCCCGGCTGCGGCACGACGGCGCCCCGGTCGACCCCGACCTGACCGTGCTGCTCGCCTGGCTGATCGCCGAGGGGCACGAGGGATCCCCGTCCGGAGCGGTGATCACGCGGAAGGACGTGTCCGTCCTCGCCGACCTCCGTGACCGGCTGACGCGCCTCGCGGCGCGGTCCGGGCTGCGGGTCGCCGAGCCCACGATCACGCCGGCCGTGGGGCCCAGGGCCGCCTACCTGAGGTTCTCCGGCCGGGATCTCCGCGACTTCCTGGAGGAGCGGGGATACCGCTGGGGGCGCGTCTCCGCCCACAAGCGCATCCCCGACGCGATCACCGCGGCGGACGACGCCACCGTGCGGCTCTTCCTGCGGCACTACTTCGCGGCGGAGGCGTCGGTCGATCCCTCCAGGCGGGTCGTCGAGATCTCCTCCGCCTCCGTCCTGGTCATGCGGCAGCTGAGCGTGATGCTCCGCCGCTTCGGCGTCTGGCTGCGCGTCTCCACCGCCTGGAAGAGCGCCACCAACGGCTCGGGGCGCCGCCCCTACCAGACCGGGCTGATCGGCGGACCGAGCCTTCGCCTGTTCCACCGGCTCGTCGGCATCGAGGACGCGGCGAAGCGGGAACGGCTGGAGATCATCTGCAGGCTGCCGCACAACACCGACCTTGAGGGCGTGCCGGGCGGCGACCTGCTCAGGCGGGCGTACGAACTGACCGGCCTGCCCCAGCGGCACTTCGGCGTGGGCACCGTCTATTTCTCCGGTACCCAAGAGCTATCCCGGGCCACCGCGCGGGAGGCGGTGCGCGCAATGGACCGCGTGCTGTCCGGTGAGGCGGCGGCGCGGTACGCGACCCGTAAGGCGAGCCGGTGGACGGCCGGCCCCCTGGCCGCCTACGCGGACCTGGATGAGCTCGGCCTCCGGCGGATCCGTGACCGGCTGGACGAGCGCGCCTCACGCGAGGTCTTCTACGCGACGGTCACGGCGGTGCGCGACGTCGACTACGACGGATACGTCTACGACTTCGAAGTCGCCGACCACCACAACTACGTGGCCGAGGGCATCGTGTGCCACAACACCGCGCAGACCCTGGCGCTGCTGGCCACCGAGCGCGAGGACGGCGCCCGGCCGGCTCCGACCCTGCTGATCGGGCCGATGTCGCTGGTGGGGAACTGGGAGCGGGAGGCGGCGCGGTTCACGCCCAAGCTGCGCGTCTACGTCCACCACGGGACGGGCCGGCGGCGGGACGACGGGCTCGTGCGGGCCGTCGCGGCGGCGGACCTGGTGCTGACGACGTACGGGACGGCGACGCGGGACGCCGAGATGCTGAAGGCGATCGAGTGGGGGCGGGTCGTCTGCGACGAGGCGCAGGCGCTCAAGAACAGCGGGACGCGGCAGGCGCGCGCGGTGCGGGGCATCCCGGCGCGCAGCCGGATCGCGCTGACCGGCACGCCGGTGGAGAACCACCTCACCGAGCTGTGGTCGATCATGGAGTTCGCGAATCCGGGGCTGCTCGGCCCGCGCGCCGCGTTCCGGGAGCGGTTCGCGATACCGATCGAGCGGGACGGGGACGACCGGGCGGCGGCGGCGCTGAAGCGGGCGACGCGACCCTTCGTGCTGCGCCGGCTGAAGACCGACCGGTCGATCATCGCGGACCTGCCGGAGAAGCAGGAGATCAAGGTCTACTGCAACCTGACCGCCGAGCAGGCGTCGCTGTACCGGGCCACGGTGGACGACATGCTGGAGCAGATCGCCGAGGCGGACGAGAAGCGGCGGCGCGGGCTGGTGCTGGCGACGATGGCGAAGCTGAAGCAGGTCTGCAACCATCCGGCGCAGCTGCTGAAGGACGGGTCGCGGCTGCCGGGCCGGTCGGGGAAGCTGGAGCGGCTGGAGGAGATCTGCGCCGAGGTCGTGGAGCAGGGCGAGAAGGCGCTGGTGTTCACGCAGTACGCGGAGTTCGGGTCGATGCTCCAGCCGTATCTGGCGGCCCGGCTGGAGCGGCCGGTGCTGTGGCTGCACGGCGGCACGTCCAAGCAGGCGCGGGACGACCTCGTCCAGCGTTTCCAGTCCGACGGCGAGCCCGCGGTGTTCCTGCTGTCGCTCAAGGCGGCGGGGACGGGGCTGACGCTGACGGCCGCGAACCACGTCGTGCACGTGGACCGGTGGTGGAACCCGGCGGTCGAGGACCAGGCGACCGACCGGGCGTTCCGCATCGGGCAGACCCGCAACGTGCAGGTCCGCAAGTTCATCTGCGTGGGGACGATGGAGGAGCGCGTCGACGAGATGATCGAGCGCAAGAAGGCGCTGGCGGAGTCGATCGTCGGCACCGGCGAGGACTGGCTGTCGGAGCTGTCGGTGGCGGAGCTGCGGGACGTGCTGCGGCTGTCGCCGGACGCGGTGAGCGGCTGATGGGCGGGCGGGGGCCGGACGGGGCGCGGTGGTGGTCGCGGCGTTTCACGGGCCTGGTGGAGTCGTTCGGCGACGCGGAGCGGCTGGAGAAGGGCCGCGCGTACGCGCGGCAGGGCCGGGTGTCCGGGCTGCGGGTCGCGCCGTACGAGGTGACGGCGCAGGTCCAGGGGTCGGCGCCGGAGCCGTACGAGGTGGCGCTCGGCATCGAGGCGATCGGCGTGGACGGCTGGCGCGCCGTGGAGCGGGAGCTGGCCTCCCGCGCGGTGTTCCGGGCGCGGCTGCTCGCCGGGGAGGTCCCGCCGGAGATCGAGTGGGTGTTCGCGGAGCTGGGGCTGGCGTTGTTCCCCGGGTCGGCGGCCGACCTGCACCTGATGTGCGACTGCGCCGACTGGGGCGACCCGTGCGCGCACGCGGCGGCGGTGCTGTACGTAATGGCCGAGGCGTTCGACGACGACCCGTTCCTCGTGCTGCGGTGGAACGGGCGCGTCCGGGACGAGCTGCTCGCGGCGCTCCGGCTGGGCGCCGGGACCGGGCCCGACCCGTTCGCGATGCCGGACGAGCCGCTGTCGGCCGCCGGGTTCTGGACGCCGCCGTCGGGCCTGGCCCGGCTGCGGGACCGTCCGCCCGCCGCGCCCGTCCCGCCGGGTTTCGTGCTGCGGGTCGCGCCGCCGCCGCCCGTCCGCGTCCGCCGCCGGGATCTGACGGACGTCCTGGCCCCCGCCTACGAGGCCCTGTCCTCCCGGCCGGACGACCCGGACCCGATCTGACCCCGGTCTCGTGCGGGCGCCCCGGCCGCGGACCGGTGCGGGACTAGCCGTAGTGGCGCCCGGCGCACCCGATCTCGCCGGCCAGGGAGGCGCAGACGCCGAGGAGCCCGACGATCTCGCCGTAGTCGCCGGTCGTGAACTCCGTCGTGCGCGGCCCCGTGAGCGTGACGCTGGGGATCAGCGAGCAGGACTGGGCGATGGACGTCGCGTTCCAGTCCACGGACAGCGTGTAGGGGGCGGTGAGCGCGAGGAGGCTCCACGTGGCGGGGTCCCGCAGGGCGCGCAGCGCCGAGTCGTAGATCAGCCGCCGCGCGCGGGCCGGTGGGACGACCTCGGCGGCGTACCGGTCGCGGCCCTCCTTGACCGAAAGGGTCTCGATCCCGCCGAGGACGTCGCGGGCCTCCTGGCAGGCCGCCCGGTCGCCGGTGACGAGGGCGACGGGGACGCCGAGCGAGCCGGCGTGGCCCGCCATGATCCGGATCTCGCCGGAGACGACGCCGTTGAGGCGCACGTCCTGGATCTCGCGGCCCATCCAGGTGTGGTTGAGGACGCCGCTGGCGACGCCCGCGCGGGCGTGGTAGCCGACGTAGAGGGCGGCGTCGAACGAGGAGTCCAGGCCCTCGCCCATGCGCATGGGGCGGAACGGGCCGCGGACGAGCGTGCAGCGTTCGTCGATCAGGTCGGCGCGCAGGTTCCTGCCCATGCCGTGCGAGTCGGCGACGACGACCCGCTCGGCTCCGGCGTCGAACGCGGCGCGGATCGCGGCGTTGGCGTCGCCGGTCATCAGCTCGCAGCCGCGCTCGTAGCCGCGGCCGCCCGCGCGCATCTCCTCGGGGTCGGTGAGCCCGGAGACGCCTTCCATGTCGACCGAGATGAAGACCTTCATGATTCCCATCGTGACGGGCCCTGGGCGCGGGAGGAGGACGGGGGTCAGTGCCCGGCGGGGAGGCGGGCGCGGACGGTGAAGCCGCCGCCGGGGCGGGCGCCCGCGGCGAGGTCGCCGCCGAGGGCCTCGGCGCGGTCGCGCATGCCGCGGATGCCGCTGCCCGTGCCGAGGGTCGCGCTCGCGGGCGCGACACCGGTGCCGTCGTCGTCCACCTGGACGAGGACGTGGCCGTCGCAGTACCGGATCCGGACGACGGCGGAGGCGGCGTCGGAGTGGCGGGTGACGTTGGTGAGCGCCTCCTGGACGATCCTGTAGGCGGCGAGGTCGGCCTCGGCGGGCAGGGCCCGCGGCTCGCCCTCGACCTCGGTGCGGACGTCGAGGCCGGCGGCGGCGATGCCGCCGGTCAGGGCGGCCAGCCGGCCGAGGCCGGGGGCGGCCCCGCCGGGACCGTCCTCGTCGACCTGGCGCAGCACGCCGAGGGTGGCGCGCAGCTCGCGCAGCGTCTCCTTGCTGGCCTGCTTGATCGCGCTGAGGGCCGCCTCGGCGCGCTCGGGCTCGCGCGCGAGGCCGTGCAGCGCCGCGGTGGCCTGCACGTTGATCAGCGAGATGTTGTGGCCGAGGACGTCGTGCAGCTCGCGGGCGATGCGCAGCCGCTCCTCGATGGCGCGGCGGCGGGCCTCCTCCTCGCGGCCGCGTTCGGCGGCCAGGGCGCGGCGCTCGGCCTCGCGCAGGTACGCGCGCCTGTTGCGGGCGAAGCCGCCGATCGCGATGACGGCGACGAACCATCCGGCGAGCAGGTAGAGGGCGGCGTCCTGGAGATGCTGGCTGCGGCCGCGGGACTCGCCGAAGGTGATGGCGCCCAGCGCGGAGGCGCCGAGGACCGACGCGATCACCACGTGCCCCTCGGCGGCGGCGGTGTACAGCGCGACGACGAAGGTGATGACGATGGGCCCGTCCGGCTCGGTCAGGGGGTAGTAGAGCCCGCAGGCGAGCAGCGTGACGACCGCGACGGCGATGGGATGCCTGTGCCGGAAGTACAGCACGCCGCTGGAGAGCACGACCAGGCCCCAGCCGAACAGGGGCATGTGCGAGCGGTCCTCCTGGCGCATCAGCACCAGGACGGACACGACCACCGCGAGCAGGCAGCCCGCCGCGAGGAGCGCGTCGGCGGAGCGCCCCTGTGGTGACCACCGCGCCCCGGCCCGTCCCGGCGTCGTGCCCGGGGCGTCGGTGTCCCACCCGTTCGTCTCATGGCCCTGTTCAGGAGCTCGCACGCTCCCTATCCTGCCAGGCCCATGGTTGTGTACACATCTATAATCAAATTCCCGATCCCGTCATCGCCAGGCACAGCGCCACCCCAGCCGTGACGCCCACCTCAACCGTCACGCGGGCGCGCGACCTGACCGGCGGGGGCGACGCCGAAGGCGAGCCCCCGCCGGGAAGATCGCGAAGCGATTCGCGCTCGCACAAGAACGGTCACGGTCCGAGCCGCCAGGCGAGGACCGTGGGCCGGGCTTGCAATAAATTCAGCGCAGGTCGCCGTTGGTCATGCCGTGCGGTGCGGGGGGCAGGGCGACGAGGCCGAGTTCGGCCCGGCCGGACAGGCTCGGGTGGTTCGGCACGACCCTGACGCCGTAGCCGAACGGGCCGCTGCGGGCCAGCGGGACCTCGCCTGCGTAGCGGAGCCCGCCGTTCTCCGCGGCTTCCGCGCCGGTGAGCTCCAGGTAGGACGGCTCGACCAGCGCGTCGTGGTCGTCGACGCGGCCGTAGGCGACCTCGACGGCGACGTCCTCCGGGGCGAGTTCACCGAGATCGACCACGACCCGGACGGCCAGGTGCGCGCCGACCCGCGGGCTCTCCTCTCCGTTCGACTCGACGTGTTCCACCGCGACCCCCGGCCACGCCTTGGCGACCCGCTGCTTCCAGGCCGCCAGGGCGCGCGCGCCCGCGTACCCGTCGGCGGCCATGGCGCGGGCCGACGCGGCGGCGGGAGCGTAGTACCCCTCGACGTAGTCGCGGACCATCCGGGACGCGAGGACCTTCGGGCCGAGCGTGGCGATGGTGTGCTTGACCATCTCCAGCCAGCGGCCGGGCGTCCCCGAGGAGTCCCGGTCGTAGAAGGTGACCGCGACGTGGTCCTCGATGAGCTCGTAGAGGGCGGCGGCCTCCAGCTCGTCCCGCCGCTCGGGGGTGGCGAGGCCGTCGGCGGACGGGATCGCCCAGCCGTTCTGGCCGTCGTACCACTCGTCCCACCAGCCGTCGAGGATCGACAGGTTCAGGCCGCCGTTCAGCGCCGCCTTCATCCCGGACGTCCCGCACGCCTCCAGGGGGCGCAGCGGGTTGTTCATCCACACGTCACAGCCCTGGACGAGCAATTGCCCGAGCGCCATGTCGTAGTCGGGCAGGAACACGATGCGGTGCCGGACGTCCTCGGCCCCGGAGAAGCGCACGATGTCCTGGATGAGCCGTTTGCCGCCCTCGTCGGCGGGGTGCGCCTTCCCGGCGATGAGGATCTGCACGGGGCGGTCGGGGTGGAGCAGGATCGAGCGGAGCCGCGTCGGGTCGCTCATCATCAGGGTGAGCCGCTTGTAGGACGGGACGCGCCGCGCGAACCCGATCGTCAGCACGTCCGGGTCGAGGGCGTCCTCCACCCAGGAGACCTCGGCCTCGCTGGCGCCCCGCCCGCGCCATGACTCGCGGAGGCGGCGCCGCGCGTCCTGGACGAGCCGTTCGCGCAGCAGCCGCCGGACGCGCCAGATCTCGCCGCCGGGGACGGCGCGGACGCCCTCCCAGCCGCGGCCGTCCTCCGCCGCGGCCGGGACCTCGCGGGCGGCCAGTTCGAGGACCTCGCGGGCCACCCAGGTGCCCTCGTGCACGCCGTTGGTGATCGACCCGACGGGCACCTCGGCGGTGTCGAACCCGCCCCACAGCCCACCGAACATCTCCCGGCTGACGCGGCCGTGCAGCGCGCTGACGCCGTTGACCCGCTGGGCCAGCCGCATGCCCATCACGGCCATGTTGAAGACGGTGCGGTCACCGCCGGGGTAGTCCTCGGCGCCGAGGGCGAGGATCCGGCCGGCGGGGACGTCGGCCTCCTCGTTCGCGCCACCGAAGTAGGTGTGGACCAGTTCGCGGGGGAACCGGTCGATGCCCGCGGGGACGGGGGTGTGCGTGGTGAACACCGTCCCGGCGCGGGCGGCCTCCAGGGCCTCGTCGAACGACAGTCCGTGCTCGGCGGCCAGTTCGCGGATCCGTTCGAGGCCGAGGAAGCCGGCGTGGCCCTCGTTGGTGTGGAAGACCTCGGGCGCGGCGTGCCCGGTGATGCGGCAGTAGGCGCGGATGGCGCGCACGCCGCCGATGCCGAGCAGCATCTCCTGGAGCAGCCGGTGGTCGCCGCCGCCGCCGTACAGCCGGTCGGTGACGTCCCGCGCGGCCTGGTCGTTGTCCTCGACGTCGGAGTCGAGCAGGAGCTGCGGGACGCGGCCGACCCGCGCGACCCACACCTGCGCGTGCAGGTCGCGGCCCTTCGGCAGGCCGACGCGGACCCTCACGGGCGTCCCGCCGGTCTCGCGGAGCAGGGTCAGCGGCAGCCCGTTGGGGTCGATCGGAGGGTAGCGCTCCAGTTGCCAGCCGTCTGGCGACAGGGACTGCGAGAAGTAACCGTGCCGATAGAGGAGTCCCACCCCGATGAGCGGGACGCCGAGGTCGCTGGCGGCCTTGAGGTGGTCACCGGCCAGGATGCCGAGGCCGCCGGAGTACTGCGGCAGCGCGGCGGTGATCCCGTACTCGGGCGAGAAGTAGGCGATGGACGAGGGCGCCCCGGGGCGCGACTGGTACCAGCGCGGCGCCGTCAGGTACTCGCGCAGGTCGTCGGCGGTGTCCTGGAGGCGGCGCAGGAAACGCCGGTCCGCGGCGAGGCGCGCGAGCCGTTCCGGCGCGACCTCGCCGAGCAGCCGGACCGGATCGTGGCCGACGGCCCTCCACAGCTCCGGGTCGACGGCGCGGAACAGGTCGAGCGTCTCGTGGTGCCACGACCAGCGCAGATTGAGGACGAGCTCCTCCAGCTGCCTGAGCGGCTCGGGAAGGACGGTGCGTACCGTGAAACGTCGGATTGCCTTCACGCCATGCCACGCTATGCGCTGGCGTCCCGTGGACGCGACCGCCGGGGCACGGACCGTCACTTCCGCGCCAGGGCCGGCCCGGGGGCGTCCGGGCACCGGAACCCCTGCCCGGCCTGCGGTTCCGCGGTCTCGCAGGGACAGCACCGTGTCCGGCGCCCCCGATTCCCGCGCGAGCGTTTGCGGAATCTCGACCATTCGCAGAACCCCTCACGACCGGGAACGCGCGCTCGTGGCTCCCCTGTTCGGTCCCGTCACCCATCGCATTCGACTCACGACGCAAAGTCATCGGCAAGTATCCGGTGGTGGGCACCCCTTCACCGGGGCGGGACGTTTCGTCCTTCTCGATCGGGTAGGGGAGGGCACATGCGCGTGGAGTCCCAAACGTCCGAATTGATCGAGATTCCGAGGTTGGGTCGCATACCGATCCTTGACGTGGCTCCGGTGGTGGACGGTGGCCGGTGGCCCGCGAAGGCGGTGGTGGGCGAGACCTTCGAGGTGAGCGCGACGGTGTTCCGCGAGGGGCACGAGGCACTGGGCGCGGAGGTGGTCCTGCGGACGCCCGCGGGCGAGGACCTGGCGCCGGTGCGGATGAGGGAGGTGGGCGAGGGGCTGGACCGGTGGTCGGCGCTGGTGACGCCGACGGAGCAGGGCGGGTGGTCGTTCCGCGTGGAGGCGTGGGGCGATCCGATCGGGCACTGGCGGCACGACGCGGAGATCAAGGTCCCCCGGGGCCAGGACGTCGAGCTGATGCTGGCCGAGGGGTCGCTGCTGTACGCCCGCGCGGCCGAGGGCGTGCCGAGCAAGGACCGGCCCACCCTGGCGCGGCTGGCGGACCTCCTCGCCGACGTGACCGTCCCGGCGGCGAAGCGGCTGGAGGCGGCGGCCGACCCCGACGTCGAGGACGTGCTGGGACGGTTTCCGTTGCGGGACCTGCTCACGGCCGGCGACCGGTACCCCCTGGCCGTCCACCGCCGCCGCGCCCTCGTCGGCGCCTGGTACGAGTTCTTCCCCCGCTCCGAAGGCGCCACCATCGATCCCCTGGCCCGCCGCCAACCCCAATCGGGAACGTTCCGCACCGCGATCAACCGCCTGCCCGCCGTCGCCGCGATGGGCTTCGACGTCATCTACCTTCCCCCCATCCACCCCATCGGCACCACTCATCGCAAGGGCCCCAACAACACCCTGGACGCCTCACCCGCCGACCCCGGCTCCCCCTGGGCCATCGGCTCGTCCGAGGGCGGCCACGACGCCGTCCACCCCGACCTGGGCACCCATCACGACTTCGACGCCTTCGTCGCCGCCGCCCATCACCACGGCCTCGAAGTCGCCCTCGACCTGGCCCTGCAGTGCTCCCCCGACCACCCCTGGGTCACCGCTCACCCCGAGTGGTTCACCACCCGCGCCGACGGCACCATCGCCCACGCCGAAAATCCGCCCAAGAAATACCAGGACATCTACCCCCTCAACTTCGACAACGACCCCGATGGCCTCTACACCGAAATCCATCGCGTCGTCACCCACTGGATCGACCACGGCGTCACCATCTTCCGCGTGGACAATCCCCACACCAAACCCGTCCCCTTCTGGGAACGCCTCCTGGCCGACATCGGCACCACCCACCCCGACGTCCTGTTCCTCGCCGAGGCATTCACCCGCCCCGCCATGATGCACACCCTCGCGAAAATCGGCTTCCACCAGTCCTACACCTACTTCACGTGGAAGAACACCGCCGACGAACTCCGCGAATACTTCACCGAACTCACCGGCCCCGCCGCCGCGTACATGCGCCCCAATCTCTTCACCAACACCCCCGACATCCTCTCGGAATACCTCCAGCACGGCGGCCCTCCCGCCTTCGCCATCCGCGCGATCCTGGCCGCCACCCTCGCCCCTACCTGGGGCGTCTATACCGGCTACGAACACTACGAGAACACCCCCGTACGCCCCGGCAGCGAGGAATACCGCAACTCCGAGAAATACCAATACCGGCCCCGGGACTGGAAGAACGCCCACACCCTGGCCCCGCTCATCACCACCCTCAACACGCTCCGCAATAACCACCCCGCCCTCCAGCAACTACGCGACCTCCACTTCCACCACATCGACCAACCCGAACTCCTCGCCTATTCCAAAACCGCCACCACCCCCACCGGGCATCGCGACACCGTCCTGGTCGTCATCAACCTCAACCCCCACCACACCCGCGAAGCCACCCTCCACCTCGACCTGCCCGCCCTCGGCCTCCCCGACGACCCCGGCCTCCCCTTCACCGTCACCGACCGGCTCACCGACCCCCACGACCCCACCACCTACACCTGGACCAAGAGCAACTACATCCGCCTCGATCCCCACACCCGACCCGCGCACATCCTCACCATCCAGGAGTAGCGAGAATTGAGCGGACCCCACGAGCCCCACTTTCCCGGCCCGCCGGATTCGGTGCCCGGTCCGGTGCCAAAAGAGGAACCCATCACCGAATTCCCGCCGGAGTCCATTCCCCATCCGGCCGAGCCGGTCCCGGACGCGTTCAGCCCGGAAACACCACGAGATCCGCATTGGTTCAAGACGGCGGTGTTCTATGAGGTGTCGGTCCGGGGATACGCCGACTCCAACGGCGACGGCTACGGCGACCTGCGCGGCCTCATCGGCAAACTCGACCACCTGCAATGGCTGGGCATCGACTGCCTGTGGCTCCTGCCCATTTACGAGTCGCCGCTGCGCGACGGCGGCTACGACATCGCCGACTACACCCGCATCCTGCCCGACTTCGGCGACCTGGGCGACTTCGTCGACCTCATCGAAGAGGCCCACGCCCGCGGCATCCGCGTCATCGCCGACCTGGTCATGAACCACACCTCCGACGCCCACCCCTGGTTCCAGGCCTCCCGCACCAACCCTGAAGGCCCCTACGGCGACTTCTACATGTGGGACGACACCGACACCCGCTACCCCGAAGCCCGCATCATCTTCGTCGACACCGAAACCTCCAACTGGACTTACGACCCCGTCCGCGGCCAGTACTACTGGCACCGCTTCTTCTCCCACCAGCCCGACCTCAATTACGACAACCCCGCCGTCCAGGACGCCATGCTCGAAGTCCTGCGCTTCTGGCTCGACCTGGGCATCGACGGCTTCCGCCTGGACGCCGTCCCCTACCTGTACGCCCGCGAGGGCACCAACTGCGAGAACCTCCCCGAAACCCACGCCTACCTCAAACGCGTCCGCGCCGAGATCGACCGCCTCTACCCCGACCGCGTCCTGCTCGCCGAGGCCAACCAATGGCCCGCCGACGTCGTGGAGTACTTCGGCGACCCCGCCGCCGGCGGCGACGAATGCCATATGGCCTTCCACTTCCCCGTCATGCCCCGCATCTTCATGGCCGTCCGCCGCGAACAGCGCTACCCCATCTCCGAGATCATGGCCCAGACCCCCAAAATCCCCGAGTCATGCCAATGGGGAATCTTCCTGCGCAACCACGACGAACTCACCCTGGAGATGGTCACCGACGAAGAACGCGACTACATGTACACCGAATACGCCAAAGACCCCCGCATGAAGGCCAATATCGGCATCCGCCGCCGCCTGGCCCCCCTGCTCGACAACGACCGCAACCAGCTCGAACTGTTCACCGCCCTGCTGCTCTCCCTGCCCGGCTCCCCCGTCCTGTACTACGGCGACGAGATCGGCATGGGCGACAACATCTGGCTCGGCGACCGCGACGCCGTCCGCACCCCCATGCAATGGACCCCCGACCGCAACGCCGGCTTCTCCCGCTGCGACCCCGCCCGCCTCTACCTCCCCGTCATCATGGACCCCATCTACGGCTACCAGTCCGTGAACGTCGAAGCCCAAGCCGAGAACCCGGGATCCCTCCTGCACTGGACCCGAAAAATGATCGAAATCCGCCAGCGTCACCCCGTTTTCGGCGTCGGGGCCTACACCGAGCTGTCCGCCTCCAACCCCTCCGTCCTCGCCTTCACACGCGAGATCGGCAATGGCGAAGCAAATCAATGGGGCGGAATGGACACCGTGCTCTGCGTGAACAACCTGTCGCGTTTCCCGCAGCCCGTGGAACTGGATCTACGCCGTTTCCGCGAGTCCGCGCCGATCGAATGCATGGGCGGCGTGCAGTTCCCCCCCATCGGCGAACTGCCCTACCTGCTGACGCTGCCCGGCCATGGTTTCTATTGGTTCCTGCTCCCGCCGCCGCCCGAGCCGGCGGGCGAAGGGGTGATGTAGCGATGCAGCCGCCCGGTCCCTCACCCGTCCGGCTCCTCGCGGGATGGCTGCCGCGGCAGCGGTGGTTCGGCGGCAAGGACGGCCCGATCGACGAGATCACCATCGGCACCGCCACCGAGCTGCGCACCGGCGACCCCGCCCTCACCCACCTCGTCCTCGACGTCCGCCAGCACACCGCCATCGACCACTACCAGCTCCTCCTCGGCACCCGCCGGCACCTCCCCGACCGCCTCCGCCACGCCGAGATCGGCCCGGTGACCGCGCCGGACGGCGGGACCGACCACCTCTACGACGCCGCGTTCGACCCCGAGCTGACGCGCCCGCTGCTCGCCCACATGGCCGCCGAGGCCACCGTGGGGCCGCTGCGCTTCCGCCGCGCGCCCGGGGCCGGCATCCGCACCGACCTGGACGGCGCGCCGATCTCCGCGGAGCAGAGCAACACCTCCCTGGACTTCGGCGGGACGCACATGTGCAAGCTCTTCCGCCGCCTGCCGCCCGGGGTGAACCCCGATCTGGAGGTCAACCTCGCGCTGTCGCGCGAAGGCGGCTCCCACGTGCCCGCGGTGCACGGCTGGATCGAGCTGGAGCCCCGCGCCCCGGGCGCCGAGCCGGTCACGCTCGCGCTGCTGTCGGAGTTCCTGCGCGGCGCCGCCGACGGGTGGAGCCTCGCGCTGACCAGTGTCCGCGACTGGTTCGCCCAGCCCGTCCCGCCGGGGCCGGCCGCCTCCGGGACGAGCACGGGCACCGGCACGGGCACGCTCGACGCCGGCGCGGCCGGCGGGGACTTCGCCGCCGAGGCCGAGCGGCTGGGCACCGCCACCGCCGAGGTGCACCGCGACCTGGCGCGGGCGTTCGGCGTCGGCACGGCGTCCCCGGCGCAGCTGCGCGCCCTGGCGCGCGGGATGGACGAGCAGCTCGACCAGGTCGGCGCGGCCGTCCCGGAGCTGCGCCCGCACGCCGCGGCGATCCACCGCGCGTTCGCCGGGCTGGAGGCCGGGGCCGGGCCGCATCCGCTCCAGCGCGTCCACGGCGACTTCCATCTCGGCCAGGTGCTGCGCACGGACAACGGCTGGATCCTGCTCGACTTCGAGGGCGAACCCGCCCGCACCCCCGCCGAGCGCCGCGCCCCCGCCCATCCCCTCCGCGACGTCGCCGGGATGCTCCGCTCCTTCGAGTACGCCGCCCGCTTCCTCATCACCGGGGACGGCTCGCCGGACCCGGAGACGGCCGCCGCGCTGGAGCTGCGGGCCCGGGCGTGGGCCGAGCGCAACCGCGCCGCGTTCTGCCGCGGCTACGCCGCCGCGGGCGGCCACGACCCGGCGGCGCACGCCGATCTCGTCCGCGCCTTCGAGCTCGACAAGGCCGTGTACGAGATCCGGTACGAGGCGCGCAACCGGCCGGCCTGGCTCCCCGTCCCGCTGGGCTCGCTGGCCCGGCTGGCGGGCTGAGACCGGTCCCGCGCCGCGCGGGACCGGTCAGAGGTCGATCGAGTAGTCGAGGATGACGCGGTCGGCGGGGAGCACGATGTCGCGGCAGACCTCCATGACGCCGGCGCCCGCCAGCATCCGGCGGGTGATGGCGAGGACGGGCACGCCGCCGGTCATCCGGAGCGTCTCCGCCTCGTCCGGCGTGGGCATGCGGGCGCGGACCGACTCCTCCACCCGCGTCGGCGGGTGCCCGAGGTAGGTGAGCTGGGCGAGCGTCCCGCCGGGCCACGGCTCGCGGGCGGGATCCGACACCGGGGTCTCGCCGACGAGGTCCCAGGGCAGGTAGTTGACCGAGATCTGCTGCGGCTCGCCCCGGGCGTGGAAGACGAACCGGCGGCGCAGCAGCTCGGTGCCCGTGGGGAGTTCGAACAGGGCGCCGATGTCGGCGTCGGCGCGCACCCGGGTGAACTCCCGGTCGAGGCGGTACTCCTCCCAGCTGATGCGCTGGTCGCGGGTGAACGTCGTTTCCGGCACCGCCAGCGGCCTGGTCACCGCGCGGTAGCGCTCCATCGCGACGCGGCGCGCCGGGGGCATGACCCGCACGACGGTGCCGCCGCCGCGCCGGGTCTCGATGAGCCCCTCCCCGCGCAGCAGCCCCATGGCCTGGCGGACGACGATCTCCGAGACGCCATGGGCCGCGCACAGCTCCGTCATGGTCGGCAGCCGCGTTCCCTGCGGCAGGCTGCCGTCCCGGATCCCCTCTCGAAGCGCGTCGGCGATGCGCAGGTAGGCGGGACGGTCCGGCACCGGCGTCACCTCCCCTTCCTCCCGGCGCGCCCACCTGGCGGCGTCGGTCCCGGCGTTGGCGGCCTACCCCTCGGCACCGTGGTCGACACGGTGTTCGATGCCGTCTCCACGGCGTTCGATTGCGACCCCCCTCTCACCTTCATCCATACCTTCCTCGCGCTATCTCCGGGGAGACGGTCCGCTTACGGACAGCTTGACACCTCTTTGACCGAGTAAGACTTTTGTATACAGAAGAACCGCCTCGGGAAAGGGACGACCTTGATGGGCGACTTCGAGGATCTGAAGACGGCCATCGAGAGCGAGCACCCGGGCTGGCAGGTGTGGCGCAGCGACGCCGGGCGCTGGTACGCGACCCGCAGCACCGACCTCACCGACGCCGAACTCCAGGCGGGATACGCGATGACGGTGGCCGCCGACGACGCGCCGGGGCTCCGCGAGCTGCTGGCCGGCCAGGCGCGCGGGGAGCACGGCGCGTGCTGACGCGGCGACGGGGCGCGGCGGGCGGCCCGGTCCGCGGGCCGGGCCGGATCAGGCCGGAATGCGCGGGTGCGGAAGGTACCTGTGGCGCTGAGGTGACACAGGAGTGGAGTCCCGGGTGATGGGGTCGATGTCACCCCTGGGGCCAGGTAGACGTGACCGCACGGTCGGCGCGTTCGGCGCGACCCCCAAACAAAGAGTCGCGCCCTCCGTGCGGTCGCACTTCGCGCTCGAGCTCCCACCGGCCCCGTAACGCCTCCACCGCTGGTCAGTGACGCCTCCGTCCGCGCTGCGAAGCGCGGCGCGGCGTGCGCGCGCCCGCGTCCGCCGGCACCGTCCGCGCCGTCACGGGAAAACGCCCGCGCCCTCGCGGAAACAGGTCGCCCCACCGCGTGAGACCCGCAAATCTCAGGGCACTCCTACTGGATGACCACCATCGGACGAGGAGGCCATGACGTCATGGCACGGGTGACGCGCGCGGAGATCGAGCGGCTCGTCGGCGGCGACCACCATGACCCGCACAGCGTTCTCGGGGCGCATCCCAGCCGGTCAGGGGTGACCGTGCGCGCGCTCCGTCCGCTCGCCGAGCGGGTCGAGGCCGTCCTCCCCGACGGGACGCGCCATCCGCTCCGGCACGTGCACGAAGGGGTGTTCGCCGGGACGCTGCCGCCGGACGCCCCGCTCTCGGGCGGCGACGCCGAGGGCGCCCCGCAGGCCGTGCCCGACTACCGGCTCGCGGTCGCCTACGCGGACGGCGCCGAGAGCGTCCAGGACGACCCCTACCGCCATCTCCCCACGCTCGGCGAGCTCGACCTGCATCTGATCAGCGAGGGGCGCCACGAGGAGCTGTGGCGGGCGCTCGGCGCCCGGGTCCACCGCTACGCCTCGGCGTTCGGCACGGTGACCGGCACCGGTTTCGCGGTGTGGGCGCCGACGGCGCGCGGGGTGCGGGTGACCGGCGACTTCAACCACTGGGACGGCCGCGCCCACCCGATGCGGTCGCTCGGGTCCACCGGGATCTGGGAGCTGTTCGTCCCCGGCGTGAGCGACGGCATGCGCTACAAGTTCGAGATCCTCGGCGCGGACGGCGTGTGGCGCGCGAAGGCCGACCCCATGGCCCAGTCCACCGAGCAACCCCCGGCGACCGCGTCCCGCGTGTTCACCTCCGCCTACGAGTGGGGTGACGGCGCCTGGATGGACGGCCGCAAGGAGCGCGACTGGCTGCACAGCCCCATGAGCGTGTACGAGGTCCACCTCGGCTCGTGGCGCTCCGGCCTGGGCTACCGGGAACTGGCCGAGGAGCTGACCGCGTACGCGAAGGACATGAACTTCACCCACGTGGAGTTCCTGCCCGTCGCCGAGCACCCGTACGGGCCGTCCTGGGGCTACCAGGTGACCTCCTACTATGCGCCGTCCTCACGGTTCGGGGATCCCGATGACTTCCGGTACCTGGTGGACAGCCTCCACCGCGCGGGCATCGGCGTCATCGTCGACTGGGTGCCCGCCCACTTCCCGAAGGACGAATGGGCCCTGGCCCAGTTCGACGGCACCGCGCTCTACGAACACGACGACCCCACCCGGGGAGAACACCCCGACTGGGGCACCCTCGTCTTCAACTACGGACGCGCCGAGGTGCGCAACTTCCTGGTCGCCAACGCCTCGTACTGGCTGGAGGAGTTCCACGTCGACGGCCTACGCGTGGACGCGGTCGCGTCGATGCTGTACCTCGACTACTCGCGCAAGGAGGGCGAATGGTCGCCCAACATCTACGGCGGCCGGGAGAACCTGGAGGCCATCTCCTTCTTGCAGGAGATGAACGCGACGGTCTACAAGCGCAACCCCGGCGTCATGACGATCGCCGAGGAGTCCACGGCGTGGCCCGGCGTCTCCCGCCCCACCCACCTGGGAGGGCTCGGGTTCGGGTTCAAATGGAACATGGGCTGGATGCACGACACGCTCCAGTACATGGGCCACGAGCCCGTCTTCCGGCACTACCACCACCACGAGATCACGTTCTCGCTCGTGTACGCGTTCTCTGAGAACTACGTCCTGCCGCTGTCGCACGACGAGGTCGTCCACGGGAAGGGCTCGCTGCTGAGCAAGATGCCGGGCGACACCTGGCAGCAGTTCGCCGGGCTGCGCGCGCTGCTGGCCTACATGTGGTCCCACCCGGGCAAGCAGTTGCTGTTCATGGGGCAGGAGTTCGGCCAGGGCGCCGAGTGGGCCGAGCAGCGCCCGCTCGACTGGTGGCTGCTCGACAACGCCGCCGAGGGCGCGCATCACCTCGGGATGCAGCGGCTCGTCCGCGACCTGAACCGCGCCTACCAGGACGAACCCGCGCTCTGGGCGCGTGACGGCGACCACGAGAGCTTCCGCTGGATCGACGGCAACGACGCCGCCGGCAACACCCTGTCCTACCTGCGCTACGGGTCCGCCGAGACAGGCGGGCCCCCGGTCGTGGCCTGCGTGGTCAACTTCGCGGGCTCCCCGCACGAGGACTACAGGATCGGCCTGCCGTGGAAGGGCGGCTGGCGCGAGATCCTCAACACCGACGCCTACGAGTACGGCGGCAGCGGGGTCGGCAACCTCGGCCGCGTCGAGGCGACCGCCCAGCCGTGGCACGGGCTCCCCGCTTCCGCCGCCCTGCGCGTCCCGCCCCTCGGCGCCATCTGGCTCGTCCCGGAAACGCCCCACGCCCCCTGAACCGGCCGCCGGGCCCGCCACGGCGGGCACTAAGGTTGCGGCCATGACCGCCGAGCAGAACCTGCATGTCGTTCCCGGCCGTTTCATGGTGGAGCACCTGCCCGGTGCGACGTTCCCCGAGGACGACGAGTGGGTCGCGCTGGTCCGGGCGCCCGAGGGCCTGACCGTCGTCCGGGAGGCGTCGCCGTTCTCCGGGGCGGAGCGGTGGGCCGGCTTCTACGGCGACGCCGCGCACGGCCTGGACCAGCCGGGCATGCTGGCCGCCGTCGTCGGCCCGCTCGCGCGCGCGGGGATCCCCGTCTTCGTCGCGTCCACCTACCACGCCGACCTGGTCCTCGTCCCCGAACTCCGGCTGGACGAGGCGACCGGGGCGCTCAAGGACGCGGGTCACCGCGTCACCGACTGAGACCACACAGCCCACGGCGACCCGAACGACATGGCCTGAAGGGCACGACCCGAAACGCACGGCCGGGCGGCATGAACGCCTTGAACAGGCGACCTGGGCGCTCCAAGACGCCATCACAGCCTGAGACCGCCCGGCCCCATGGCGACCCGAACGGCACGACCCGAGCGGCATGACCTGGACGGGACGGCCGGGGGTCAGCGCGGCGGGAGCCGGTCGAGGAGCCAGCGCGGGCCGGTGACGGCGGCTCCGGCGGACTCGCAGCGGGCGCGCAGCTCGCGGTCGGCGGTCACGACGAGGTGCACCGAGCCGGGGCCCGGACGCCCGAGCAGGTCCACGATGTGGTCGTCGCCGCTGCCCTGGGCCGCCTCGACGCGCACCCCGTCCGCGGGCTCGCCGGCGACCGTCCGCGCCGCGCCCTCGACGACCAGCACGATCTCGGGAAAGCAGCGGTCGAACGGGACGAGCCCGCCGGGGACGCCCTTGACCCCGCCGTTCAGCGCCGTCAGCTCGTCACGGAGGCGGGCGTTGGCACCCGCGCGGTCCTTCCACCAGCCGTCCGCGCGCGCGCCGACCACGTTGGCCGCGTCCACGACGAGCACGAGCTTCTTCATCCCGTCTCGCAGGCGGGGCCACGATCCGGCGAACGGCGCGAAGAGCTTGCGGTCCTCGACCTCCTCGGCCCGCACCCACTCGGCCTTGCGCGTCTCCCTGGACGCGGGTCGCACGTCGGCGCGCTCGGGCACCGTGCCCGTCACGGACGTGAACGACCAGCCGCCGTGATCCTCGACACTGACGCCGTGGACGTTCACCGTGGCGGTGTCGAGCGTGCACTCCTCGGCGGTCTCCCGGAGCGCGCCCATGACGGCGTCCTCGTGGCTGTGGAGCGCGCCGCCGAACATGCCCCACGTCCCGCCGCCGAGCCCCCACCAGGCGCGCTGCTGCAGCAGCACCCACACCTGGCCTCCGGCGTCGCGATGGTAGGCCAGCAGACCGGCGGCCCCGAACCGGCCCCAGTGCGTGTGCCCCTGCCCGCACCCGGCCCAGCCGTCCCCGTCTCCGTCTCCCATGACCCGACGATATCCGCTGGACGGTCCCAGTACCGTGGAGGCGTCGTCGTGGGCGACGCCGATGGACCATGCCCGAGGAGCGCCGATGCCCGCCCTTCCCCTGCACCACGATGATCCGCGCGGCGTCGGCGGCTACCGGCTGACCGCGCGCCTCGGCGAAGGCGGTCAAGGCGTCGTCTACCTGGGTGAGGGGCCGTCCGGGGAACGCGTCGCGGTCAAGATGCTGAAGACCACCGACGCCGCGGCCCGCGCGCGCTTCGCGCGGGAGATGCGGGCGGCCCGGCAGGTCGCCGCGTTCTGCACGGCGGCCGTCCTGGACTCCTCGGCGGAGGGCGAGCTGCCCTACGTGGTGAGCGAGTACGTGGACGGCCCGTCGCTCCAGCAGCGCGTCCAGGAGCGGGGTCCGCTGCGCGGCGGCGATCTGGAGCGGCTCGCGGTGAACACCGCCAGCGCGCTCGCCGCCATCCACGGCGCCGGGATCGTGCACCGCGACCTCAAGCCCGCCAACGTGCTGCTCGGCCCGGACGGCCCCCGGGTCGTCGACTTCGGGATCGCCCGCGCCATCGACGCCGAGACCCACACCCAGCTCGTCGGCACGCCCGCCTACTTCGCGCCCGAATGGCTGGAGGGGCATCCCCCGACGGACCGGTCGGACGTGTTCGCGTGGGCGGGCACCATCGTCTACGCCGCGACCGGCCGCCCGCCGTTCGGCCGCGCCACGAGCCTCCCGGCGACCCTGCACCGCATCGCCCACGGCGAGCCCGACCTGGACGGGGTGCCGCCGTCCCTGCTCCCGCTGCTCCTGGAATGCCTGGCCAAGGATCCCGCGCGGCGCCCGGCGGCCCGCGACCTGATGGTCAGGCTGGTCGACCCCTCAGCGACCGGCCCCGCCGGAGTGCTCTCCGCCCCTCCCGCCCCCGCCACCACCGGTCCCGCTCCCGCCTTCGCGCCCGTCCCACCGCCGGGTCAGCCCATGACGGGCGCGCCCGCGGAGACGACGCGTCCCGGCGGGCGGCGACGCTCCCGGGGCGGGCTCGTCGCGGGCGGCGCCGCCGTCCTGGTCCTGCTGGCCTGTGCGGGCGGCGCCGTCCTGCTGCTCGGACGCGGCGAAGGGAAGGCGGAGCGGAACACCGGGACGAGGGGGACCCCGGCGAGCAGCACGCCGCCCGCCGCCTCGTCCACCCCGGCGACGGGCGGGGCCACCGAGACGGGGGCGGGAACCGGCGGGACGGTGCCCGCCGCGTTCGCCGGAACCTGGAAGGGCACGCTGACCCAGACCGGCGGCATCACCACCGGGGACGCCACCACCACCGTGACGATCAGGCTGACCGCGGGCCGCGCGGACGGAACCTCCGACTACGAGTCCTGGGACTGCCACGACACCCTCAAGGTCACCAGCGCGTCCGCCACGACGGTGACGTTCCAGGAGACCGCCAAGAGCAGCAACGGCTCGGCCGGCTTCTGCATCGGCGGCACGATGACCCTGAAGCGGGTCGCGAACGGCCTGGCGTACGAGTCGCCGGGGGTCGGAACGACCACCGGAACCCTGCGCCGCGCGGGCTGACGCCCACGCGGGGACGGGCACGGCCGCCGGTGGGACGGTGCTGACGGGACGCCGGGGCACCAGCGCATAGGCTGGGCCCATGGTGGAGCCCGGCACAGTCGTCAATGTCATCAAGCAGGCCCGGGACCGGCGGACGGCTCCGCTGATCCTGGAGCTCGACCTCACCGAGGGCATCGTGGAGACCGCGCCCGCGGACCCCATCTCGGCGATCATGTCGATGCGCCGGACGAACCTGCGGGACGTCCTGGACGGGCTGCGCCGCGCCCGCTCCGACAGCCGGGTCCGCGCCCTCGTCGTGAAGGTCACCGGCGGGATCGGCCTCGCGCTCGCCCAGGAGCTGCGGGAGGCCGTGCAGGCGCTGCGGGAGGCGGGCAAGCTCACCGTCGCCTGGGCCGAGACGTTCGGCGAGGGCGGCCGGGGCACCGTCCCGTTCTATCTGGCCACCGGCTTCGACAAGGTGTACCTCCAGCCGACCGGCGAGGTGGGGCTGACCGGCGTCGCGCTGGAGGAGCCGTTCTTCGCGGGCGCGCTGGAGAAGGCGGGCGTGCGGCCGCTGTTCGCCAAGCGGCACGAGTACAAGACGATGGCGAACACCTTCATGGAGCGGACCTACACGCCCGAGCACGAGGAGTCGTCGCGGCGTCTCGTCACCTCGCTCGGCGCCCAGATCACCGCGGGCATCGCCGCGTCCCGCGGGCTGCCCGAGGAGCGGGTCCGCGAGCTCACCGACCGCGGCCCGCTGCTGGCCGGCGAGGCGCTCGAAGCGGGCCTGGTCGACCGGCTCGGCTACCGCGACGAGGTCTACGCCGACCTGCGCGCCGAGTACGGCGCGCAGGCGCAGCTGCGCTACGTCGCCCGCTACAACCGGACCGGCGGCCTCACCCGGCGGCTTCCGCAGCCCGGCCGGCAGGACGTCGTCGCGCTGATCAACGGGCACGGGCCGATCCGGCTCGGCCGCAGCGGGCGCGGCGGGCCGCTGCCGAACTCCGGCCCGGCGATGGGCTCGGACACCGTCGGCGCCGCCCTGCGCGCCGCCACCCGGGACGAGCGGGTCAAGGCCATCGTCTTCCGGGTCAACAGCCCCGGCGGCTCCGCCGTCGCCTCCGACGCGATCTGGCGGGAGGTCGTGCTCGCCCGCCGGGCGGGCAAGCCCGTGATCGTGTCGATGGGCGACGTCGCCGCGTCGGGCGGCTACTACGTCGCGATGGCCGCCGACGCGATCGTCGCGCAGCCCGGCACGATCACCGGCTCGATCGGCGTGGTCGTCGGCAAGGCCGTGGTGACCGGCCTGCTCGACCGGGTCGGCGTCGGCCTCGGCACGGTCGCCGACGGCGACCACGCCCGCATGTTCAGCGCCACCAAGGAGTTCAGCGACTCCGAGTGGGAGCGGATCAACGCCTCCCTGGACCGGATCTACGACGACTTCACCGCGAAGGTCGCGCAGGGCCGCGAGCTGACCCGCGAGCGCGTCCACGAGTTGGCCCGCGGCCGGGTGTGGACCGGCGCCGACGCCAGGGAGCACGGCCTCGTGGACGAGCTGGGCGGCCTGGACCTGGCGCTGGACCTCGCCCGGAAGCGGGCGGGGCTACCCGCCGACGCGCCCGTCCGCGGCTACCCGCACACCTCGCCGCTGGAGCGGCTCCGCCCGCCGGACTCCAGCGAGGACCGCACCGCCGCGAGCGCCCGCTTCGACGGCTGGGGCTCGCTCGGCGGGCTCGCCGCGCGCCTCGGCCTGCCCGCCGCGGGCCCGCTCACCCTGCCCGGTTCCTGGGAGATCCGCTGACCGGCGAGTTCGCCGACGCGGTCGCGGGGTTCGCCACGGGCGTGGTGGTGCTGACCGTCCGCGACGGCCGCGACGACCTCGGTACCACCGTGACGTCGTTCACGTCGGTGTCGCTGGAGCCGCCGATGGTGCTGGCGGGCGTCGCGTCGGCGTCCTACCTCGCCGAGGTGCTGGGCCGCCGGGAGCGCTGGGCGGCGACCGTGCTCAGCGCGGGCCAGCGCGCCCTCGCGGGCCGGTTCGCCGCCGCGGGGCGCCCGGGGGCACGCATCCTGCTGGGCGGGGAGCCGCACCACCGGGGCGCCCGCTCGGACGCGCTGATCCCCGACCGCGGCGTGACGGCGCTCGAATGCGAGACCCGCCAGGTGGTCGAGGCGGGCGACCACACCCTGTTCGTCGCCGAGGTCCTCGCGGCGGACTACGCGGCCCACCGCGAGAAACCCCTGATCAGGGTCAACCGCCGCTACCTCGCCGGCACCTGAGCGCCCGCCTTCCAGACGGCCGCGGTCTGCGGGACGCCGGGCCGGTAGGCGAGGTGAATATGGGACGGCGCGTCCAGCATGTGAACGTCGGCGCGGGCGCCGGGACCCAGCCGGCCGACGTCGGTGCGGCGCAGGGCGCGGGCACCGCCGGCCGTGGCCGCCCAGACCGCCTCGTCCGGGGTCATGCGCATGTCACGGACGGCGACCGCGACGCAGAACGCCATGCTGGAGCTGTAGCAGGAGCCGGGGTTGCAGTCGGTGGCGAGCGCGACGGTGGCGCCGGCGTCCAAGAGGCGGCGGGCATCGGGATAGGGCTGCCGGGTGGAGAACTCGACCCCCGGCAGGAGCGTCGCGACGGTCTGGGACGACGCGAGGGCGTCCACGTCGGCGTCGCTCAGGAAGGTGCAGTGGTCGGCGGACGCGGCGTCCAGCTCCACGGCCAGCCGGACACCGGGCCCCTGCGTGAGCTGGTTGGCGTGCAGGCGCGGGGCGAGACCCGCCTTGACCCCCGCCTGGAGGATCTCGCGGGCGTGGTCCTCACCGAACGCCCCCTCCTCACAGAAGACGTCCACCCAGCGGGCGTGCGGCGCGCACGCGGCGAGCATCTCCGTGGAGGCGAGGCGCGCGTAGCCGGGGGCGTCGCCGGCGTACTCCGGCGGGACGACGTGGGCGCCCAGGTAGGTGACCTCGTCGGCGACCTCCGCGGCGATGCGGACGGCCCGCTCCTCCTGCTCGACCGTCAGGCCGTAGCCGGACTTGCACTCGACCGTCGTGATGCCCTGCCGCGCCATCTCCCCGACGAGGCGCCGCAGGTTGGCGCGCAGGTCGTCGTCGGAGGCGGCACGGGTGCGCGCGACGGTGGTGCGGATGCCGCCCGCGGCGTAGGGGCGTCCGCTCATCCGGGCGGCGAACTCCTCGGCGCGCTCACCGGCGAAGACCAGGTGCGCGTGCGAGTCGACGAAGCCGGGCAGGACGGCCCGGCCGCCCGCGTCGACCGCCTCGTCGGCGGCGGGGGCGGCCGAGGACGGCCCGGTCCAGGCGACCTTCCCGTCCTCGATGACCAGCGCGGCGTCGCGCAGGACGCCGAGCGGGCCCTCCCCGGTGCCCGGCTCGTTGGTGACGAGCTCCCCGATGTCGGTGATGACGGTGCTCACGCGGTGGACTCCTCGCGGGTGACGGCCTCGACGGCGGTGCGCAGTGCGGCGGGGACGTCGTCCACCAGCAGGTGACGGCCGTCCTGGACGATCTGGCGGCCGGACACGACGACGTGCCGGACGTCGGCGGCGGACGCGGCGAACACCGCGGCCTCGGCCAGATGGCCGGGGGCGGCGCCGGCCGTCCGCACCGAGTCCAGCGCGACGGTGGTGAGGTCGGCGTACGCGCCGGGCTCCAGCCGTCCCGCCTCCGGCCAGCCGAGCGACTGGTGGCCGTTCCAGGTCGCCGCGGCGAGCAGCTCGCCGGCCGTCCAGTGGCCGCGGACGCGGGTGGCCAGCCGCTCGTCCAGCTCGACGGCGCGGGCCTCCTCGAACAGGTCGATCACGGCGTGCTGGTCGGAGCCGAGGCAGATCGGGGCCCCGGCGCCCGCCAGGTCGCGGGCGGGGCCGATGCCGTCGGCCAGGTCCCGCTCGGTCGTCGGGCACATGCACACGCCGGTCATCGTCCCGCCGAGCAGGCCGATGTCGGCTTCGGTCAGGTGCGTGGCGTGCACGGCGGTGGTGCGCTGGCCGAGCGCGCCCGCGTCGGCGAGGAGCCGGGTCGGGGTCATGCCGTGGGCCTCCAGGCACGCCTCGTTCTCGGCGGGCTGCTCCGACAGGTGGACGTGCAGCGGGGCCCCGCGCTCATCGGCCCAGGACGCGACGGCGCGCAGTTGCTCGCGCGGCACCGCCCGCACGGAGTGGATCGCGGCGCCGACGCGGGCGTGCGAGCGGCCGTCCTTCCCCGCCCACTCGTGCAGGGCACCGGCGCGGCGCGCCCAGTTCCCCGCGGTGCCGTCGCCGAAGCGCAGCTGCGGGCCCTCCAGGGGGGCGCCGATGCCGCCGGTGAGGTAGCAGGCGTCCAGCAGGGTGATCCGGACGCCCGCGTCGGCGGCGGCCGCGATCAGCGCCTCGCCCATCGCGTTCGGCTCGTCGTAGGGGTCGCCGCCGGGTCGGTGGTGCAGGTAGTGGAACTCGCCGACGCAGCTGATCCCGGCGAGGGCCATCTCGGCGTACACGGCCGTGGCGAGCGCCCGGTAGGACTCCGGGTCGAGCCGGTCGGCGACCTTGTACATCTGCTCGCGCCACGTCCAGAAGGTGCCCCGCCGGACCTGCACGCGGCCCCGCAGCGCGCGGTGGAAGGCGTGGGAGTGCGCGTTGGCCAGGCCGGGCAGGGTGAGGCCGGGCAGGTGCCGCGCCGACGGCGGCGCCGGGACCCCGCGGGCGACCGCGGTGATCCGCTCGCCGCCGGTCTCGATGAGCACGTCGGCGGCGACCTCGTCGCCGAGCCAGGCGAACTGGGCGTGCCATTGCATGTCGTGATCCCTACCCGTCCGCCAGGTCCGTCAGTACCGCGGCGAGGGCCTCGACCCCGGCGAGGCAGTCGTCCCGCTCCGCGTGCTCGGCGGGCGCGTGCGAGACCCCGGTCGGGTTGCGCACGAACAGCATCGCCGTGGGCAGCCGCGCCGACAGGATCCCCGCGTCGTGCCCGGCCCCGGTGGGCAGCACGGGCACGCCGCCGGGCACGCCGTCCGGCCACCGGGTCTCCAGCGCCTTCGCGACGCGGTCGCGCAGCGCCAGGTTGAAGTCCACGATCTCGGTGTAGGACTCCTCGGCGAGGTCCACGCTCACCCCGTGCCCGGCCGCGGCCCGCCGCGCGGCCTCGTCCACCTCCGCGACCGTCCGGCGGACGGCCTCGTCCGCCGGGCCCCGCGCGTCCAGCCACGCCGTGACCGACGAGGCGATCGCGTTCACCCCGCCGGGCTCCACCCGGACCTTCCCGACGGTCGCGACGGTCCCGTTCCGCTCCGCCGCCTCCCGCGCGGCCAGCACCATTCCCGCGAAGGGGAGCATGGGGTCGCGCCGGTCGGCGAGCAGGGTCGTCCCGGCGTGGTTGCCCTCGCCGCCGAACCCGAAACGCCACCGGCCGTGCGGGACGATCGCGCTCGCCACCCCGACCGGCCCGGTCAGCGCCCGCCCCTGCTCGACGTGCAGCTCGACGTAGCAGCCGACGCGGCCGAGCAGCCCCTCATCGGGGCCGATGGCCTCCGGGTCGAGGCCGGCCCCGTACAGCACCTCGGCGAAGGTCCGGCCCTCCGCGTCGGTCAGCGCGCGCGCCCGCGCCGGGTCGATCGCACCGGTCAGCAGCCGCGACCCCAGGCAGGCCACGCCGAACCGAGCGCCCTCCTCCTCGGCGAACGCGCCGATCCCGATCGGACGCCGCGGCCGCACGCCCCGCTCGCGGAGCAGGTCGACCGCCGCGAACGCCGACACCACCCCGAGCGGCCCGTCGAACGCGCCGCCGCCGGGCACCGAGTCCAGGTGGCTGCCCGTCAGGACGGCGTCCCCGCGCGTCCCGTCCTCGGGAAGCCACCAGGCGACGATGTTGCCGTTGGCGTCGTGCTCCACCTCAAGATCACGGCGGCGCGCCTCGTCCAGGAACCAGGCGCGGCACTCCAGTTCCGGGGGCGTCCACGCGAACCGGTGGTACCCACCGGACCGGTCGTCCCGCCCCATCGGCAGCAGATCCGCCCACATCGACTCGAACCCCATGCTCGCCTTCTTCCTCCTCAGGCCGGCCGGTCAGAGCATGGGGATGCGGACGCCGCGCTCGGCGGCGACCTCGGCGGCCCGGTCGTACCCGGCGTCGACGTGCCGCATGACGCCGGTGCCCGGGTCGTTGGTCAGGACCCGCCGCAGCTTCTCGCCCGCCAGCGGCGTCCCGTCGGCGACGCAGACCTGCCCGGCGTGGATGGAACGGCCGATGCCGACGCCGCCGCCGTGGTGGATCGACACCCACGTCGCGCCGGACGAGGTGTTGAGCAGCGCGTTCAGCAGCGGCCAGTCGGCGATCGCGTCCGATCCGTCCGCCATGCCCTCGGTCTCCCGGTACGGGCTGGCGACCGAGCCGCAGTCCAGGTGGTCGCGGCCGAGCACGATCGGCGCGCTGATCTCACCGCGGGCGACCAGGTCGTTGAACACCTCACCGGCCTTGTCGCGCTCGCCGTAGCCGAGCCAGCAGATCCGCGACGGCAGGCCCTGGAAGTGGACCTTCTCCTGAGCCATCCGGATCCACCGGGTCAGCGGCTCGTTGTCGGGGAACAGCTCCAGGATCGCCCTGTCGGTGCGGGCGATGTCCTTCGGGTCGCCCGACAGCGCCGCCCACCGGAACGGGCCCTTGCCCTCACAGAACAGCGGCCGGATGTAGGCGGGCACGAACCCGGGGAAGGCGAACGCGCGGTCGTACCCGGCGAGCTCGGCCTCACCGCGGATCGAGTTGCCGTAGTCGAACACCTCGGCGCCCGCGTCCTGGAACCCGACCATCGCCTCGACGTGCGCGGCCATCGACGCGCGGGCGCGGGCGATGAAACCGTCCCGGTCCTTGTCGCGCTCGGCGGCCATGTCCTCGAACGCGACCCCGCTCGGCAGGTACATCAGCGGGTCGTGCGCGCTGGTCTGGTCGGTGACCACGTCGATCGGCGCGCCCCGGCGCAGCAGCTCCGGGACGATGTCGGCGGCGTTGCCGAGCAGCCCGATGGACAGCGGCCTGCGCTCGGCCTTCGCCTCCTCCGCCAGCCGCAGCGCCTCGTCCAGCGAGTCCGCGCGGACGTCGCAGTACCGGTGCGCCACCCGCCGGTCGATGCGCGACGGGTCGCACTCGATGCAGATCGCGACGCCGCCGTTCATGGTCACGGCGAGCGGCTGCGCGCCGCCCATCCCGCCGAGCCCGGCGGTCAGCGTGATCGTCCCGGCGAGCGTGCCGCCGAACCGCTTGGCCGCCACCGCCGCGAACGTCTCGTAGGTGCCCTGCAGGATGCCCTGCGTGCCGATGTAGATCCACGACCCGGCGGTCATCTGCCCGAACATCGTCAGGCCGAGCGACTCCAGCCGGCGGAACTCCTCCCACGTCGCCCACTGCGGGACGAGGTTGGAGTTGGCGATCAGCACGCGCGGCGCCCACTCGTGCGTCTGGAAGATCCCGACGGGCTTGCCGGACTGGACGAGCAGCGTCTCGTCCCCCTCCAGCTCCGACAGCGACCGGACGATCCCGTCGAAGGCGTCCCACGACCGGGCCGCCTTCCCCGAGCCGCCGTAGACGACCAGCTCGTCGGGGTGCTCGGCCACCTCCGGGTCGAGGTTGTTCTGGATCATGCGGAGGGCCGCCTCCTGCGGCCACCCCTTGGCGGTGAGCGCGGTGCCGCGCGGCGCGCGGACGGGACGGGGACCGGACATGCGGTGCTCCTACGGTCGAGGGAGGATCAGGACAGCGGGCCGGTGACGGCCTCGGCGGCGGCGACGAGCGAGCCGTCCAGCACGAGCTCCGTCGCGGCGGCGATCTCGGGCGCGAGGTAACGGTCGGGGCCGGGCGGCGGGACGGCCTCGCGCAGCCGCGCGACGACCGCCCCGGTCGCCGGGCCCGGCCGCAGCGGGGTGCGCAGGTCCAGCGCCCGCGCGGCGGTGAGGATCTCGACGGCGACGACCCGCGCGAGGCCGTCCACCGCGCGGCGCAGCTTGCGGGCCGAGTTCCAGCCCATCGAGACGTGGTCCTCCTGCATCGCCGAGCTCGGGATCGAGTCGGCGCTCGCCGGGACCGCGAGCCGCTTCAGCTCCGACACGATCGACGCCTGCGTGTACTGGGCGATCATGTGCCCGGAGTCCACCCCCGGGTCGTCGGCGAGGAAGGCCGGCAGCCCCGCCGACCGGGCCTTGTCGAGCATCCGGTCGGTGCGCCGCTCGGACATGGACGCGACGTCCGCGGCGGGCACCGCGAGAAAGTCCAGCACGTACGCGACGGGCGCGCCGTGGAAGTTGCCGTTGGACTCGACCCGCCCGTCCGGCAGCACGACGGGGTTGTCGACGGCGGACGCCAGCTCCCGTCCGGCGACCAGCTCGGCGTGCGCGAGGGTGTCGCGGGCGGCGCCGTTCACCTGCGGCGAGCACCGCAGCGAGTAGGCGTCCTGGACGCGCGTGCAGTCGGGTCCCCGGTGCGACTCCATGATCTCCGAGTCGGCCAGCAGCGCCCGCAGGTTCGCCGCCGACGCGGCCTGCCCCGGATGCGGCCGCAGATCCTGCAGGTCGGCGGCGAACACCCGGTCGGTCCCGAGCAGCGCCTCCACCGACATCGCCGCGGCGAGGTCCGCGGCGGTCAGCAGCCGGTGCAGGTCGCCGATGGCGAGGACGAGCATGCCGAGCATGCCGTCCGTGCCGTTCAGCAGCGCCAGGCCCTCCTTCTCGGCCAGCTCGACCGGCGCGATCCCGGCCTCGTCCAGCGCCTGCGCCGCGGGCTTCAGCACCCCGCCGGCGTCCCGGACCTCTCCCTCGCCGATCAGCGCGAGCGCCACGTGCGCCAGCGGCGCGAGATCACCGGAGCACCCGAGGCTGCCGTACTCGAACACCTGCGGGGTGATCCCCGCGTTGAGGAGCGCCGCGAGCGTCCGCGCGGTGGCGGGCCGCACGCCCGTCCGCCCGGTGGCGAGCGTCCGCAGCCGCAGCAGCATCAGCGCCCGGACGACCTCCCGCTCCACCTCGGGCCCGGACCCGGCCGCGTGCGACCGGACGATGTTCAGCTGCAGCTTGGCCCGCAGCTCCGGCGCGATGTGCCGGGTCGCCAGCGCGCCGAACCCGGTCGACACCCCGTACACGGGCGTCGGCCGCGACGACAGCTCCTCGACGTGCGCCCTGGACTCGCCGATCCGCTTGAGCGCCTCGTCCGAGAGCACCACACGGGCACCGTCCCGGGCCACGGCCACGACTTGATCGAAGGTCAGCGCGTCCGGTCCGACCTGGATGCCATCCCCCACACCGAAACTCATACCCCCATTTCAGCGGGGTGGAGGCCCAGGAAGGAAGCCCGAAAGAGGGGTTCTGTCTCGGATGCGAGACAATGCTGTGATGAGCCAGGTACCCGCCGCCCGCCGGGCGCTGGCGGTGCTCAAACTGATGGCCGGGGCGGCCGGGCCGCTCCCCGCGTCCTCCATAGCCCGCGCCCTGGACCTGCCCCGATCCAGCACCTACCACCTGCTGTCGGCGATGGCCGAGGACGGCTTCGTCTCCTACGTCCCCGAGGACCGCCGCTGGGGCCTCGGCGTCGCCGCCTTCGAGATCGGCTCCGCCTACCTCCGCCACGAACCCCTGGAACGCCTCGCCCGCCCTCTCCTGCGCCGCCTCGTCGACCGCACCGGAGAGATCGCCCAGCTCGGCGTCCTGCACGGCGCCGAGACCCTCTACCTCCTGAAGGAACAACCACCCCGGCACGCCACCCTCGTCACCGACGTCGGCGTCCGCATGCCGGCCCAGCTCACCGCCAGCGGCCTGTCGATGCTCGCGCACCTGCCCCCCGCCCAGGTCCGCGCCCTGTTCCCGGGCAGCTTCGTGAACCGCACCGGCCGCGGCCCGGCCTCCCTCCGCGAACTGCGCCGCGTCCTGGCCGACGACGCCCGCCGCGGCTGGTCCGCCGAGGACGGCCACATCACCGAGGGCTTCGCCAGCATCGCCGCCTGCTCCTTCGACCACACCGGCCACCCCACCGCCGCCATAGCCCTCACCTTCCGCCAAGAAGACCACCCAAAAGAATCCTGGCCAGCCCTAGCCACAACAGTCCGCACAACAGCACAAGACCTAACAACCCGCCTAACCGGCCGCCCTCCAGCCTGACCCGCCTCCTCGCCCACGGCATCTCACGATCCCCGGGGGTCGAGGTCAGGAGTGCGCATCGCCTTCCACCCACAGGAGGCGCGCGATCAGCATCTCCTCATGCGGGGCGGTTCCCAGCCTGTTGTTCATGAGATGAATGTGGTGAAAGGCGTGCAGATAGGGCGACCGTTCAAACCCTGAAGCCCGGACGACGCGCCAGAAACTCTCCACGTAGGTCGTGAGCGGCACCTGGCAGGCGAGGTCGGAGAGCACCTCCTCGATCTGGGCTCTCAGCCACCTGGCGGACCGCCTCGACGCAGGGTCCGTCGGTTTGAGGCGGGCCACGGACGAGTTCCGTGGGTCGCCGAGCCGCCCTCCTCCGGACCAGTACCAGGCGTACTGATGCAGGAAGGACGTGCGTTCGGCTTCTGGAAGGGCGTGGATCATGAGTTCCGTGTGGGCGGCGGTGAGGGCCATGCGCCGCTGCCTGTGGCGGGAGTGCGCGAAGGCCAGCGCCGCCTCGCTGCCCAGCTGCATGAGCCGCTCGGCCAGCACCGTCCCCGCCGGGCCGCCGAACTTGGCGTGTTCGGGTTCGTAGAGGCGTTTGACCGCCATGCGGTTCGCCTCCGGGCGCCGGTCGGGTCCGCCGACGACGCCGGGATCGTCGAGCGCCGCGGCGAATCTCGCGTCCAGAACGGATTCGAGCTCCGCGAGCACGGCGGGCGGGGCGTTCAGGCGCAGCCGCAGTTGCAGCCCGACCCGGTCGGCATACTGGAGGAAGAACCATCGAAGACCCGGATGGTCCGCGGTGAACCGCCTGGCCATCGGCGCGACCACGCGCTCCACCAGATCGCGGATCTCGTCAAGGCCGGCGACGTAAACCCGGTAGTAGAGCCATTCGTGTTCAGTCATGCCGTACCAGCCCGATGAACTCCATGACGGTCGGGTTCCCGTCCCCGTCCGTGTGCCAGTGCTGGCGGCGGCCTGGGAGGGCCTCGGTGAACTCGACCGCCACCGTGGTGCTCCTGATCTGACGCAGTGCAGCCCATGCCGCGTGCGGATGCGCGAAGCCAAGCCACTGCGGCTTGCTCGCGCGCGCCGAGGGACCGTCGGCGATCTGCGTGAGGAAGACCTCCTCGGGCAGCCCGTGCCGGCGGCGCCACCGTTCGACCCGTGCGAGGAAACGGACGGGTGACGCTCCGCGCTCGGGCCGGGGCACCTCGTCCGGACGGATCCGCCAAGTGGCCCGCTGAAGCACGACGCGCCCCTGCTGCCTGCGCGGGCGGTGTCCCATCACCTGGGACGGGTCGCCCGGCACGATGGCCCACGGATCGCTCAACGTCGCCAGAAGGCGGTCGATCGGGCCCAGCATGTCCCGTGGCACGGCTCCCAGATAGGCCAGGGCCGCGGGTGCGCCGGCCTGATCCGCCACCTGAAGGGTCCCGGTTCTCCGATCATGCGAAACCGTGAAACCTCGCAGGTCCGTGGCGTCCCCGTCCCGGTCGGCCAGTTCCGGTCCCCACCCCGCACGGGAGATCCCCCGCAGGGCCGGGCGCTGGAATCCGACCCAGTCGGCCTGCGCGGACATCTGGTAGACACGGCACCCGGGGTGGATCCCGGCCAGCCAGGTTCGCAGTGCGTCGTCGAGGGCGCCGTGCAGGGCCGGCACCGACGCCCACCGTCCCGCCAGCCCCGCCATGCCACAGTGCACCCGGTTGACGATCAGCAGGTGGTCGCCCGCTTCCACGGCCGCGGCGGACGCCGCCGCGACCTGGAAGAAGACGGTGCCGAACGCCCTGCCCAGGGTGCGGTGGCCGCCGAGGTCCCCGGCCGGCGCTCCCGCGGCGTGGTGGGCCGCGGCCGGCCACGAGAGCGAAGGCACGGAACCGAGCACCTCGTAGGCGAAGCCGAGCAGGTCGGCCGTCCGCCCGGCGCCGTGCCTGTGCAGGAAGTGCTTGAGAAGGTGGTCGTACAGGACGGACCGGCGGACGTCCGGCCGCAGGGCCGTCGCGATCGAATCCAGGTCCGCCCGGACGGCGTCGCCCAGCCGCGGATCATGCCGTGGATCATGGGCGGCCGTCTCGGACATCAGCCCGGCGGAGCCGAGCCAGGCGGGAGGCCGGCCGCCGAGCGCCCGCAACCCCTCGCCGAGCGTCCGCCGCGCCCGCTCGACGTCGGCCGCACGGCGGCGGGGGTCCCCGGTGCCCGCCACCCGCCCTTCGATCTCGGCCAGCGCGCGCACCGCGTCGGCGGCCGGGCCCGGCGCCCGCCCTATCCGCCGGGCGAAGTCGGTGAAGTGCCGTCCGTCCGCCGACCGCCACGGGGCGAGCGGCTGGAGGACGCCGACGGCGATCAGGCGCCTCACCGTGGCGGGGTCGGCGTCCAGGAGCGCGGCGATCTCACGGGCGGTCCGGGGCTCGGCGGGCAGCAGGGACAGGTGGCGGGCGACCAGCCCGCAATCGGTGAGTTCGTCCTCACGGAGGGACACCCCGTTCACATGGCAGTACAGAGGAAGTGCCGCCAGCACGCGCCCGTCGACCTCGCGGACGCTCGGGTTGACCACCAGCGGCAGATCCACCGGTGGTTCCGCGTGCGTCGTCCAGGCCCGCAGCAACTCCATCGCCGCCGCGCGGGAGGACGACGGTGATCGCGGGGCGAGCGCCGCGTCGTGGCGTGAAGATCCGTCCCAGCCGACCACTCCGACGGTGGACAGCGTGCCGAACGGGCTCGGCTTCACCGCGATACGCGACAGGTAGGCCGTCGCACTCCGCATCAGCCGCGAGTCCCACTCGGGGACGGCGGGCGCACTCTCGCCGAGCAGGCCGGCCGTGAACGTGGGGCTGGCCAGCGCCAGTCCCAGCGCTGTCCTCGGCTCGCGCAGCCACGTCAGCAAGGCCCGTCCGGCGTTCGCCAGTTCGCCGCCGGCCGCCCGTTCGGCCGCGGCCAGGGCCTCCGCGGAACCGCGCATCGTCTCCAGCCACAGCATGAGGGCCTCGCGGACGGTGTCGGCGAGGTGACCGGCCACCACCGGGGCGGCCTCCGCCGCGCGGGCCCACCGCAGGTTGTGCACGTCCCGGCGCAGGCGCAGGGCCGCCCGCCGAACGGGCCGGTCCACGTCCTCGGAGGCGACCAGCAGGTACAGCCCATGGCCGACCCTCTCGCCGAGCCGGACGCCGCGCTCCTCCAGGGCGACCGCGGCGCGGACCAGCCGGACGGTCTCGGCCGCGCGCAACGAGTCCAGGACGATGACCGGCAGCCCGCACCTGCGCGACACCACGATGGGTGCGCTTGTGGGCATTGAGATTCCTCTCCGCCTTTGAAGGCCAGTTCCGGCGAGGGGGCGATCAATCGGCCGTGCGTCGCCGGATGTTGTGCTCGGCCAGCCCGATGGCCTCGCCGACGGGAACGGCCGCCAGGTAGGAGAGGAAATCCCGCCGCACACGCCGGCACTCCTCGATCGGCACCGGCCTCGGCTCCCCGGGGCACGGTCTCCTGTTCTCCTCACCCGAGAGAAAGCCGGCGACGAAGCCGTCCACGAAGTCCTCGGGAGTCGGCTCCTCCACTTCGATGGCGATGTGCAGCGAACCGCCTGAACGGGCCAGGGCATAGTGGGCGCTGCCATGCGGCAGGTAGAGGACGTCCCCCGGGGAGAGCGTGAACTCCAGCCGGTCTTCGTCGGTGATGCCCTCCGGGCAGAAGACGGAGCCGCTCTCGGCGTCACGGGTGGGGCGGGCGACCACCCAGTCCTTGTCACCGGAGACCTGGAGGACGAAGACGTGCGCTCCGTCGAGGTGCGCCTTGATCACGGGCTCGTCCCCCGCCGGGCTCAGGAACGCGTGGGCGATGACACTGCCGTGGAACAGGTCGCGGAAGCCGCGCGCCAGCTCCCTGGTCGCGGGATGCCAGTGGTCGACGCGGTTGAACTTGAGCGTGGCCCCCGCGTCGAACGCGTCCCGCACGCGGCGCGGGTCGAGGAAGCCGGGAACCTCGGCGCCGCCCACCCACCTGGACCGGGTGAGCGAGGCCGGCCCTCGGTCTGCCGCACCGTGATCCGCCGTGCCACCGAAGGCGGTGACGTAGGGATAGGTGAGCGACCCGTACTCAAGGGCGTCCCAGAGAGTCCCCTCGTCGAGCAGGGTGGGAATCCGCGCGCCGTTCTGAAAGACCTCGGGACGGACGGACCACACGGTCTCCAGGAAGAGACCAGTGTCCCCGACCAGCCCGTCGATTCCGGTTCTCACCCCGACCTCCCTCTCATGTAGGCAAGTGAATAGGCCAGCAGGACGTCGTCGTCGAGGGCACCGAGCGCGTCGGTCATCTCGTCTCGGAGGGCCTCGGACCTGCTGGGCAGATCCAGGTGGTGATAGTGGTGGAACAGCGCCCTGCCGCGACCGGTGACGTAGCGGCTCAGCGCGATCAGGAACTCGCGCGCGGTGGGCTCTCCGAGCTCGAAGATCAGGTGGAGGGACTCGCCCGATGTGGTGAAGGCCAGTGAGTCACCGCGCTCCAGCCACAGGGCATCGCCCGCTTCCAGCACGGTGCCGGCGAGACGGGACTCACCTTCGAGCTGGAGGGCGAGGACCCGGCCGGAGCCGTGGAGACGAACCTGAACGGTTCCCGCCCGGCCACTCCAGTAGGCGGCGGACCGGACCGCCACCGGGAAGGCCCGCTCCAACTCGGCCACAAACGTCCTGGTGGCGCGGTGCCAGTGACTGACCTGCTCCAGCAGCACGACGTCCCCGGCGGCCAGATGGCCCTCCAGAGCCGCCGGGTCGGCGAAGCCCCACTCGCGGACCGAGCCCACGACCGCCCGGGTGCGGGTCGCCCGCGGGGCGCCGGGGCGGGCCTCCGGCCGCGGGACGGAGAAGTACGGTGCGCGCAGTCCCCCGGCGGCCATGCGCTCGTGGACGCGCGAGATGGTGAGGTGGTCGCGCGTCTCGATCGCCCCGCGGAGCACCAGCGGTTCCTCCGCCGGCACCGTCCGGGGGGCCTTGAGCATCGCTTCGATAATGCCGTTCATCGCGCCCTTCCTGAATCCGCTTCGGCCGCCCGCACACACGATCGCCTTTACGGGAACGGCTGCGGCCACTGGTTGAGCTCGTCCTCGGGGAGGCTGCGAAATCCCATCGCCTCCGGGGCCTGGTAGAGGCGGGGATGGGCGCGATACTGCGCGTACCGCAGCAGCGACATCGGCTGCAGGGCCGGGATCACCACGCTGACGGCCACCAGTCCGACGTCCGCGAGTTCGGGGGACGTCGCGTCGCAGGCGATGACGTCGATCCCGCGGGCTTCGAACAGATCTATGAGCTGGGTCAGCGCCCGGTCGCCGTCGGCCGCCAGCGTCCCCGCCGTGCTCATCTCCCGGACGGGCCGGGACTCGATCCCCTCGGTGAGGAAGTCGAAGGCGTGGGCCCGCTCGGGCCTGGCCATGAAACGGGCGCCGTCCTCCACGTTCGTGTAGTCGGCGAACGACTCCACCAGCGGCTTGTCGGTGTAGCAGAGGCTGCGGACGAACACCGTCTCGAGCAACGCCTTCTCGGCGGCCTGGGCGAGATCCCTTTCCGTGGCGCAGCCGATGACCTGGTGAGCCTTCGCGTCGTGTTCCGCGATCTGGAGGCAGTACACGGTCGGGACGCCCAGGTCGGTCGTGGCGTCGAAGAGGTGGGTCCGGATGAAATGGCGGTCGCACCAGTCCAGCAGATAGTCCGAGTTCACGGTGCGGCAGGACTCCGGCACCGGAGCGAGCGGCAGCTTCTGCAGCCAGGTCAGCGCGACGGCGTCGCGCTCGACGACCTCGCAGATCGCCCGCACGATCGCCTCGGCCGGATCGGAGTGGACCGCGTAGCCGGTGGAGATCCGGAACCAGAAGTTCTCCTCGTCCCGGACGCCGGGCATGCCATAGCAGGCCATGACCGACGGGACCCAGATCGGCTGTGCGGATGTGAGTTCGGTGCCCTGGACCCAGCGGATCCGTGCGGCCGGGTCGAACGGCGCCAACGTGCATTCCGGCCGGGCGTACTCCGTGGGTGAGCAGACCGGTATCGCGCTCATGTCCAGCACTCTGCCATCCAGCTCGCCCAGCTTTGCCAGGACCTGCGGGCCACTGGTGAAACAACCTGCATAGCGTTCGGCGGCCTCGGCCAGAGCGATGAACCGGCCCATCTCACTGGAATCGATACTGCGACCGCATCCGCTGACGCTCTCCTTGACGGGCCGGCCGGGGACTCCCGAACCGACGGAGGACACGTGCAGGGTGACCCGGTCCAAGCCCCTGAACCCCGCGTCTTCACCTATGTAAGAGACCACCCCGTAAGGCGAAACGAGCGGGTCGAGATCCGGCCGTGCGTTCACGTTCTCAGCTCCTCGTGCCTTGTCATGTCGTCCGTCCGGCTCAGCCTTCGATGCCGAGCATGAACTCGCCGACCGTCGACTCCTCGGTGACGTCGAGCCCCGTCGCCCTGCTGAACAGCACCGCGTCTCCTCCGCCCAGCGCACACGGCGCGAGGCCCATGTCCGTGGCGACGAGGTACATCGCCTCGTAAAGGACCCCGACGTTCTTCAACGTGGTGGCGTATGCCAGCCCCTGGTACTTCCAGCTGAGCCGGGAGAAGCGGGAACTGAGCACCAGCACCACCTGCGGCTCGCTCTCGGCCACGGCGGAGATCCGAGCGGTGTGAACGAAACCCCGGACGACCTCCTCGGCCCGGGAGACCAGCTCGAGGGCATGCCCCTCGGGGTCGTAGTGGTACAGCCCGCTCGGAATGCCTTCGCAGTTCCGCACAACGGGATAGATCTCCACGTCGTATATGCCGCCGCCACTGGGATACGGGCGGTCGGAGAACTCGTATGACAGCGGATCGTCCTTGTTCATGGGATGAGTACCGCGCAGGCGGGCCGTCCGGAAGAGGAACTCGCCGAGTTGGGCGGCGGGAAGCGGCCGCGTGCTGAACGACCTGACGCTGCGCCGTTTCTCCATGGCCTCGGCCAGGCTCATGGAACTCCCGTCTCCGGCGGCTCCGGTCGGCCGGGGCAGCGGCACCGCGGACGCGCCCATCGGCTCCTTGAGCGCCGGCAACGGAACGAACTCGCCCGCGAAGCGGAACGTCCCCGCCACGACCTCACCGGCCAGCCCCTGACGGCTCTTGGAATGCATCAACACGTCATGGAACTCACGCTGGACCAGCACCGGCAGCAGATCCTCTTCGGATTTCCCGTCCTCCCGGCATTCGACGACCGCGCCGACCAGCCCGAGGAAGGCCAGAGTGTCGTGCACGGCCTCGCGTTCGAGCACCGCGCAGTTCTGGACGAGGCTCTCGGCGCTCTGCGGCCGCGCCAGCAGGCCGACCAGCACGAGAACGCCGGGATCGACGACCTCGACGCGGAAGTACTTCCGCGGGGACTCGATGATGAGCGCGGAACCCGAACGCCTGGTGCAGACGAACTTGGACAACCGGAACAGCTTGCCGCCGCCCGGCTCGGTCATCCTCGTGACCTGCGACAGTTCGGAAACAGAGACCGCGGTCAGCAGGATGTTCCCGGCCTCACCGCAGCGCAGTTCGACCAGGTCGCGCGCCGTCAGCATCTGCACCACGGTGAGCATCCGCCGGGAGAACGCTTCGCCCGGTTCGGCGCCGAGCTCCATGGGGCCCGTGCGCAACCCGCTGAGCCGTTCCTCCGCCCGCTCACCGAGCCCACGGAGCCGCATCCGCCACCCGCTTTTGTCGAAGACAAGCGAGTCCTCGGTCGAATCGAGCAGGGCGACATCGCTTCTGAGCACAAGGTCGATCACGAATACTCCTCCGGGGACGTCCACGGTGGCCGGCGGTGCGCCGTGCCGGTTCTGCCGGCACGGCGCACCGCCGGCGGCTTCAACCGCTAGTGGCAGTAATTGGTCATGCTGCTGCTCTTGGTGTTGGCGCAGGGCGGGTAGGAGGTTCCGCAGCCGCCGACGCAGGGCGACGTGCGCTCCGGCTTCGACTCCATCGCCTTGGTGAGGTCCTCCCAGCTCAGCTGCGTGACGTCTTCCACTTGGAGGTCGAGGTCGAGGTCGAGATCCTGCATGGTGAACTCCTCTTTTCCGAATCGTGTGTCATGGTCAGGGTCCGGCCGCTTGCGCGGCGAACAGTTGCCGGTAGGTCCGGCTCTCCGTGATCAGTTCCTTGTGACCTCCGTGTTCCGCGACGCGTCCGTCCGTCAGCAGAAGGACGCTGTCGCCGTCGTTGAGAGGCGGGATCCGGTGGGCTATGACGATCAGCGTCCGGTCGACGCAGTGGGACCGGACGGATCGATAGACCGAGTCGCTCAGGACGCCGTCCAGGGCGCTGGCGGCCTCGTCCAGGATCAAGATGGGAGAGGGGGACAGCATCGCCCTGGCGAGTCCCAGCCGCTGCCGCTCTCCGCCGGACAGTTCGTGGCCGTGCTCGCCGACGGAGGTGTCCATGCCCTCGGCGAGCCCGTCGACCACGGTGTCGAGTTCGACGGCGGCGAGGACCGCTCGGAGTGCCTCGTCGGTCGCGTCCGGCAGGGCGATGAGAAGGTTCTCGCGCACCGAGGTGTTGAAGACCGCCGGTTCCTGCGGCACCAGGGTGACGAGCGAGTGCAGGCCGGACATGCCGGGTACGCGATGGCCGGCCGACACCTCCCCCTCCGTCGGGGCGAGCAGCCCGGCCGCGACGTAGGCCAGCGTGCTCTTGCCGGAGCCCGACCGGCCGACGACGAAGGTCGTCGAGCCTCCGGGGAAGTCGGCGCTGACCTCGCGGAGGGCGGCGGCGTCCGCGGCGGGATAGGTGAAGCCGACGCCGCTCAGCCGCAGGTCGGGAGGCCCCGCCGCCACCCCGGCGGAGAGCGGCGGCCGGTGCGGCACGGCGGCCCGTCCCTCGGCCATGTCGATGTAGGCGAAGACCCGGTCGAACGTGACCGTCGAACTCGTGATCATGCCGGCGGTGTCCAGGAGTTCCTGGATGGGGCCCGCCAGCCGGGCCTGCAACAGGGAGATCACGACGACCGACCCGACGGAGACCCCGGGGAACAGGGAGCCGGCGGTCCAGTAGATGAGCGGCGGGACGCACGCGAAGGCGATGCCGATGATCGCGTAGACCGACCGGCCCGCCAGGCGCTGCCGGTAGGTCAGATCGGCGATGGCCGCCGACTCCGCGGCGAAGCGGTCGCGCTGCACCGGCTGCCGTCCGAACGTCCTGCCGACGATGACCCCGGAGAGCGACAGGTCCTCGCCGACGCGCCGCATCATGCGGGCCACGCCGTCCTGGCGGGCGCTGGTGAGCCTGCGCCTCTTCCTAGCGAAGCGGTTGTTGACCAGGCTCAGCATGATGGTGAGGGCCAGCGTCACCACGGCGAGGGGCCAGCTCAGCAGGAGCATGCCGGCGCCCGCGGTCAGGATGCCGGTCAGCGAGAACAGGATGACCTGCGCGGAGAAGGTGACCGTGTCGCTGATCTCTTCGATGTCGCTGACCAGGACCGACTGGGTCCGGCTGTTGGATTCGGCGGTGAAGAACGTCAGGGGCATGCGCTGGACGGCGTCGAAGACGTCCACCCGCAGGTCGTGGACGAGCCGCTGGCCCGCCAGGTGCGTCAGCCTGCCCTGGAGCAGCGAGGCGAGGTTCGTCAGCACACCGGCGGCGATCATGAACAGGCACAGGGCGGCGAGCAGGCCGTCGTCGCGGTGCGGCAGCGCGTCGTCGATGAGCGCTCTGAGCGCCAGCGGGCTCACCATGCTCAGCGCGACCATGCACATGATCAGTAGCGCCGACAGCACGATCAGTGTGCGGTGCGGTCGGAATCGGGGGATCAGCCGGCCGAACGTCCGCATGGCGGTGGCGGCCTGATCACTGGGCTGGCTGGGCACCTGTCACGCTCCCGAGCAAGCGCTTCGATGGGGCATCGGATCGTCCTGGGCGAACGTTCATGGGACGCCGCGAACGGGCACCGCCTCGCGCGGTCACCCAGAAAAGCGTTCCTTCGCTTTAGTAGCCGAGACCTTCGGCGAGTTCTCTCATCCGCCGCTGCATTTCCTGGGGAAGTCCCCATTCATCGTCGAAGACGACCGGACCCGGTGGTTCGACTTCACGCAACCGGGGCGAGCGGAAGAACTTCCAGTCGCCGCCCTGCAGGTCGCCCGCCGGGCCGGTTCCCGCGAACGTCCAGTCTTCGGTCCGCTTCATCCGCTCGACGACCTGCTCGTCCCAGGGAAGCCCGAGCCAGTCGACGACACGGGGCAGAAATACGTCGGGACGATTGAGCAGGTCTTCCGCTCGTACCCGGATCCACCGGTCGGGCGGCAGGTCGTCCAGCATCCGGACGACCCGGTGATGGCCGAGATACCACGAGGACGCCGCGGTGACGGCGACGCCGCCTCCCCCGGTCACGCCCAGGAGCCGCAGATGCTCCGCCATCGACCGCTGCGTGTCCACGGGATGCCTGGTCAGATGGATGAAGCGTGCGTTCGGGTAGGCCCGTGCGCAGGCGGCGAGCGCAGGGTCCGTCCGCACGGTGTCGGGCGACTTCTCCAGGCAGATCAGCGGGCTGACGGCATCCTGGAGGTCGTCGAACACCCGCGTCAAAGACCAGTCCGGGCGTTGTGCCAGCCATTGCATCGACCAGGCGATGTCCGCCGTTTCCTGGCCGCCCCTGTGAATTTGGGCGATGGCTCGCCAGATGCCACTGAGCCGAACGGAGTAATAGGACGGGGGATATCCGGGCTCCACGGTCGCCTCGGAAAGGAGCGTCCGGACGTCGGGGAGCGCGAACATGATCATCTCAGGAAATCCGAAGATGCCGTCATGCCCGCTCAGCATGGCCTGCACGACGGTGGAGTAGGAGCGCGCCGGGGCGAGCAGGAACACCGGTTCTCTGTGGTTGACCCGGCCGTCGGTCCCGGCTGTCAGCACGATGTCCCCAGGGACACGGTCAGCAGGTGCCGCCGGTTACCGTAGCCGCGCATGACCGATGTGATCGCACGTGCGGGCCGATCGTGCACGGCGCACGCCAGCCCGCGGGCGAGTGCCGAGAACCAGATGCCATGGGCAAGGGACCCGGCTCGTGAGATGAGCGCGCCGTAGGCCGCGGGCCTCTCCGCGAGCCGCTCGAAGTCCGCCGAGATCAGCAGGTGTGCGGGAGCGTCTCCATAAACGCGCGACACCTCCTCGGCGAGCCCCTTGGCGTGCGGAACCCGGAACCAGGAACCGTCCTCGGCCGCATGGAGGTCCCGCGCCAGATCACGGACGTTGGAAGCCATGAGGTGGACGGCGAATCCGGCGTCACCGTGCACCTCACTCGGCCAGTAGCGCTCTTGGGCGCCCCGCGCCTCATGGACCAGGTCGGCCACCAGGCCCGGCTCCACGGGCGTCGCGGTGAACTCCTGTGCGCGGACGCGCCGCTCCAGCATCTGCGCGGCGCCGACCCCGCCGACCCCGCCGACACGCGTGGCGGCGTCCGCACCGATCCCCGCGCCACCACCCCCAGATGCCCCCCGGCCGGGGCTCGGCGGCGGCTCGGGCAGAGCGGTCCGGCTCCTGACGGCCTGATGCGCTCGTTCCGCCGGCTCATTCGCCCGGATCATCGGCATTCCCGGTCCCCCCTTCGGTGGCGTGGATCAAGGCGATGCCACTGACGAACTCATGGCTCTCGTACAGCTCCAGCAGGCCGTTGACGCGCTCGTCCCAGCACGGGGCGAACTCGATCCCGAGCCCGTAGCCCTCCGCGGTGAAGGCCAGCCGCATCGCGGCGTGCCCGGCGTCGAGCAGGCCCGCCCGGCAGGCCCGGGCACCGTGCGAGTCACGGAGCCGGCTCAGCGTGGAGACGAGGAAGACCACGATCGGCGCGCCTGTGCCGAGGGCAGGGCCGGGGTCCGGTTCGCGGCCGGGTTCGGCGAGAAGGCCGGTCCCTGCCAGTGCGTCGGCCAGACCGACCCGGTCGCGGCGCACGGCGGCCATCGAGTGATTGACATCCTCGTATCTGAGGAGCGTTCCAGGGAGGCCGAAAAGGTCGGTCTCGCTGAGCAGATAGAGATCGGTCGAGCCGATGTCCGCCGTGTCGTACCCCCGCCGGCCGGTTTCTCCGCGCCCCGTGCCGGAGGCTCGCCGGCCGATGACCCTGGCCAACAACCCGCCGATGAGCTCGGGGCCGATGCGCGGAACGGCGCCCGAGGTCCCCCACGTCCATCCCGTCTCGAACTCACGGGTTGGGGCCGGACACTGTTCGTAAGGGGGAAGGGCTGTCCGAGGCAGCGACGGGAAGCTGTCACGCGCGGTCTCCAGCGACTTGATCCTCTCGCGCTGGGCGGGCGTCAGGGCAACGGAGTCCATGATCGGCTCGGGCAGGATCTCGCCCTGCCATTCGTAGGCGCCCGGCGACTCATCGGCCTCCTGCGGATACCGGCATGCCGGGCAACCGCCGCGGGGGACGACGAGGTGGCTCTCCTCTTCTCCGCGAGACGAGACGATGCGGACCATAGACCTCGGAGATCTGCGTTCGCCCACACCGGCCACCAAGGCCAGGACCTCGGCGGCGACCCGCCCCATGAGGATCGTGCTCCGGAGACCGCCCTGCTCGCCGGCGGTCACGTCCGCGTCGGCGTAGGAGGCCCTGAAACAGTCGACGCATGCGGTCACGTCCCGGTAGAAGAGCGGGCCGAACTCACCGCCACCGGCGCCCGGGGAGAAACGCAGGATCGGAACGTCCGATGTGCGATACACCGCCACGGTGTCCTCGAGAATCCCACTACCGGGTTCGTCCAAGACCACGACCAAGGAGGGCCGTGCTCCCCCGGCGCCCTCCCTCGTGCCGGGCCCGAGATTCTCGACCAGACCTATCCCGCCGGCCGCCAGATCACGGGCGAGCACAGCGGTGGTCTCGCGGTTGGCGATGATGAGCACACGGGCCGCGGAGAGTTTCCCGACGATGGTCTCGACATTGGGATATTCCCGTGACATGGCGCCGATGGTTCGTGAGAGGAACAGAGTCAGCGGGTCGTCGGCCACATCGGGGACGTGCGAGCTTTCCACGTACTCCAGCAGCCCGGAGGCGTCCAGCAGATCCAGTGCCTTTCCCACGTGGGAGGGCGATAGCGACAGTTCCTCGCCGAGCCTTTCCGGAGCTCGGGTTCCGTCCAGAAGAGGCAGCATCGGCGATAGGACCGCCGTGGCCGCGGCACCCGAGAACTGGTAGCGGCGCAGCCCCCCTTCGATGAGAAGACCGCCAGGAGATGGGAGGGCGACGAGTCCGCGGCAGAGCCGAGGATTGATCAGTCCGTCACGTTCCGCGTCGTGCCTGTTCCGATGTTGAACGGTCATGAGGCGTTCCCCGTGAACACATCGGCTCCGCCGCGTTGCCGCAGAACTCGCAGGACGGACTCCGGAACCGCCGTGCGCAGGGCCGGTCCGGGGCGGGCGCAGCGGTCGCAGTCGAAGCAGGCGATCACCTGGTTGGCGATGACGGAGTTCGTGATGAGGTTCAGCTCAACGACGCCGCTTGCCTGCTCGGCGACGGCGGAACCGGAGTGGGCACCGTGACGGCGCAGCAGGTCGACGGCGAGGCCTGCCGTCATCGTCAGGTGATGCGGCAGGCACCCGCCGAGCCCGAGGCCCGCGTCCGCGTCGTAGGCGTCGTGGAGCAGGTGAGTGGCGGCGAACTTCTCGTCGTGCTGTACCTGACGGCGGGCGGCGCATCTGAAGCAGGGCGCGAACGGCGGCCTGACCAGCGGGCCGACACGGATGACGAGGCCGTCCTGAACGATCGGAAACCAGGGAGTCCCCGTCGCATAGGCCAGGCGGTCCGCTTCCAGAAGCAGCCCGGGACCGGGCCGTCCGACCGGCACGATGACGCACTCGGCCGACGCTTCGAAAGCCTCTTTCACCGTCGGGCGGCGGCCCAGTCCACCGGTCCTGGACCCCGGTTCGGCATGCTCTTCGTCAATCCGGTCCGCAAGCCGCCTGGAGAAGACGTCTTCCTGGACGACGGCGAAGGTGGGACCGGATTCAGTTCCCCCCGAAGAACCCAACGGGTGCGCCACCGGCGCTGATCGAAGCCATGGCATGTCCCCTCTCACTCCCCTCTGTGAAAGCCGAGCAGCCTTGAACAAGGCTTTTCAAGATCCCCATTCAGAGCATTCATGAGATGTGGATCATGCACAAGTGGATCTTGTGTGATGTAACTCACATTGCCAATCCTTAATTGCGTCGCACCCTTCCGTGCAATGAATTCATTCGCCGTCATCGATTGCAAATGGAATCGCCTGCCGGGGCGGCGCGGACCGGCGACGAACGGTCACCGGTCCCTTTCGCCGGGGACGCGGTTGCGGGCGCTCCAAGCCAGGGCGATGGCGCGCGCCAAGTGGCGGCACTGCCGCTCGGACGCCGGGTCGATTCCGTGTGCGCGGACGTGGTGCATGTGCAGGAGGGACTCGAGCGCCGCGGTGGGCTGGACGTGGGTGGGGCCGGAGGCCAGCCGGCCGGTGTAGGCGGCGGCCGCCCCCTCCCGCGCCCGCCAGGCGTCGATGATCCGCGGGCCGCCGGGAAGGGCCCGCACCGCCGTCCCCTCACCGTCCGTCCCCTCACCATCAAGGCCGGCCAGCGCGACGGCGCGGCGAACTCCGTCGCGGTCGCGGGCGGGAGCGTTCCCGGCCGGGGGATGGTCGATGAGCCAGCGCATCCCCGCGGACCGGCCGCCCCGCATGGCGGCCGCCAGGTCGGCCATGCTCGCCGCGGTGAGCGCGCGGGGGTGGTCGCGGCGCGAGGCGGCCAGCTGGGCGAGGACGGCCGCGGAGTCGGCGGCGAACAGAGCCTCGGCCGCCGCCAAGACCGCACCTGTCCCATAGCGGGCGGTCTCGGGGTGAAAGGTGTCGACGCCGAGGTCGCCGATCAGCCCCTGCCGCCGCAGGCCGGCCGCCCACGCTCCAACGTGGGCCACGGCCCGCCCGTAGTCCCGCTCCCCGGGCAGACGCAGGTGCAATCGCAGGTGCGGCCGCGGATCAGGACCCCGCGAGAACCACCACACCGGCGGCGTCGCCCACCTCGCCAGCAGCGCGGGCAGATGGTCCGCGAGGATCGCCTCGATCCCGTCGGGCTGCGCGTACAGCTTGGCGAACAGGATCTGCGCGCCGGGCAGGACGGCCTGCTCGGGGCCGATCAGCGGCAGCGGCCCGGGGACGGTCACGACCGCCGGACCGGGAGCCGGCCGTACGACGGCCCCGAGGGGAATGAGGACCTCGTGGGCGCGTTCGCCGAACCATCCCCGCTCGGCGGGGGCGGGAGCCTCGGACACGGTGACGGCCTCACCGGCCTTGCCGGCGCGGTCCAGATGAGCGCGCAGAACCGCCGCGTCCATCGGCTCGTCCATGTTCAGCAGCAGTTGGCGGTCCGCGCTGCCCACGCTCACATGGGCGGGCAAACGCAGGCGCGCGCGCTCGGCGTCCCAAGCCGCCGCCCATGCCCGCGCTGGTGCGTCCGGGCCGGGAAGCATCTCCGTGGAAACGCGCCAGCGGGCCGGGGCCAGCACGCTGCGGCCGTAGCGGACGCGCGGCAGGAACGGCAGGCAACTCGCCGTCCCCCAGGCGAACGATGACAGGGCGGCGGCGTCGATCCGCGGGATCTCCCACAGAAAACGCGCCAAGGGGGGCCACGTCGACAAAGCCGCCGCATGGGCCACCATCGGTTCCACCACCCGCCGCCGCGACGTCGACACCACGTAGAGCCGATCGTCATCGGCGGTGACCGCCAGGTCATGGACGGGAATACGCCCCTCCCCGCCGCCGGCATCGTGCTCGGCGAGGCCGACGACATCGTCAAGCAGGCGCGGGGCCCGGGCAATGTTCTCCATGGCCGGATACTTGGGCGGAAAGGACAGCTGCACCGCCAGCGCGCCATCCACCCCGGTCGGCAACCGGCCGTAGAGCCCGGCCATCCGCCGCCTGTCCTCGCCAGGCAGCAGGTCCAGGAACCGCCCGGTCATGGCGACCGCGCTGCGGCTGAACCCCAGCACCGCCAGCTCGAACGCGCCGTCCTCCAACGCGGTCACCCGAGGGGCGCGCACCTGCGCCCACAACTCCGCATGGCCCGGCGGACGCGCCCCGCCCGTCCCACCGCCATCGAACCGATCCAGGAAGTCCTCAGTGAGCACGACCTCTCGCCGGCCGTCCATGGCCGCCTGCTGGGCCAAAGCCAGCAGGCTCACGTCCCGCCGGGAGGTCTGCCATGAAGGAGGTGATCGCGGCTCGTCGAAGTGGGCGGGGAATCCAAGTCCGGCCGTGGCATCGACCAGCTGCGACACCGCGACCACAGCACCAGGCCCGTACCGGTCCAAGAAGGCTGCGTGATAGTCGCGCCAGGCCGGCTGCCCGGCCCCCCTCGGAGCCAGCCGGACGAGAGCCCCCGCGGCCGACTCGGCCTCGGCCGCGACCTCCTCGGGAAGCACCACCGCGCACCCGAGCCGCAGGTCGACCATCAGCGGCTGCGACACCGGCGACAACGCCCGCATCCGGTCGGCCACCGCCCGCCCCGCCCAGCCGCCCGTCCCGTCGGCGGCCGTCAACTGGACATGGATCGCGCTCAGCTCCCGGAACAGCGCCGCCACCCCATCGAGGGCGCCCGCCTCCACCTCCCCAAGCCGATCCAGAAGATGAGCGAGCCCGTCCGTGGCCGTCGAAGGAGGACGCAGGCTACTGATCAGGACACCGCGCGCCACCAGCTCGGCCACCAGCGCCTCCAGCGCCCCGACCGGCGCCTCAGGGAACCCTGCGGCCAGCGCATCGACCAGATCTCCACTCCGGACGGCCGTCCGAGCCGCCTGCAAGACCGCTCGTACCACCGGGTTGAGACGCACCGAGACCTGCGCCGACGTACTGCGGCCGGGACCGCCGCCGGACGGCTGCCAAGGCACCACCAGCCGCCCGCCCCGCACCATCACCAGATCATTCACCACCACCGGCAGACGCCGCCGGAGCACGGGATCCGCCTCGAACCGGGCGATCATCCCGCCCAGCCACACCGCATCCGCCCCGGCCCGGACCTCACCACCGGCCCACCGCACCGATGCCCCCAGGCCGAACCTCAGCGGGGCCACACCGGCGAACGTCCCGAAGGGTGTCGCCCTGCCGCGCATCCGCACCAGATAGCGGGCCAGCGACATCACCATGCTCCGCACCTGACCGGGACGGGGCCGCTCCCCCCGGCACAGCGCCTCGATCCGAGCCGCCAGCACCGGACTGGCCACACCCACGGCCTCAACGACGGGCGCCTGCCCCCAAACCCCTTCAAGCCAGGCGCACCACTGCTCCACCTCGGCGTCATCGTCCAGATCGGGCCAAGGACCCGCAACGACCTCACGACCATGCGCAGACGCGCGAATCAACGCCGCGTCAACACGCCGGTACCACGGCGACGGACCCCGAGCGCTCAACCTGATTCCTCCTACGGGCATGAGCGGCCGCCGCGCAACAGACGCGCCGCGGCCGACGGACGGACGCCTTGCCCCGGGATTTCGAGCCGGGCCCGTGAACTACGGCGTATCTCTGTCGAGGACGGCTCGGTGCTCGGCTCCCCACCCCGTGAAGAAGACCTGCCACCAGTGCTCGGCCACCCGGATCATGTCCTGGCTCACATGCCCGAAGAATTCGCCCATGTCCCTCATCCGGGCACCGGCGGGTGTGGCGTCCCCGAGGATCTCCGCGCCTTCACGGTTGAGATCGGCCAGTGCGGTCAACCGCCGGGCACAGCTCATCCAGGATCGGTACCAGGCGTCCGCGTCGATGATGTAGCGGTCGCGCCGCCGCTGGGAGTCGCGCTCACATCGGATCAGTTCCAGCCGCTTGAGCAGGCCGACGGCCTTGGAGACCGACGCCGGGCTGGCCCGAAGGCGCTGGACGAGCTCGGCGGCGGTGAGACTGCCGCTGTCACAGGTGTAGAGGCAGGCGAGCACCCGTGCGGCCATGCCCGGCAGACCCGTTCTGGCGATCAAGGCGGTGAACCTTTGCTCCAGCTCAAGGGCCCCCTTGGGGTCCCGGCCTCCCGCGTCGGAGGCGGTCGGCGGCACCGGCACCGGTTTGTGCCGCCGAGCACGGCTCACGGTCGCCTCATGCGCCCGATCGGTCTGGTAGTCGCCGGGCCCGCCGTTGCGGACCACTTCACGGCTGATGGTCGAGACCGGCCGGCCCAGCCCCCTGGCGATCTCGGTGTAGGTGAGTCCTTCGGCCAGGCCTGCGGCGATGCGCATACGGTCCTGATATGTGAGCCTTCCTCCCGGCACACGCGTTCATCTCCCCCGTCGTCCCGGCATGCCCGGTGCCCCCACCGGACGGATGGCCAGTATTACGTGCATTCCTTATTGCAAACAATGGCCCGTTTGGGGGTTGCGTTCATCTCTCGTCATTGCAAATTGGGACGACCACCCCGTCACACAGAAGAAAACGCCCAGGTCAGCGCACACACCCGGAGTTAGGGCAAGAAATTGCGACGCCGAACCGTACACACCCAACAACAGAACGTGCATCGCCCGCAGACAACGCCACGCCCCGGACCACTGAACCCTTTTCATGCAGCCGCCGCTTCGACCCGATCGCCTTGCGCCGGCGGCGGATCAGCCCGGCGACGTAGTTCAGCGTTGAACGCGACAAATCAACGGCAGCGCGGTAGAACAGCACCCGGAGCCCCTGGTGGTCGCGGGTTCGGTCGTGGTGATCAACCCGCCCACCAGGGGATGAATTGGGTTTACTGCCCCAGTCCCGCTCTACAGCCACGACCGCGGCTCGACCTCCACGGCCGGTAGACGCGGTGCCGGTCGAGCCGGTGCTGAGCGCCTTGCCCTCGGCCACCGTGCGGTGAGCGGCGCCGATCGCCCCGGCCGGCCCCCTCACCTCAAAGACGCCGGCGTCGTCGCGCGCGTCCGCGCCGTCCAGTCCGACATGGCCGACCGGCAGAAGGACGACGCGGGGTGGTCAGTGCCAGGTGGCTTGTTCTAGGCGGGTCGTTAGGCCGAATGTCTGCCAGTTGTCCACCACGAGGATGCGGGATTGGGCTCCTCCGGCGGGGCTGATGCAGGTAATGGTCGACTCGCGGTAGTCGGCCCGGTGACCGGCGCCGACCTGTAGAAGATTTGGACGAGCGGTGCCTGCGGTGTGGTCTGGTATGTCTCCGGGGCCTTGGGGCAGGGCACTGAATCCGTTTGCGGGTAGAACGGCTTGGCGGAAGTGAAAGGTCCGCCTTCGTTGCCCCGCGCGATGTCATCGGCGATGAAAAGCCAGAAGCCCCGACAAGTGTCGGCCTCGGGATAGCCCTTCTTCTGGCAGTCGCCTCATGTGAGGACGTGCATGCCCGGGCCGTCAGGGACACGGCTCCAGGTGCACGGGATGCGCCCGAGGGCGTGATCGCCGCAGCGTGCACCGAGTAGCGTGCCGGACGGACATGATCGGGCCCCGGGGGCCGCTGTCCCGTTCCAAACGGGCGGGGGACGGCTTCGCAGATCGCCGCAAAATGCCGCATTCCGGGTGGATCGTATTCTTTTTCGGCCTGCGAGTACCGGGCTGGTGGGGTGGGGTTTTTCGGACGAGTCCCTAACGCGCGGTGCGGCATAAAAGTAGGATGTTCTACCGGCCGAGACCTCCGGAGGCTTTCGATGCCCGCTTCTGACATCTCCCCCAGCGACTCATCGGTGAATCCGCCGCCCCATCTGCCCCAGTACGCCCAGGAGAGGTTCCGGACCGACATTCCGTCTCCGGCGCGGACCTGGAACTACTGGCTGGGCGGCAAGGACAATTACGAGGTCGACAGGGTCATCGGGGACGTCACCGCCTCGACGAACCCCGAGGTGATCACGCTCGCCCGGGAGTCGCGTCCCTTCCTGATCCGCGTCGTGACCCATCTGGCCGCCGAGGCGGGGATCCGCAACTTCCTGGACATCGGCGCCGGGCTGCCGACGCACTCCAACACCCACGAGATCGCGCAGCGCGTCGCGCCCGAGTCCCGCGTCGTCTACGTCGACAACGACCCCATGGTGCTCGCGCACGCGCGTGCGCTCCTGCGCGGGACGACCCCCGAGGGCGTCACCGACTACCTCGACGCCGATTACCACCATCCCCGGCAGATTTTGGACGACGCCGCCAACGTGCTGAACTTCAACCGGCCGATCGCGGTGATGTTCATGGGCGTGCTGGGCTTCTGCCAGGACTACGAGACGGCCAGGAGCATCGTCGCAGAGACCATGGCGGGTGTTCCTTCGGGGAGTTTCCTGGTGGCGTGGGACTGCACCGACACGTCCGAGGCCGCCAAGGCGAGCACGGACCGTTACGCCGAGTCCGGGACGCTTCCCTACGTTCTGCGCAGTGTCCAGCAGATCGGCGGTTACTTCGACGGGCTGGAGCTGGTCGATCCCGGTCTGGTCTCCATCACGCAGTGGCGGCCGGACGAGGGGCATGACGGCGAGCCCGCCCACGTCAACGGGTACGGCGCGGTGGCCCGCAAGCTTTAGGGCGGGCCACCGCGCGAGGTCGGCCGGGCGTGTTCGCGTAGGACGGCCCGGTCAGGCCGTCGTACCGGCGTCGACGGTGTCCGGCGCGCCGGGACGGACGTCGGCGGGGCTCCGCCGTACCAGGACGCACGCGACGGCGCCGAGCGCGATCACGATGACGGGCAGTGCCAGCGCCGGGCGCATCGCGTGGACGAACCCGTGCTCGAACGTGGACGCCGCCGCCCCCTGGAGGCGGTGGACGATGTCAGGCGGGGTTCCCGCCGGTGCCCGGACGGCCGCTCCATGCCCCGCGCCCGCTTCGAGGCCGGTCCCGGCGGCGTCCTCGAAGCTCGCGGTGAACGGGCCGCGGAGGTTCGCCGGAAGGGACGCGGCGCGCTCGGCCGCCTCGTCCCGGAGCGAGACGGCGAGGCGGTTCTGCAGGATCGCGCCGACGGCGGCGCTGCCGATGATCGTGCCGACCTGCCGGATCGTGTTCAGCACGCCGGAGGCGGCCCCCGCCATCCTCGGCTCCACGTTGTACATCGCCACGGTGACCATCGGGCCGAACACGCAGCCGATGCCCAGCCCGGTCACGATCAGCGGGGGCTCGAAGGGCCACCAGCCGCGGCCGACGTCCGCGACCAGTGTCAGCCAGGTCAGGCCGCACGCGAACAGGGTGAGGCCGGCCATCAGGACGTACTTGCCGCCGATCCGGTCCGCCAGCCGTCCCGCGAAGGGCGACAGGACCGCCGACACCACCATTCCCGGCGCCATCACCAGGCCGGCCTTCAGGGCACTGAACTCCAGCACCGACTGCAGGTAGAGCATCAGCGGCAGGAACAGGCCGATCATCCCGACCTGGACCGCCGCCGACACCAGGCTCATCACCGCGAAGTCGCGGTCGCGGAAGAGACCGAAGGGCACCAGGGGCTCACCGTGCCGGTGGGCGCCCTGGTGGACCAGGAACGCGGCGAGCAGCACCGCGGCGCCGGCCAGCAGCGCCCAGATCCCGGCGTTCCAGCCGTAGCGCTGCCCCTCGGTGAGCCCGAAGGTCAGGCACACCAGCGCCGCCGTGGCGAGCACGACCCCCGGCATGTCCAGTTTGTGGCTCCTGCCGGGGCGGAGGTCCGGGACGAGCGTGACGGCCATCGTGAGCACGATCGCCCCGATCGGCAGGTTCACGAAGAAGATCCAGCGCCAGCCGGCCGCGCTGACCAGGAGCCCGCCGAGGGTGGGCCCGGCGATCGTGGCCACGCCCGCGACCCCGCCCCACACCCCGAGCGCCACGCCCCGGCGCTCGGCGGGGAAGGTGGCGATGATGAGCGTCATCGACTGCGGCGTCAGCATCGCCGCGCCCAGCCCCTGGACGGCGCGGGCGGCGATGAGCTGCGCGGGGTCCCGCGACAGCGCGCACAGCAGGGACGCCGCGGTGAACAGCGCCACCCCCTGGACGAACAGGGCGCGCGGGCCGCGCACGTCGCCCAGCCGCCCGAAGGTGATCAGCAGCGCGGCGAGGAGGAGGATGTAGATGTTGATCACCCACAGGACCTCGTCCAGCGACGCGTCCAGCTTGCCGATCATGTCGGGGATGGCGACGTTGACGGCCGTGAGGTCCAGCAGCGTCATGAAGAATCCCAGGCTGAGCGTCACCAGGACCGCCCAGGGGTCGCCGCGCCACCTGCTCATCGGTTCCTCTCTCACTCCGGGCGGGCCGGTGCCGGGGCCGCGGTCAGCTCTTGAGCGGGGCCTGGATGCTCCAGATCCGGCCGTCGGGATCGCGGACGGTCATCTCCCTGGTCCCCCAGTGGGTCTCCTCGAACGGCGTGACCACCTCAAGGGACGGGTCGGGACTGAACGCGTCCGCGTCGGGCACCTTCAGGGTGAGCCGGATGCCGGGTTCCCGGTCCTCGGGGATCTCCGCGATGAAGACGGGCGGGCCGTCCCCGTTGCGCAGCTGGCCGGAGGAGTGGCCGGTGTCGAACTCCAGTTCGAAGCCCAGCGCCTGGAAGAACGCGGCGGCCCTCCCCCAGTTGTGGGTCTCCAGGAGCACGCCCTCGATGCCCTCAGTACTCATGTCATCCATCCTTTTCCGACGTTTTCTCCCGCCGCCCCTCGACGTCGTCGAGGTACGCGCGCAGCGCCTCGGCGACCAGTGCCGACAGGGACAGGCCCGATTCCACGGCGTGATGCTTGACCTGCTTGATCAGTCCCAGCGGCAGGTACACGTTGAACTGCTTGACGTCCTCATCAGCCACGACCGCGATGCTAGCATCCTAGCGAGCACGAATGCTAGCAAGCTAATGACGTCCGACCGAAGGGACGAGCCACGCCATGTCAGATTTCGCCGCCACCCCGTACACACCGGTCGTCGTCCGCGGCGACGACGCCGAGCACCTGCCGGAGATCGACCACATCCTCCTGGCGGACGCGAGCGCCACGGACGGCGCGCTCAGCGCCCACCGCATCCGGCTCGCGCGCGACGCGAACGGCGCCGTCCCCCATCGGCACGACCATTCGTCCGAGGTCTTCTTCATCGTCGACGGGGCGCTCGACCTGCTCGTGGACACCGAGATCCTCACGGCCCGCCCCGGCGACTTCCTGGTCGTCCCGCCGCGCTGCGACCACGCCTTCCGCGCCCACCCGGGCAGCACCGCCGACGCCCTGATCATGATCACGCCGGGGGTCGAGCGGTTCGAGTACCTGCGGCAGGTCGCCCGGATCCGGCGGGGGGACGCCGACCGCGACAGCCTGCTCGGCGAGCAGGACCGTTACGACACCCACTTCGTCACCAGCGCCGTGTGGTGAAGCGCGGCCCGGAGAACGACGGCGGCGCCCGTCCCCCCGAGGGGACGGGCGCCGCGAACGCCGATTCCGAAGTGGGTCAGGACACCGTCAGGCGAGGCCGGACTTCTGCAGCCACTCCTTGGCGACCTTCTCCTGGTCCTCCTTGTCGATCGCGACGCGCTTCATCATGTCCAGGAGGTCCTGGGTGGTGAGCTTGGCCGAGACGGCGTTGAGGGCCGCCTTCGCCTGGTCGTTCACCGCGGCCTTGTTCACCAGCGGCGTGACGTTCTGGGCGCTGAAGACGTGCTGGGGGTCCTCCAGGACGACCAGCTTGTTCTGCGCGATCGCCGGGTCGGTGGTGAACAGGTCGGCCGCCTGGATCTCGTCCTTGGTCAGCAGCTTCACCAGGGTCGACTGCGCGCCCGCGTCGAACGGCTGGAACTTCTTGAACTGCAGGCCGTACTTCGTCTTCAGGCCGACGAGACCCTGCTGGCGGGTCTTGAACTCCGAGGGCCCCGCGATGACCAGCTGCCCGGCGACCGGCTTGAGGTCGGCGATGGTCTTCAGGTGGTGCTTGGCGGCCGTCTGCGGGTTGACGGTGACCGAGTCCTTGTCCTCCGCCTGGGAGGAGCTGAGGATCTCCACGGTCCCGGGCAGCTTGGCCTTCAGGGCCGCGTTCACCTCCTCGGTGGTCGCCGCGGTGCTGGCCTTGTCGACGGACGTGGTCAGCAGCGCGCCGTTGTACTCGGGCATCACGCTGATGCCGCCCTTGACGACCTGGTCGTAGTAGACCTCGCGGGCGCCGATGTTGAACTTGCGGCTGACCTTGAGGCCCTTGGCCTCCAGCGCCTGCGCGTACAGCTCGCCGATCAGGCCGCTCTCGGGGAAGTTCGCCCCGCCCACGGTGATGGTGCCCTTGCCACCGCCACCGCCCGCGAGCGGGTTCTTGTCGTCGCCCTTGTCGTCCCCGCCGCCGCAGGCGGACAGCGCGAGCGCCGCCACCACGGCGACCGCAGCGCCACGGAACATGTTCTTCATGGTTTTCCTTCTCTTCTCAGGCGGTCAGGACGACCGGGCCGAGCCGCGCAGGCCCGGCGAGACGGCGAAGCGCCGCAGCGCCGCGAACAGCAGCTGGACGGCGACCGCGAGCAGCACCACCAGCACCGTGCCGCCGACGACGAGCTGGTAGTCGTTGCGGGCCAGGCCGTCCACGATGTAGCGGCCGAGCCCGCCGAAGCCCGGATAGGCGACGATCGTGGCGGTCGCGACCACCTGGATCGCGGACGTGCGCAGCCCGAGCAGGATCAGGGGCAGGGCCATCGGCAGCTCGGCGTGCCACAGTACGCCCCATTCGGACATGCCCATGCCGCGCGCCGCGTCCCTGGTCTCGGGGTCCACCCCCCGCACGCCCTCGAAGGTGTTGACGAGGATCGGCGGCACCGCCAGCGCGACCAGCGCGATGACCTGCGGGGTGATGCTGTACTTCACGGTCACGATGAGCAGCACGAGCCCGATCGTGGGCACCGCGCGCGCGATGTTGGCGACGCTGACCGCGAGGAACCCGCCCCGTCCGGTGTGGCCGACCAGCAGGCCGAGCGCGAGCCCGATCAGCGCCGCGAACAGCAGCGCCGCCCCGCTGTAGAGGAGGTGCTGGAACAGCCGGTGCGGAATGCTCTCCTCGCCATGCCACTGGCCGGAGGCCGTCAGCCACTGCCAGGACAGGTCGACCTGGTTCCACAGCTTGTTCACGCTGCCTCCTGGTGGGGGGACGACGCCGCGCGCCCCTCGGCGCGGGCCTTCACGAGGCCCTCCCCCGCGCCCGCGCCCAGGGGGTGAGGAGCCACTGCACGGCCACCAGGAGCGCGTCGGTGACGAGCGCCAGCAGGACGATCAGGACGGACGCCGCGAGGATCTGCGTCGGGAAGTTCAGCTGGTAGCCGCGAAAGATGTCCTCGCCGAGCCCGCCCTGCCCGATGAGCTGGCCGATCGCGACGAGGCTGATGGACGACACCGCCGCGACCCGCACGCCCGCGATCACCACCGGGACGGCGATCGGCATCTCGACCTGGACGAGCCGGCGCAGCGTCCCGAACCCCACCGCGGTCGCCGCCTGGCGGACCGGCTCGGACACCGAGGCGAGCCCGTCCACCACGTTCGGCACCAGCACCGACAGGCTGTAGAGCGTCAGCGGGATCATCACCGTGGACTCGTTCAGCCCGGTGTACTGGATGAAGATCATGTACAGCGCGAGCGACGGGATCGCGTACAGCACGTTCGCGGCGGTCAGCACCGGTGGGTAGAACCATCGCCAGCGGCGGCACAGCACGCCGAGCGGCAGCGAGATGAGCAGCCCGAACACCACCGGGAACAGGGCCAGGCGCAGGTGGGTCAGGGCGTGCTCGGTGAGCGAGTCGGTGTGCTCGCCGATCCAGCCCCAGTCGATCTCCATCAGTCCGGGACACCGTCCTTGGACGCGGGTTCGGCGGGCGCGGGTTCCCCGGGCTCGGGCCCGTCCACGGGTACGGGGTCCACCGGGGCGAGGCCGTCCGCGGGCTCCGCGACGGCGGCGGGCTCGGTGTCCGCCGGTTCGGTGTCCGCCGGCTCGGGGGCGGCGTTGACGGCGGCGGTGATGGCGGCGCTGAGGTCGTGCTGGTCGGCCACGCCGACGAGCCGGCCGTCGCCGTCCACGCCCACGGCGCGCCCGGACGGGGACAGGATCGCGGCGTCCAGCGCGGCGCGGACCGAGTCGGTCCCGACGGTGAAGGTGTGGCCGATGGGGGCCAGCCTCGCCTCGCCGAGGACGCCGTCCGCGGGCAGCGCGCCGGTCGCCGCCCAGCCGAGGGGGCGGCGGTCCTCGCCGACGACCAGCACCCAGTCCCCGGCGGCGCGGGCGGTGGCCACCGGGGTCGCGGCGGTCAGCACGTCCCGTTCGGTCAGCGGGGCCTCGGCGGCCGGGATGAACGACAGCCGCCGGATGCCGCGGTCGTGCCCGATGAAGCCCGCGACGAAGTCGTCCGCGGGCCTGGACAGGAGCTCCTGCGGGGAGGCGACCTGCACCAGCTTCCCGCCGGTGCGGAACACGGCGATGCGGTCGCCGAGCTTGATGGCCTCGTCGATGTCGTGGGTGACGAACACGATCGTCTTGTGCAGCTCGGCCTGCAGGCGCAGGAACTCGGCCTGGAGCTCGCCGCGGACGACGGGGTCGACGGCGCTGAACGGCTCGTCCATCAGCATGACGGGCGGATCGGCGGCCAGGGCGCGGGCGACGCCGACGCGCTGCTGCTGCCCGCCCGAGAGCTGGAACGGGTAGCGCCCGGCCATGCCGGGGTCCAGGCCGACCCGCTCCATCAGCTCGCGGGCGGTCTCGCGCGCCTTCTTCTTGTTCCACCGCAGCAGGTAGGGGACGGTCGCGATGTTGTCCTCGATGGTGCGGTGCGGGAACAGCCCGGCGTGCTGGATCACGTAGCCGATGCCGCGGCGCAGCTCGGCGGGCCTGCTGTCGCGGACGTCCCGCCCGTCGATGAGCACGCGCCCGCCGGTGGGCTCCACCATGCGGTTGATGGTGCGCAGCGCGGTCGTCTTGCCGCCTCCGGAGGTGCCGACGAACACCGTGATCTTCCCGGTGGGACACTCCAGGCTCACGTCGTCGAGCGCGACGGTGCCGTCGGGGTAGCGCTTGGTCACGCCCTCAAAGGTGATCAAACGGTTCACGTCCTCGTTGGGCGCCGGAACGCCAGGTGATCGATTTCGGCCTTCTACCCAACCGTAGCCAATGGGTACCGTCGACTCCGTGTCCCGGCGTGTCCGGAACATCGCATGTTGAGGATATCTATCGGAAATACCGGGAAAGTAACGTGGCCCCGTGGAGAACAGCCGAATCGTTATCGACGGGACCGCGCTCACATGCGCGCAGATAGCCCGGACCGCCCGTGAGGACGTGACGGTCGCCATAGCGCCGGAGGGTGTGGAACGTGCCACTGCCGCCTGGCGGACGGTCCGCGCGGTGACCGAGATCCAACCCGTCTACGGCCGGACGACCGGCGTCGGCGCCAACCGCGTGGTGGACGTCGAGTGGGAGGACGCCGACGCGCACGGGCTGCGGCTGCTGCGCAGCCACGCGGCGGGCGCGGGACCGCTGGTGGCGTCCGAGATCGTCCGGGCGATGCTGACCGTCCGGCTGAACCAGCTCGCGGCGGGCGGCTCCGGCGTGGAGCCGGGCGCGCTGGCCGCGCTCGCGGACGTCCTGAACCTGGGCCTGCTGCCGCCGGTCCCGGTGTACGGGGCGATCGGCACCGGCGACCTGACCGCGCTGGCCTCGACGGCCCTGTGCCTGCTCGGTGAGCGGGCGTGGCTGGCCGGGCCGGACGGGGCCGCCGAGCGCGGCCCCGGATACACCCTCCGGTCCGCGGACGCGCTGGCCTTCATCAGCTCCAACGCCGCCACGCTCGGCGAGGCCGCGCTCGCGCTGGCCGACCTGCGGATGCTGCTGCGGGCGTCGATCGTGGTGGCGGCGCTGTCCCACTTCGCCGTGCGGGCCTCGGAGGAGCCGTACGCGTCGGCCGTCCACGAGGCGTGCCCGCACCCCGGGCAACAGGAGGCCGCCGCCGCGATGCGGACGCTGCTGGCGTTCGAGAAGCCGACGCCCGCGCGTATCCAGGACCCCTACGGCTACCGCGCCTTCCCCCAAGTGCACGGGCCTGCGCTGGAGAGCGCCGCCTACGCCGAGGAGGTCGTGACCCGCGAGGTCAACGCGGCCTCAGAGAACCCGCTGGTGGACGTCGCCGGGCGGACCGTGTGGCACAACGGCAACTTCCACACCGCCTACGTCGGGCTCTCCCTGGACGCGGCGCGGGCCGCGCTGTTCCAGACGATGGCGCTCGCCGCCGCGCGGCTCGGGACCCTGGCCGAGCCGTCGTTCACCGGGCTGTACCCCTTCCAGGGCGCCACCGAGGCGTCCTCCGGGATCATGATCCTGGAGTACGTGGCGCACTCCTGCCTCGCCGACGTGCGCCGCCTCGCCACCCCGGCGGCGCTCGGCAGCGCGGTGCTGTCGCGCGGCGTGGAAGAGCACGCCGGGTTCTCCACCCAGTCGGCCCGCGCCACCACCGACGCGGTCGCCGCCTACCGGCTCGGCCTCGGCTGCGAGCTGGTCGCCGCCGTCCGGGCCCTGCGCATGCAGGGCCGCACGCCGTCGGGCGGTCCGCTCCGCGCGGCCTGCGACCTCGCCACCGCCGTCCTGGACCCGCGCGTCGAGGACCGCCCCCTGGACACCGACATCGCCGCCGCCGCCGACCTCCTGCCGCGTCTGGCGGTGTTTACTGCAAACCCGGCCCACTGCGCTCGCTAGCGCTCGCTTCGTGACCGTTCTTGGTGCGAGCGCGAATCGCTTCGCGATCTTCCCGGCGGGGGCTCGCCTTCGGCGTCGCCCCCGCCGGTCAGGGCGCGCGCTCGCGTGACTGCTGAGGTCCGTGTCCGGGTGTTACCTGCGAAGTGGTGGAGCGCCACAGCTTGGGCGTGAGCGGTGCTACTGGCCTGTGCCGGTGGAGGCTCTCACTCGTAGGGAGGGTTCGCGTACCACTCGGCGGCGGCGGGGTTTGCCGTCTATGACGTCCACGACCAGGCGGACGGCCGCGTGCACGATGCCCTCGATGTCCCAGTCGACGCTGGTGAGCGGCGGGGTGAGCAGGGCCGACATCGGGTGGTCGTCGTAGCCGCACACCGCGACGTCGCCGGGGACGTCGAGGCCGAGCTCGCGGGTGGCGGCGTAGACGCCGTAGGCGATGGAGTCGGCGAAGCAGAACACGGCGGACGGGCGGTCGGCGCGGCCGAGCACCCCCAGCGCGACGTCGGTGGACGCGGCGAGCGACTGCGGCGTCACGACCACGTCCACGTGCAGGCCGAGCCGCTCGGCCTCGGCGTTGACGTGCACGTCGGCGGGCCGGTCCGGGGTGCTCGCCCCGGTCGGGGTGAACACGGTGACGCGCTGGTGGCCGAGGTCGCGCAGGTGCTCCAGGGCGAGCGTGACGCCGCGCCGGTTGTCGAAGACGACCTCGCCCTGCGCCCGCCCGCCGTGCAGCGCGTCTCCGATGGACACCACCGGGAACGTGTCGGCGAGCTCGGACCACAGCGCGGCGGACGGGTCGAGCGGCTGCACGATCAGGCCGTCCACCCGCTGGTCGCGCAGCCGGCGGGCGAGCGCGAGCTCGCGCTCGGGGTCGCCGCCCGCGTCGACGATCAGCGCGTACCGGTCGCGGGCGAGCAGGGCACGGCCGATGCCCACGGCGAGGGACTGCTGCCAGTAGTCCTCGAGCGAGCCGCACAGCAGCCCCACCTGGTCGGTGCGCCCGCTGGCCAGGGCGCGGGCGATCGGGTGGGCCTCGTAGCCCAGTTCGTCGGCCGCGGCGCGGACGCGCTCCTGCGTCTCCTCCGAGGTCTGGATGCCGCGCAACGCGTACGACACGGCCGCAGGCGACAATCCCGTCGCCTGCGCCACCTCGCGTATGGTCGCGCGCTTGCGCCTGTCTGGCACCCCTCAACCCTAGAGGGCCCTGCGGGCGGACCTGGGCACGCGACTTGACGGCCGCGCTACTGAACCGGTTCACTGAAACGGTTAACTGAAACGGTTGACCATAGCGAGCCGGTCGTGTGTCCGGAAGAGGAGGAGCCGTGACCGTGCGTGACCGGACGCCGGTCGACGTGCACCAGCACCTGTGGAGCCCGCCGCTGGTCGAGGCTCTGCGCCGCCGGCGTGTGCCCCCTTACCTGGACGGATGGAAACTCCATCTCGCGGGAGAGCCTCCCTATGACGTCGATCCCGCCGACCACGACGTGGCCCCGCGCGATGCCCGCGTCCGCGCCGACGGCCTCGGCAGGGCGCTGATCTCGCTGTCGTGCCCGCTCGGCGTCGAGGCGTTGCCGCCCCGCGAGGCCCGTCCACTTCTGGACGCCCATCACGAGGGCACCGCCGCCCTGCCGGCCTCGTTCGGCGGCTGGGCCGCCGCCTGCCTGTCGGAGATCGACCCGCCCGCGCTCGAACGCGCCCTCGACCGGGGCTTCGCGGGGCTCCAGCTCCCCGCCGCAGCGCTCGCGGGCCCGCGCGAGATGGAACGTTCCGCTCCGCTGCTCGACGTCCTGGAGGCCCGTGACCTCCCCCTCTTCGTCCACCCCGGCCCGGTGCCCGGGGGCGGGTCCGCGGCCTCCGGTTCGCGGCTCGCGGTCCCGGGCTGGTGGGCGGCGCTCGTGCCGTACGTGCAGGACATGCACGCCGCGTGGTTCGCGTTCCGGGCGTTCGGGCGGGCGCGGCATCCGCGGCTGCGGGTGTGCTTCGCCATGCTGGCGGGCCTCGCGCCGCTGCACGGCGAGCGCGCCGCGGCGCGGGGCGGCGGGCGCGGCGAGGTGGACCCGGACGCGTTCGTCGAGACGTCGTCGTACGGGCCGCGCGCCGTCGACGCGGCGGTGCGCGCCCTCGGCGTCGACGTGATCGTGCACGGCTCGGACCGCCCGTACGCCCGTCCCGTGGACGCCGGCCTGGGCGAGGCCGCCCGGCACGCCTTCCGCGTGGCCAACCCGCACCGTCTGCTGCTCGGAGAGGAACGCGCCCGTGTCGTCTGAGGTACTGTCCCGCACGCCCGGCTTCGAGGGGCTTCCGGCCCGCACGCTCGACAAACGCGAGCTGCGGGAACTGGTCGACGCGCTGGCCGGGCGGCCCGGCCTGTGGAGGCAGCACGTCGCGTTCCCGGACGGGCGGCGCCACTACGCCTCGCTCCACCGGGACGAGTACCTGGACGTCTGGCTGCTGTGCTGGACGCCGCGCAACGACACCGGGTGGCACGACCACGACGTCTCCTCGGGGGCGGTCCGCGTCGTCGCGGGCGCGCTGGAGGAGAACAACCCGCGCATCGGCGGGGCCCACGTGCGGACGGTCGTCGGGGAGGGCCGCTCGTTCTGCTTCGGGCCCGACCACATCCACCGGCTGGTCGGCGCGGCGGACGCGAGCGTGTCGATCCACGCCTACTCGCCGCCGCTGTGGCGGCTCGGGCAGTACTCCATCGACGAGTCGGGGCTGATGCGGCGGCTGTCGGTGAGCTACGCCGACGAGCTGCGGCCGCCGGACGGGGCGTCCTGAGGAAGAGCCTCCGGTGGACCCGGCCGGGGGTGACGGGCCCACCGGAGGCAGGCGGCGGCCGATGCCCGCTCACATCGTCGCGCGCCTTCACTCATTCAGCGCGCCCCCTCGGGAAAGTGTCACACCCGCACCGGGGCCGCCCGCGCCTCACGCGCCCGTCCACTCTCCCGCCCAGCCCCGCAGCTCGGTGAAAGCGCCCACCGGGTCGGAGCTGTAGGCGTTCCACGGCCGCCTGGTCACCCGGCGGTCGATGATCTCGAACTGCTCCATCGCGGCGTGGAACTCGCCGGCCATCACCAGCGCGAACGCGAACGTGTTGTGGATCAGCGGCCAGCCGGGGCGGCGCCGGTAGCCGGGGTGCCGGATGGAGCGGTCTGCGGCGTTCAGGAGGTCGTCCCGGACGGACGCCTGCGTCATGTAGGGGCGGCGCTTGGCGCGGGGCAGCGCCATCCACCGCTCGATGTGGGCGCTGGCGACGAGCATCCCGAGCGGGCCGCCCTCCGGGGACGTGGCGACCGCCGCGCGGACGAAGTCGAACATGGCCTCCGGCCCCTCGTGCCGCGCCAGGTAGGCGAGCATGCGCTGGTGGGCCGGCAGATGCCAGGGGTGGGTCCGGACGACCTGCTCGAAGCGCCACCGCACCTCTTTGGGCGGGGCCCCGCGGTCGGAGGCGGAGTCGACCAGGAGGGCCCAGGCGGTGGTGTCGTCGGGGTCCCGTGAGACCACGTTGGTGAGGCTGCGCTCGGCCACGTCCAGGTTCTCGCCCAGCAGCAGCGCGTGCGCGCTCCTGATCACCAGTGGCAGCGTCGACTGGGGTTCGGCGCGGCACCACTCGGCGATCCAGTGCTGGACGCCGGGCGCGGCGGCGCAGACGTCGGTGTAGAAGGCCCGGTCGTCGGGGTCGGTCGCCCATGCGAAGAAGGACTGGACCGCGATCCAGTCGTGGCGGCGCATGGACTCGCGCAGCCGCCGCGCTGGCTCGTCGTCCATGCACGGGTCGATCTCCGGCGCCACGGGCGGCGCCAACTCCGTCACAGTCCGGCTGAACAACCGCATCATCACTCCGTCGGTGTGCGCTCGCTCCTGTGGGGACGGGGCGTGTCCCCCCGGTAAACAGTCCAGCGCCGATCACCGCGAAAGCGTCACCGCGATTCTTTTGTCAGCGTGTGCCCGCATGTCAGCGGGCACACGGCCCGCACCGGACGGCCGGTGCGGGCGGATGCGCGGGCGGAGGTGAGGAGCGGGTCAGTGGCGCACGAGCTCCGCGCCGGGCTGGTGCTGGGCCGGCTGCTGGGCCGGCACGGTCTCCCGCGGGGTGGACACCACGGGCGCCGCGCCGGATCCGGTGCCCGTCCCGGCCACCGCGGAGCGCATCGGCTTCAGGGACGCGAGCAGCTTGGCCTTCAGCCAGGCCGCGCCGGGCCGCTCGACCAGCCGGTGCACGGCGTAGGCGAGGACCATCGACGCCGCGATCGCCACCGCGAGCGCCGCCCACCGGTCGAGCTCGGGGTAGACCGCGTCCACGAGGGGCAGGGCGAGCTGGGAGTGGACGAGGTAGAGCGGGTAGGTGAGGGCCCCGAAGATCGTGAGACCGTTCCATCTGATGCGGCTCAGCCGCCCGGTCGCCACGAGGATCATGAGGGCGAAGATCCCGGTGACGATGACGCCGACCACGAGCTCGTCCGAGCCCTTGAAGGCGCTGCCGGCGCGCCAGCCGCTCCAGTGCAGCGCCAGCAGCCACGACACGGCCACGTACCCCCAGAGCAGGAGCGTCGGCCCGAACCGGTGGATCATGTAGAGGGCCATGCCCGCGATGAAGTAGGGACTCCAGGTGGGCACCAGCATGACCTGGAGGAGCTTGTTGCCCGCCTCGTCGGCGAAGACGCCGGCGAACGTCCACGCCGCCATGAAGACGAGGCAGGAGCGGTAGGTGATCCCGATCCCGGCGAGGACGGCGACCAGCACGTAGAAGTGCGTCTCGATCCAGAGCGTCCAGTAGACCGCGTCGACGTTCTCGACGCCGAGCCCGCCCTGCAGCATGGTCATGTTGGGGATGACCAGCCCCGGTACCCCGTGGCCCTCCCGGAACACCGCGTACACCGCGACGCCGAGCAGGACGCTCGCCCAGTACGCGGGCATCAGCCGCACCAGCCGGGAGATCCCGAACTCGCCCGGCCCGCGGCCCCACGCGCTCATGAGGATGACGAACCCGCTGATCACGAAGAACAGGTCGACGCCGAGGTAGCCGTAGCGGGTGATGTCGCCGATCTCCGGGAAGAGCCGGCGGGCGGGCTCGGGCCAGGGACCGGAGTTGCCGAATCCCGTGAAGTGGTAGAGCACCACCGCCAGGGCCGCCAGGAAACGCAGGAGGTCGAGTTCGCGGAGGCGAGCACGTCGTGTCACCGCGGAACCTTCTCGGCGCCGGGTTTCCCATCTCAAGCCGGAGCGTGAGCGCCGGGTTAACGAGGGGTGTAGGGAAGACCACTTTTGCGGGGCCGCCGATTCGAGAAACCCCGGCGCGTCAGGGCGGACGTGCGCGTGCGCGGGAACGGGATCAGTAAGATGCCGGTGAACTCCCGGAACATTTGGTGGTCCTCCATGACATCTCGCCGCGCCCGCCGCGGCGCGGCGATCTCCCTGCTGTGCCTGACCCTCGCGGCGTCCCCGACGCTGGCCGGGTGCGCCTCGGGCCCGGTCCACCGGGAGGCGGCCGCCGCGGGGCCCGAGCGGGCGCCCGCGCCGCGCGCCGTCCCGCCCGTGGTGGCGTTCCTCGGCGACAGCTACACCGTCGGGGAGAAGGGCGCGGTGCCAGAGACGACGTACGCCCACGCGACCGCGCGGCTGCTGAACTGGCAGGTCATCGTCGGGGGCCGCGCCGGAACCGGCTTCAGCAAGGGCCGCGGGCACCGTGAGGACTACCTCGAGCTGTTCGAGACCCAGCTCGGCTGGCGGCCCGCGCCCGACCTGCTGATCGTGTCCGGCGGGCACAACGACTGGCGCCTCCCGGCGGCGCAGGTCGCCGCCGCGGCCCGTGTGGTGCTGGAACGCGCCCGCACGCGCTGGCCCGGCACGCGCGTCGTGCTCATCGGGCCGCTGTGGGGCAGCGACTCGCCGCCGCAGAACGCGCTCGCCGTCCGGGACGCGCTGCGCGGCCTCGCGGCACAGCTCGGGACGCCGTTCATCGACCCGATCGGCGAGCGCTGGATCACCGGCAACCGCATGAGCGGCACGGGCAACGCCCCCCAGCTCATCCGCAAGGACGGGACGCACCCGAACCCGGCGGGCCACCGCTACCTGGCGACCCGCCTGGCCGACGACCTCCGGCGGCTGGGCCTCGCGCACCCCGTCCGCAAGACGGGCTGATCCCACCCGCACGACGGTCCCACCGGGGTCCCGGTCCCGCCCCTTCCGGGACGGGCCGGGACCCGGGGACTCCGTCCCGTCAGACGGCCGGGCGGGCGAGGGTGAGGGAGAAGTCGCCCGCCTCGTCCGTCCAGAACTCGGCGAGCTCCAGGCCGGCGGCGCCGAGCTCGGCCTCCATCCGCTCGCGACGGAACTTGGAGGAGATCTCGGTGCGCGTCTCCTCCCCCTCGGCGAAGAAGACCGTGAGGTCCAGGCCGCCGATTCGCACCTTCTGGTCGCGGGTGGAGCGCAGCCGCATCTCGATCCACTCCTCGGCCTCGTTCCAGGCCGCGACGTGCTCGAACGCGGTGACGTCGAAGTCGGCGTCCAGCTCCCGGTTGATCACGTGCAGGACGTTGCGGTTGAACTCGGCGGTGACGCCGGCGGCGTCGTCGTAGGCGCGCACGAGCCGTCCGGTGTCCTTGACGAGGTCGGCGCCCATCAGCAGGTGGTCGCCCTCGGCCATCGTCGCGCGCAGCCCGCCCAGGAACCCGACGCGCGCGGCGGGCGGCATGTTGCCGAGCGTGCCGCCGAGGAAGGCGACCAGCCGCCGCTCGCCGCCGGGCAGCAGGTGCAGGTGCTGCTCGTAGTCGGCGACGACGGTCCGCACCTCCAGGCCCGGGTGGTCGGCGGCGATGCCCGCCGCGGCGCCCTCCAGGAAGTCGCCGCTCACGTCGACCGGCACATAGGCGCGCAGGGTGCCGTTCAGCGCCGCCAGCAGCAGCCGGGTCTTCTCGCCGGAGCCCGCGCCGAGTTCCAGCAGCGTCCGGGCGCCGGTGATCGCCGCTATCTCGGGCGCCCGGACGCGGAGGATCTCCCGTTCCCGGCGGGTCGGGTAGTACTCCTCCAGCCGGGTGATCTCCTCGAAGAGCGCGCTGCCCCGCTCGTCGTAGAACCATTTGGGCGGAAGCGTCTTGGGCGTGCCGGTGAGCCCCTCCCGGACGTCCCGGCGGAGCGTCTTGGCGAGGTCGTCGGCGGTCAGGAACCGGTCCACGGGGTTCTCCTTCGGGAGCGGGTCTGGCCGGGCCGGCCGTCTCGGCGCGGCCCGGCGCGGAACTTTCTCAGAGCGGGTCGATGCGGACGCCGGACGCGAGCCCGGCCGTGACGAGCGACCGGTCGGGCACGGCTTGCCAGCCGGGGCCGTCGTCCAGCGGCTCGGAGGCGATCCGGATCTCCTCCCCGTCCGCGCGGACGAACAGCGAGTCGCCCCAGGTGGTGGCGGCCAGCGTCGTCCCGTCGCAGGCGAGCAGGTTGTAGCGGCCGGCGGTGAGCCCGGTCACCTCGGCGACCACGGCGGCCAGGCCCTCGCCGAGCGGGCGGCCCTCCCGCCAGTGGTGCACCGCGAGCGCGAACAGCGGGGCCGAGTCGAGCGGCGCGCGGGCGTCCGGCACCGCGGCGAGGTCGCCGGCCAGCTCGCGCAGCTTGCCCTCCACCCCGGCGTAGTCCTCGATCTTGCCGTTGTGGCTGAACAGCCAGGTCCCGGCGCGCAGCGGCTGGGCGCACGACTCGTCGACGGGGAACCCCGAGGTCGCCGACCGGACCGCCGCGACCGCCCGCGACGTGCGGACGGCCCCGGCGATCTCCCGGAACGACTGGTCGGTCCAGATGGGCTGGGCGCGCCGGAACCGGACGGCCTCGCCGCCCTGGTACCAGCCGATGCCGTACCCGTCGGCGTTGAGCAGGTTCCCCTGCGTCATGCGCGGCGCGTACGACTGGTGCTCCAAAGAGTGGTCCCCGTCGTAGACGAGCGAACGCAGCGTCCGCTCGGGACCGAGGTAGCCGAGGTGTCGGCACATCTCAGCGGCCCTCCCCCTCGTTCCCGGCGGAGCGTGCGCAGCGGAACCCGGAGAAGATCTGCCTCCGGATCGGGTAGTCCCAGTTCCGGAACGAGCCACGTATGGCGAGCGGGTGCGTCGCCCACGACCCTCCGCGCAGCACCTTGTACTCGGGGCCGAAGAAGACCTCGGAGTACTCCTTGTAGGGGAAGGAACGGAACCCGGGGTAGCCGTGGAAGTCGGACGACGTCCACTCCCACACGTCCCCGAGCATGCGCCTCACTCCGTACGCCGACGCGCCCGACGCATAGGACCCAGCCTCCGAAGGGTGGAGCGTCTGCTGTCCCAGGTTGGCGCGGCCCTCTTCGTAGACGTCACCCCAGGGGTACCGCCGGGAGTGCTCCGTCACCGGGTCCCAGCGCGCGGCCTTCTCCCACTCCGCCTCGGTCGGCAGCCGCTTCCCGGCCCACCGCGCGTAGGCGTCCGCCTCGTACCAGCACACGTGCTGGACGGACTCGCCGGGCGGGACGGGCTCGGTCCGCCCAAACCGGCGCCGCAGCCAGCGGCCGCCCTCCCGCGTCCAGAACGCGGGAGCGCTCTTGCCGCTCTTGGTGCGCCACTCCCAGCCGGCCGGGTCCCACCAGCGCGGGTCGTCGTACCCGCCGGCCTCCATGAACGCGAGGTAGCCGGCGTTGGTGACCGGCTCCGCGTCGATGTAGTACGCGGGGACGTCGACGAGGTGGACGGGGCGTTCGTTGTCGTAGGCCCACGGGTCGTCCGAGGTGCCCATGTGGAACGGTCCCGCCTGGATGAGGATCTCGCCCGCGCCGGCGGCGCCGCCCGGCTTCTCCAGCGGCAGCCCCGGCGGGTCGAGGAGCGCGGGCGCGCCCTTGCGGAGCTGGTGCGTGGCCAGCATCGTCTCGTCGTGCATGTGCTCGTGCTGGACGACCATCCCGTAGACGAACCCGCCCGAGGTGAGCGGGTCCGCCGTGTCGAACCGGACGGACGCGAGCGAGTCGAGCACCTTGGCGCGGACGGTGGCGATGTACGAGCGCGCCTCCCCCGGCGGAAGCAGCGGCAGCGACGGCCGGGTGGCGCGCGGATGCTCGAACGCGTCGTACAGCGTGTCGATCTCCGGGCGCATCGGGTCGGCGCCCGCCGCGCCCCGCAGCAGCCACAGCTCCTCGTAGTTGCCGATGTGGGCGAGGTCCCACACCAGCGGCGACATCAGCGGCGAGACCTGGGCCACGAGGTCGGCCTCCGCGAGCACCTCGGTGGTGAGCCCGAGGCTGCGCTCACGGGACGCGCCGAGCTGCTCCGCGATCACCTCCTTCAGCGCGTCCTCGTCGTGGCGGTCGACCGTGTCCGGTGAGCTCATCGGGGCCATGGGTCCTCCTCGGACGGTGTCAACGGTGCGATGTCGTCGGCCGGGCTGAGGCCGCGCTCGACGTAGCGGCCGGCGTACTCCTCCACGAGCGGGACGAGCGCGGACGCGCCGAGCCGGGGCAGCGCGTCCAGCGCCGCGCGGAAGCACGCGCGCGCCGCGGCGGCCAGGGACGCGTCGGCGAGCCCGCAGCGCGCCGACTCCG